>JAWOIO010000151.1:0-13451 GCA_046484625.1 Acidimicrobiia bacterium
GTTCGTGTACCTCGGGTTCGTCCCGTTCGAGGAAGCCAAGAGCAACAAGATGATGGCCAACTTCCTGAAGTTCACGGGTCGTGAGCAGGCCGACGGGTTCGGTGCCCAGGCCTGGGCGTCCGCGATCTACTTCCGCGACATCGTGAACAACATCGTGGAGGCCGAGGGACCGAACGCCGTCACGAGAGCGGCGGTCCTCGCCGGTTCGTCCGAGATCAACGACTTCACCGCCGACGGCATGATCGCTCCGACCGACGTCGGTGACCGCAGGGCCAGTGAGTGCTTCGCGCTGCTCCAGGTGAAGTCCGGCAAGTTCGTGCGGGTGCACCCGAAGAAGAAGGGGACCTTCGACTGCAAGTCGGCCGACGCGGTCGAGCTCGAGCTCGATCTGATCGGCGGCTAGGCCTCTCCGCGCCATCAGCCTGAAGCACGCCCACAACCGAACCGGAAAAGGGATCCCGAGTGACCGCAGCGATCGAGCAAGCCCGGCGCCGGCCCAATCGCGGGCGGCTGATGGCCGGGCTCGCGGCGGCGCTGTTCGTGGGGTTCGTGGTCCAGGAGTCGTGGGCGGGCCGGAGCATCACCGCGGACTCCCTGCTGTTCTTCCTCGTCGTCGGCGTGACGATCGGCTCGATCTATGCGGTCGCGGCCAGCGGCTTGGTCGTCACGTACACGACTTCGGGGGTGTTCAACTTCGCCCAGGGTGCCATCGGCATGTTCATGGCGTTCGTCTACTGGGAGCTGAAGGTCAACGCGGGGATCCAGACGTTCGTCGCGCTGTGCCTCACCGTGTTGGTTGCGGCACCCATCATGGGGCTGCTGATCGAGCGGCTACTGATGCGACGCCTCGCGGGCGCGTCGCTGGTCGCCCAGCTGGTGGTCACGATCGGTCTCATGCTCGCCCTCATCGGCGTCGCCGGGACGATCTGGGACCCGAACGAGTCCCGCTCGATCCCGACCTTCTTCGGGAGCGACGGGTTCTTCGTCGGTCAGACGTTCTTGCCGTACTACCGCCTCATCACCATCGCGGCCGCCTTCCTCCTCGCGCTCGGGTTCTGGCTGATGCTGAACCGCACGCGGGTCGGGATCGCGATGCGCGCGGTGGTCGACAACCGTGAGCTCGCGGCCCTCAACGGTGCCAGTCCGGCCCGCATCTCGGCGTTCGCCTGGATGCTGGGCTCGGCGATGGCGGCGCTCGCCGGGATCTTCCTCGCCGAGGAGCTGAGTGGGCTCAGCATCGAGACGCTGACCCTGCTCATCGTCGATGCGTTCGCCGCCGCGATCATCGGACGGCTGCGGAGCCTGCCGATGACGTTCATCGGCGGGATGATCATCGGGCTCTCCCTCTCGTTCCAGCAGAACTTCCTCATCTGGTCGGGGCGCTGGTCGTCAGCGAGCCTCGCGATCCCGACGATCATCTTGTTCCTCGCGCTGCTGTTCGTCCCTCAGGCGCGGATCGAGGGCCGCATCTCGATGGCGATGAAGACCGCGCGGCTCATCTCGATGAAGCGCGCGCTGTTCGGCTTCGTCTGCGTGGTGCTCGTGATGGCGGTTCTCGCAGGGGTCTTCGAACGTCCCGACGTGCGTCGGATGACGCTGGCGGTCGTCACTGCCGTGGTCATGATCTCGATGGTCCCGCTCACCGGTTGGGCCAACCAGATCTCGCTCGCACAGATCACCTTCGTCGGCATCGGCGCGTGGGCGACGGTGGAGTTCTCGAACGCGGGTGGGGACGTGTTCGGTGTCTACCTCTTCGATCCGGGCAGTCCGTTCCTCCTCCTCGTAGGCGCGGCCGCCGCGGTGCCGTTCGGGGTGCTGATGGCGTTCCCTGCCTTGCGGCTCCAGGGCCTGTATCTGGCCCTGGCGTCGATGGCGTTCGCGCGGATGGCGCAGTTCGTGATCTTCGACCAGCCCGAGGTCTTCGGTGGTGCCGGCAAGCGCATCGCGCCACTCGAGGTGCTCGGCACCGACGTCAGCGCGCCGTTCACGTTCCTCGGGATCGACTTCACCCAGGACGGCGGCTTCCTGATCACTGCGACCGTCCTCTTCAGCGCGGTCGGGATGACGGTGGTCTGGCTCCGGCGCGGCGCCTTCGGTCGGAGGCTGGTCGCGATGCGCGACAGCCCGGCCGCGTGCGCGACCCTCGGGGTGAACCTGCTGTCCACCAAGCTCGCGGTGTTCGCCCTTTCGGCGGCGATCGCCGGGTTCGGCGGCGCACTCATCGGCGTGGCTCGAGGTTCCGCGAGCACGCAGAACTTCGAGATGCTCCAGGGCCTGCCGTTACTGCTCCTGCTCGTCGTCGGTGGCACTGCGCTCGTGTCCGGCGCCCTCTTCGGTGGCATCCTGCTCCAGAGCTTCACGTGGCTCGTCGAGATCCTGCCCACGATCAAGATCGGCAGCGTCGACGTCGTGCAGACCTGGTCTCGGATAGGCCCGGGCCTCGCCGGCATCGGGATCGGGCGCAGCCCCGAGGGTGTGGTGACCGAGATCAGCCTCGGGAGGTACGGCGAGGGAGGCGCGACGCCACCGGTCGCTCCCGAGGACGACCAGGGTGGCGGCGATCCGCCCGTTCCGACGCCGACCGCGACTCCCATCGGGGAGGGCTGAGGCGATGGCACTGCTGGACATCTCCGGGGTCAGCGTCCGGTTCGGCGGGCTCCTCGCGCTCGACGCGGTCTCGTTCGCCGTCGAGTCGGGTCACATCACCGGACTCATCGGCCCGAACGGCGCGGGGAAGACGACGCTGTTCAACGTGGTCACAGGCCTGCAGACGCCGACGTCGGGCGCCGTGTTCCTCGACGACCAGGACATCACGTCCACGCGTCCGCACCGCCGGGCGCGGCTCGGCATCGGGCGCACGTTCCAGCGACTCGAGACCTTCGGGACCCTGTCGGTGCGCAACAACGTGCTCGTCGCGGCCGAGATGCGCCGCGGATGGTCCACCGAAGGGTTCGACCCGGGAATGCTCGCCGACGAGGTCATCGAGCAGGTGGGCCTCACGGCCGCGGCGGACGCGCGGGTCGACCGGCTCCCGACCGGGATGGCCCGACTCGTCGAGGTCGCACGCGCACTTGCGACGAAGCCCCGGGTCCTGCTCCTCGACGAGCCGTCGTCAGGGCTGAACGAGTCGGAGACGCAAGCGCTCGGGAGCCTGCTCCGAGAGCTGGTGGGCACCGGGCTCGGCGTCCTCCTCGTGGAGCACGACATGAGCTTCGTGATGGGGACCTGCGACCACATCCACGTACTCGACTTCGGTCGCCTCATCGCCGAGGGCACGCCGGCCGAGGTCCAGGCGAACCCGACCGTGCGGGCCGCGTACCTCGGAGACGACGCCGACGCCGCCGAGGAGTCGACTGCCGGGCCGGCGCTAGAGGCTGTGGTCGCCGGGGGTGCACCCGCGGTCGCGACCGCCGACGCCGTGATCTCCGTGCAGGGCATGACCGCCGCGTACGGCACCATCCAGGTGCTGCACGGCGTGGATCTCGTCGTCGAGCCCGGACAGGTGTACGCGCTGCTCGGCCCGAACGGGGCCGGGAAGTCGACGACGCTGAAGGTGCTGAGTGGGCAGCTCCCCGCCACGGACGGGACGGTGGAGGTCCTCGGGCGCGACATCGCCGGCATCGCGCCCGACCAGCTCGCGCGCAGCGGCGTCTGCCTCGTTCCCGAGGGTCGCGGGATCTTCCCCAACCTGACCGTCACCGAGAACCTCCGGATGGCGACGTACACCGGCGCGTCGTTCAAGACCGTTCAGGAGCGAGCGTTCGCGCGGTTCCCGCGGCTGAAGGAGCGACGCAAGCAGGTCGCGGGCACGCTGTCGGGCGGCGAGCAGCAGATGCTCGCCATGGCCCGGGCGCTCGCGATCGATCCCAAGGTCCTGCTCCTCGACGAGCTCTCGATGGGACTCGCGCCACTCATCGTCGAAGAGCTCTACGAGGTCGTGAAGAACATCGCCCAGGACGACGTGTCGATCCTCATCGTCGAGCAGTTCGCCCACGAGGTGCTGGGCGTGGCCGACGTCGCGGCGATCATGCTGCATGGCCGGGTGGAGTTCACCGGCCCGCCCCATGAAGTCGGCCCCGCGCTCGACCGCGCCTACCTCGGCGGCTCCGTCCACTCCCCTTGATCCGGGCCCCCTGATCCGGTCCCCCTGAACGGGGAAGCTGATCAGGGCTCGTAGGTGCCGTCGTCCCGGCGGGCCCAGCCCGATGCGGCATGGCTCCCGCCGTCCACGTGGAGCACCGTGCCGGTGACGTAGCGCGAGAGTGCCGACGCGAGGAACACGATCGGACCGGCGCAGTCGTCCACGTGACCCCATCCCATCGGCACCTTGCGCCCGTAGGCCTCCCGGGTCCCCTGGCTGACGGCGTCGCCGAGGACCTCGTCGCCGGGGGTCGGGATCGCGTCCGGTGCCAGCGCGTTGACCCGGATGCCCACCGGTGCGAGCTCGAGGGCGAGGGTCTTGGTCAGGCTCTCGACGGCCGCCTTCATCGCGGCGTAGATGCCGAATCCTGGTGCGGCGCGTGACGCCTCGATCGACGTGATGTTGACGATCGACGAGCCTTCGGGCATGAGCGGTACGCATCCGCGCACGAAGCTCGTGACGCTCGTGAAGTTCTCGTCGATCAGGGAGCGCTGCCCCTTGGCGTTCACGTCGAGGACGGCGGCGTAGAAGCCACCACCGGCGTTGTTGACGAGGACGTCGATCGTCCCGTAGCGCTCGGCGAGCACGCCGAGCCAGGCGGTGACCGCGTCAGCGTCTCGCACATCGAGCTCGGCGGTCTCGCAGCGACGGCCGCACGACTCGATGTCGGCGGCAGTCGCGGCCATGCCGACCGGGTCGCGGTCACAGATCGCCAGGTCGGCGCCGAAGCGGGCGAGCGCCGACGCGGCGGCGGCGCCGATACCTTGCGCGGCACCGGTGACGAGCGCGACCTTGCCGTCGAGTGACGCGGCCTCCGGTCCGATCATCGGAGTCTCCACTCGACGCGCGCCCCGGAGGCGAACCGTTCCTGACCCTCGGCGAGGAGGTCGGGAACGTTACCCAGGCCGACCATGACGTCGCCGAGGCCCACGGCCTGGCTCCGGGCGAGCTCGGAGGCCAGCCAGATCGACCGTACGGTCCCCTGGACGGCGATCGGAGGCCCCTCGGCGATCTCGCGTGCAAGCTGCTGCGCCCGGCCCAGCAGCTCGTTGCCGGGAACGACCTCCTGGACGAGGCCGACCTGCAGCGCTCGGCGTGCCGACATCCGCTCGTGGTTGCCCAGGAGGGTGAGCCGCATGATCTCGCCGAACGGCATCCGGGCCGACATGAGCATGGGCTCGAAGGCAGCCGTCATCCCGTACGTGACGTGCGGGTCGAAGAACGTCGCGTGCTCGGCGGCGACGATCGTCTCGACCTCCCCGAGCATGTAGAAGGCCCCACCGCAGGCCATCCCGTTCACGGCGGCGACGACCGGTTTCCACAGGTCGGCCGACTTCGGGCCGAGGAGCAGGCCGGGATCGTCCATCATCCATGGCCCGGTCGGTTGGGGGATCTCGTCGGCGCGGTCGATGCCGGTGCAGAACGCCCGGTCGCCCGCGCCGGTGAGGACGATGGCGCGCACGTCGTCGTCGCGACGCAGCGAACGCCACAACCCGTGGAGCTCGGACGTGAGGACGACGTCGAACGCGTTGAGCCGGTCCGGACGGTCGAGCGTGACGGTCGCGACGCCGTCGTCGTCGGTCTCGACCAGGAGCGTCTCGAACTCGGCCACGGGCAGACCCTACGCCGCGTCCGGGGAGCGATCGGAGGCGCTCGTCGGACCCACTCGTCGGATCCGCTCGTCGGATCCGGTCGTCGGATCCGGTCGTCGGATCCGGTCGTCGGATCCGGTCGTCGGGTCCGGGACGCGCAAGGGCCGGCTGCCCGGAGGGGGACAGCCGGCCCGGTGCGCGTTGCGGAAGGCCTGACGGCCGAGGCGTCAGTGCCTACTCGGAGGCGGTCGTCTCGACCTCACCGGCCTGGAACAGCCCGACCGCACCGATGGAGGCACTCGAGAACTTGTGGGTCACGAAGGGGTAGAGCCCCGGGACCGCGAAGTCGAACTCGACGAACCCACCCTGTGCGGGCTGGAGGTCCAGCACCTGCGACCCGCCCTGTCCTCCGGGTCGCAGGAGATACGCGCCTTCCTTGTACGTGGTGTCGAAGATCGTGCCGACGATGTGGAACGCCGAGTTCTCCGACGGCCCGTCGTCGAGCACCCAGAGCCGGATGCGCTGGCCGGGCTCCACCCGGATCGGCCGGTGCAGGTACTGGTTGGGGTAGCCGTTGAAGACCACCGCGTCCCACTCGTTGGCGAGCATCTTGTTGAGGTCGGCGACGTCGCCCTTGGGGGCGGTGTAGAGCTCGGACTGCACCATCACGTACTCGTGGTCGACCGGTGCGAGGTCGGGCGGATCGATGATGATCGCGCCGTACATGCCGTTGCCGATGTGGTGCAGGACGGGCGTCGTGCCGCAGTGGTACATGTAGATGCCGGACTGTCCCGCCACGAAGCGGTACAGCAGCTCCTTGCCCGGCTCGATCGTGCGCATCTCCACGTTCCACGCGACCTTGCTCGCGTGGAAGTCGATCGAGTGGCCGAGCGACCCGTCGTTGATGAGCGTGATCTCGAACGTGTCACCGACCTTGCCCCGCAGGACCGGACCGGGGACCTGGTTGTCGAACGTCCACATCTTCTGCTTCACGCCCGGCGCGATCTCCATGAGCTTCTCGGTCGCGTGCATCTCGATCTGGTGCACCGTGCCCGTAGGGGTCACCGGGGCCACCGGGTCGCGTGCCTCGAAATCGTCGGCTGGCTCGGCGCTGAAGTCGATCTTCTGACCCGGGAACGATGCCGCCGCCGCACTCGACGACGCGGCCGCCGCGTCGCCGGTGCTCACGACCTTGGTCTCCTTCGGGTGCGAGGTCGCGATCGCGACCATCGAGAACACCGCCGCGAGGAGTGCCAGCACCGAGATCCCGACGATCCAGAAGCGGAACTCCGACCGCTCCCAGGGTGGACGACGTGTGGGCTCCGCCATTGCCATGAGCCACCTCCTGGTCCCGGGCGCTGACCACGGCGGCCGCGCGTGAGCCGAGATGCCCCCACGCTGTGCCCTTGGGTCCCGTCGTCATAGGGACCTTGGTCTGTGCCGGGCGACACATTTCGCAGGACCTTCGGCCCTACCGGGAGCGGCGGGAGGGTGGACGATCGGTGGGCACGCCCGTTCGCCGAACAGGTGAGGTTCGCCATGCGCAACATCTTCCGGCGCACGCCGCCGAGCTCCCGCGGTTGGTCCGAGGACCGGACGCGGCCGCGCGTGCTCGTCGAGAACCCGGATGTGGGCGTGGGGTTCGCCGTCGAGCGGTTCCTGGAGGACGAGGGGTGCGAGGTGGCCGTCTGTCAGGGTCCCGACGGCCTCCCGCGTCACCGGTGTCCGTTGGTGTTCGACGAGGACTGTGCGCTCGCCGCCGGGGCCGACGTCATCGTGCACGGACTCAACCCGGACCGTCCCGAGCACGCCGAGGTCCTCCGAGCCCTGCGTGCGAAGCATCCCCGCACTCCAGTCGTGGTCGAGGCTCCCAAGCCGAGCCTCGAACGACACGCCGGCCTTCTGGCGGACTGCGTCGTGGTGCCCTTCCCGGCGACCCGGGAATCGATCCGCGCCGCGGTGGACCGCGCATTGGCCGGCGAGTGAGGCTGCCCGTACGCTGAGCGCGTGTTCGTCCAGGTCGACCTGTCGGCCACGCCGCCGGTCGTGACGCTCGAAGCGCCCGAAGACACCGCACGCTTCCATGTGCTCGTGTCCGGTGGGAGGGACGGGGCCCTCGTCTACGGCGCGCTCGTGGATGCCGCGGCCGGCCGGCTCGAGGGCGACGACGCGTGGATCGCGGTCGACGCCGTGCGCCGCATGGCCGCCGGTCGGGTCGATGACGGCTGGGACGCGGACCTCGAGGCGATGCTCGAGTACGCGCGGGGCAAGGGTTGGCTCGACGAGGCGGGTCATGCGATCCGTGCGCACGTCGAGTGGCCGGAGTGAGCGGGGCACCCGAGCCGGGCCCGGACGCGCCGGACGACGACGCGCCGGACGACGACGCGCCGGACGACGACGCCGCGCTCGAGGCGGCGTTCACGACCTTCTTCGCCAAGGAGTCGCCGACCGAGGTGGTGCGCGCCGCCGAGCCGCTCGGCTTCGACCCGTCGCTCTGGACGAGGCTTCGCGAGCTCGGCATCCCCGAGCTCGCCGTCGGAGTGGATCGTGCTCCACTCGACGCGCTCGCCATCATCGTGCGCTGCGCCGGGCGGGCGCTGGCACCGGTTCCGATCGTCGAGACGCTGGTGGCGAACCGGCTCCTCGACCGTCTCGACGCGTGCCTCGAGCCGCTCGCGCACGGGGAGGGGATCGCCACGCTGGCAGTGCGCCCGGCTCGTGACGGGATGTGGCCGCGGGTCCCGGCGGGGGCCGTCGCCTCGGCGGTCGTCGGGATGGACGGCGACGACCTGGTGCTCCTCCGCGCACCGGCCCCCGGGTCGGCGACCGCGAACCTCGGGGCCGCGCCGCTCGCGGATCGATCCGTCGCGGGAGATCGCACGGTGCTCGCCACGGGCTCGGAAGCGCACGACCTCCACGCCTTGGCCCTCGACGAGATGCGCATCCTGCTGGCTGCGGCGCTCGTCGGCCTCGGGCGGGGCGCGCTCGACCAGGCGGTCGCGTATGCCGTCGATCGTCACCAGTTCGGCGTCCCGATCGGCAGCTTCCAGGCGATCCAGCACCGGCTCGCCGACGTCGCGACGGAGCTCGACGGCGCGGCGCTGCTGGTCGAACGAGCCGCCGCGTCGGAGGGGACGGTCCGAGCGGTGCTCGCCCCGTTGAGCGCATGGGTCGCCGGCCGGGCCGTTCGGGCCGTCGCCGGAACCAACCTGCACGTCCACGGGGGGTACGGCTTCATGCTCGAGGTCGACGCCCAGCTGTTCTTCCGGCGCGCGACCGCGTGGGCGCTCGTGCTCGGCGATCCGGCCGGCGAGGTGGATCGGATCGCCGCAGGGCTCGCGCGCGTCGGCTGGAACCTCGACGACCCGGATCCGTCGACGTTCCGTCGGGAGGTGCGGGCGTTCCTGGACGAGCACTGCCCGGCCGAGGTCGTCCGGAAGGCGCACGACACCGGGACCATGCACGACTGGGGATTGCATGCCGCGCTCGCCCGGGTGGGATGGCTCGCGGCCGAGTGGCCCGTCGACCAAGGAGGCCAGGCGCGCGGACCGTGGGAGATGCAGGAGCTGCACGACGAGCTCGCACGCGTCGGCGCGCCGGTCGACGGGTGGGGCACGTCGAACCTCGTCGCGCACACGCTGGCGCTCGTGGGCACCGAGCAGCAGCGGGGCGAGATCGTGCCCGCGATCCTCGACGGTTCGGTGCTCTGCTGCCTGGGGTACAGCGAGCCCGACTCCGGCTCGGACGTGGCCGCGGCGTCGACCCGGGCCGAGCGCGACGGCGACGACTGGCTCATCAACGGTCAGAAGATGTTCACGACCCTCGCCCATGAGTCCGCGTACGTCTTCTTGCTGACCCGGACGAACCCCGACGCGCCGAAGCACCGGGGCCTGACGATGTTCCTCGTCCCGATGAACACACCCGGGATCGAGGTCACACCCATCCACACGCTCGGAGGCGAGCGGACCAACGTCACGTATTACACCGACGTCCGGGTGCCGGACGCCTGTCGCGTGGGTGGCGTCGACGACGGCTGGAGCGTGATGGGGGTTGCGCTCGCGTTCGAGCGCAACCCCACGATGGTCGGGGAGCTCGACCGTCTCGTCCACCGGTTCGTGGAATGGGCGGTGACGGTGCCCGGCATGCTCGACCGGCCCGCGACGCGCGTCCGGCTGGTGCAGGCCGTCGCGGATCTCGAGGTGGCTCGGGCGCTGGCGCACCGGATGACGGCGGTCACGGCGTCCGGCACCCCGGGCTTCGTCGAGGGCTCGATGGCGAAGCTGTTCGCGTCGGAGGCGCTCGTGCGGGCCGCCGCCGATCTGCTCGACGCCAGCGCTCCCGAAGGGCTGCTCGCCCACGAGGCGCCGGGGGCGGTCGCCGACGGCTGGATCGAGCAGGCGCACCGCCACGCCCAGGTCACGACGATCTACGCGGGGACCAGCGAGATCCAACGCTCGATCATCGCCGAGCGCGGTCTCGGCCTGCCCCGCTCGGGTCGCTGACCTCCCACCGTTTTGGCGTCAGAAACTGTCGGATATCAGCAGCATCTGACGCCAAAAAGGTGACGGGGGAGGGTGGGGGTCAGCGCTGCAGGTGCGGGGCGACGTCGCGGGCGAAGGCGTCCATCTGGTCGAGCAGCTCGTCGAGTGAGCGGTTCCGGAACCGCACCTGGAGGTGGCTCACGCCCATCGCGCCGAACTCGTTGAGGCGCTCGGCGAGCATCGCGGGATCTCCGGAGAGGGTCTGGTCGCCGACATCCCACCCCGGGTCGCCGACGTAGAGGTACTCGGTGATCGTGCCGAGGTCGATGGGCTCGTCGCCGCGCGTGGCCTTGCGGTGCTCGAGCAGGAAGGCGATCTGGTCCGGCATCTCGTCGCGCGGCGTGCCCTGCGGCAGCCACCCGTCGCCGCGCTCGGCCGCCCGGCGCAGCGCCGGCTTCGACGAGCCGCCGACCCAGATCGGGAGCGGCGACTGACGCGGCCGCGGCGCCATGCCGCCATCGGCGAGGTGGCCCCAGTACGGCGTGTCGATCTCGGGGTACTCGTGCGCGAGCGCCTCCCGCACGACGTCGATCGCGGCGTCGGTGACCCGGCCCCGCTCGGCGAAGTCGAACCCGAGGAGGTCGAACTCACCTTCGAGGTGTCCGGCACCGACGCCGAGGATGACGCGCCCACCGGAGAGCTCGTCGAGGGTCATGAACGACTTCGCGGTGTGGAGGGGGTGGCGGTAGCTGAGCACGTAGACGTGCGACATGATCCGGACCCGCTCGGTGATCCCGGCGATCCACCCCAGGGTCGCGACCGTGTCGTACCAGGTCGTGTCCATGTGCGCGTCGAGGGGCTTCGTGACCGCGAGGTGATCGCAGACGGCGACGTAGAAGAAGCCCGTCTCGTCGGCCTTGCGCACGATCGCCGCGAGCTCGTCGGCGCCCGCGTCGGCCTCCCACTCCTCGACGAACGTCTTCGACTTGGCCTGCACCTGCAGCTGCATGCCGTAGACCAGGGTCCCGGCGGGGACGATCGAAGCCATCAGGCGATACCCAGCGCCGAACGCATCGCGGTGAACGCCACGTCCTGGGCCTGCTTCGCGCCGTCGAGCACGGTGTCCATGTTGAAGAAGCCGTGGAACATCCCCTCGGCGCGGTGCACCACGACCGGGACGCCCGCCTCCTCGAGGAGGCGGCCGTACATCTCGCCCTCGTCGCGCAGCGGGTCCATCTCGGCGGTCACCACGCACGCCGGCGGCAGGCCCTCGAGAGACTCCGCGACATGGGGCGACAGGTAGGGATGGTCTCCCGCGTGGTCGGGCGGGCGGTACTGCGCCCGGTACCAGTCCATCTGCGCGGTCGTGAGGAAGTACCCGGTGGCGTTCTCCGACTTCGAGGCGTGGTCGTTGGCCGTGGCGGTGCTGTCGATCACCGGGTACACGAGGAGCTGGAAGGCCAGCGCGGGGCCGTCGAGGTCGCGGGCCATCTGCGCGACGACCGCGGCCAGGTTCCCACCCGCGCTGTCACCCGCGACGGCGAGGTGGGCCGCGTCGATGCCGAGCTCGTCGGCACGGGTTGCCACCCAGGCCGTCGCCGCGTAGCAGTCGTCGGCGGCGGCCGGGAACACGTGCTCGGGAGCGAGGCGGTAGTCGACCGAGACGACGACGGCACCGATCGCGTTCGCGATCCGCCGACACGCACCGTCGTGCGAGTCGAGGTCGCAGATCACCCATCCGCCGCCGTGGAAGTACACGACGCCGGGGAGCGGGCCGGCCGGCGCCTCACGGGGCCGGAACACCCGCACGGGGATCTCTCCGGCGGGTCCGGGGATCGTCCGGTCCTCGACGCTCCCGACCTCCTCGACGTCGGGAAGGGCCGGCATGGCCTTCATCTGGGCCCGGGCGGCGACAGGGTCGTCGAGCTCGTCGACCTTCGGGAAGACCTGGTCCATGATCTCGATGACGGTGGAAGCGACAGGATCGATCGGCATGGGACGGCACGCTATCGCCCGGTAACCTCCCGGTGCCGTGAGCCCCGATCCCACCGACGACCCCGCCGCGCCCCACGCCACGTCGCCGCAGACGATCCCCGAGCTCGTGCGCCGGGCGGCTCGGGCCTGGCCCGATGCCGAGGCCCTCGTCGACGACGAGGGGGCCGTCCGGGTCACGTTCGCCGAGCTCGAGGCCCGCATGGTCGCCTCCACCCGGGCCGTGATCGCCTCTGGCCTGGAGCCCGGCGACCGGGCGGCGATCTGGGCGCCCAACGTCCACGAGTGGATCGTGGCCGCCCTCGGGGTCCTCGGCGCCGGCGGGGTGCTCGTCCCCATCAACACCCGCTTCAAGGGCGCCGAGGCTGCCTACGTGCTCGCCAAGTCGGGCGCTCGAATGCTGTTCACCGTCACCGGCTTCCTCGACACCGACTACGTCGCGCTCCTGCGCGCGGCCGACGCCGACCTGCCCGCGCTCGACCGGACCGTGGTCCTGCGGGGCGACGCCCCCGAGGGCACCGTCTCGCTCGCGGGGTACCTCGCGGCCGGCGACGACGTCGACGAGCCGACCGCCAACGCCCGGATCGACGCAGTCGCGCCCGACGACCTCTCCGACCTGATCTTCACCTCGGGCACGACCGGCCGGCCCAAGGGCGTCATGACCACGCACGGTCAGAGCGTGCGGGTCTACGAGGCCTGGACCGACGTCGTGGGCCTGCGCGCCGGCGACCGGTACCTCATCGTCAACCCGTTCTTCCACACCTTCGGGTACAAGGCGGGCTGGATGTCGTGCATCCTGCGCGGCGCGACCATCGTGCCGTTCGCGGTGTTCGACGTGCCGAAGGTGCTCGCGGCGGTCGCGGCCGAGCGCATCTCGGTGCTCCCGGGTCCGCCGACGCTGCTCCAGAGCATCCTCGACGCCCCCGGGCGCGACACGTTCGACCTGTCGTCCCTGCGGCTCACGGTCACGGGTGCGGCCGCGGTCCCGGTCCGGCTGATCGAGCGACTGCGCGACGAGATGACCTTCGAGACGATCATCACCGGCTACGGGCTCACCGAGAGCACCGGCACGACGGCGATGTGTCGCCACGACGACGATCCCGAGACGATCGCGCACTGGTCGGGCAAGGCGATCCCCGACACCGAGCTGGGGGTGGTCGACGACGACGGCGTCGAGGTGCCGGTGGGGGAGCCGGGCGAGGTCGTCACCCGCGGCTACCACGTGATGCAGGGGTACTACGACGA
>JAWOIO010000154.1:0-9493 GCA_046484625.1 Acidimicrobiia bacterium
AACGCAACTATCGGACTTTAAATACAGACACTATTTAGCCTGTTTTCACCTTCGCCGCATGCAGCATCAGCAACCGATACGAGGTCGGAAGAGCCGCAGGGCGGCGACCATGCCGGTTCCGGCCGTCGTGAGCAACGTGGCGTGCCAGACCCGCTCCGAGAGCGCTGGTCCGAGCCCGAGTCCTCGGAGCAGGGCCATGGCCGAAGCTGGGACCGGCCAGAAGTCCCAGCGGGGCCGCCCGAGGCCGCGGGTCGCGTCCCAGACGGCGAGGTGACGCTGCAGCAGGTCGAGCGGCGACCAGTACAGCTCGAACCGGTTGTCGCCGATGTAGCGACCGGGCGCGCTGAGCAGGACGGAGATGAACGCCACGAGCGCGATCGCGGCCCCGAGCAACACGACCGGTCGCGAGCACCGAGCCCGAAGCCCCGCGCCCGCCGTCGTCGCTGTCGCCGTCACGTCGCTCCTTGGACTCACTGACTCGGCGCGGGGACTCGGCGCCGGGACCGGCTCCGGGCCGTCGCGATCCTATGATGCGTCCCGGCCCATCTCGGTGCGGCCGGCTCCGTGTGGTCGGGCGCACCAGCCCGGTACGCACCTCCTCGAACCCGGAACCCATGCGCATCCTCTTCCTCTCCTGGCGCGACCTCTCGCACCCCCAAGCCGGGGGCTCCGAGTACGTCGTCGACCGGCTCGCGCGTGGCCTCCAGGACGACGGGCACGAGGTCGCGCTCGCCTGCGGGGGCCCCGTCGGGTCGCACCCGTATCCCACGCACGACGCTGGTGGCACCTACTCGCAGTACCTGCGCCTCCCGTTCGTCGCCCGGCGCCAGTTCCCTCGCCCTGATGTCGTCGTCGACGTCGAGAACGGCATCCCGTACTTCAGCCCCCTCTGGCAAGGCGCACCGGTGGTCTGCCTCGTGCACCACGTGCACGTCGACCAGTGGCGCATGTACTTCCCGGCCCCGCTCGCGTGGATCGGCCGGTTCCTCGAGCGCCGCGCGATGCCCCGGGTCTACCGGCGGTGCGTGTTCGTGGCCGTGTCCGCGAGCACGGCCGCGGACTTGGTCGCGATCGGTGTCGATGCCGAACGGGTCCACACGATCGAGATGGGCAGCGACCCGATCGACGCGTCGGGACCTGAGGCCGCGACCCCGCTGTTCGTCGCGCTCGGGCGGCTGGTGCCGCACAAGCGAATCGGGCGCGTCCTGCAGCTGTGGGAACGGGTGCGGCCCGTGACAGGGGGGCGCCTCGTGATCGTCGGAGACGGGCCCGAGGCCGCCACGCTGCGCGCCGCGGCAGGGCCCGACGTCGAGTTCACCGGAGCCGTCGACGACATCGAGAAGCGGCGGCTCCTCTCGGAGGCCTGGTTGCTCGTGCACCCTGCGGCCCACGAGGGCTGGGGCACGGTCGTCATGGAAGCGGCCGCGCTCGGCACCCCGACGGTCGCGTACGACGTCCGCGGAGTCCGCGACTCGGTGGTCGCCGGCGAGACCGGTGTGCTCGCCGCCGACGACGACGAATTCGTGGCGGCGTGGACCCGGCTCGCGAGCGACGATGCGGCACGGGGACGACTCGCCCGGGCCGCCCGCGACCGCGCCCGCGGATTCACGTGGGAGCGTGCCGTCGGGGAGCTCGAACGGGTGTTGCGGGAGGTCTCCACGTGACGGTCGGGTGCGCGACGATTGACCGTCCGACAGGCAGTGGAGCGCGGGGAGCCGAGTGACGAGCGGGGACGGGTACGTGGGAGCGCCGACGCTCAGCGTCGTGATCCCCGCGTACAACGAAGCGACCCGGATCGGTGCGACGCTGCATGCGCTGGCTGCGGCGACCGTCGGCGCCGACGTGGAGGTGGTCGTCGTCGACGACGGCAGCACCGACGGCACGGCGGCCGTCGCCGAGGCGCTCCTCGACTTCTCCGGGCACCGGCAGGTGCTCCGACTGGAGCACAACCAGGGCAAGGGCGCCGCCGTCCGGGCCGGGGTCCTCGCCGCCCGCGGCGACGCGATCCTGTACATGGACGCCGACCTCGCGACCGACCTCGAGGCGCTGCCCCAGTTCCTCGACGACCTCCGTGACGCCGATGTCGTGGTGGGATCGCGTTCGGTTCCCGGCGCGGTGGTCAAGCAGGGCACCCGGGATCGGGCAATCATGGGTCAGGCGTTCAATCTGCTCTCACGATGGTCGACGGGTGTCCACATCCACGACACGCAGTGCGGGTTCAAGGTGTTCCGGGGCCCGGCGGCCCGGACGATCTTCGGCCTGGTGCGATGCGACCGCTTCGCGTTCGACGTCGAGGTCCTCGTGCTCGCCGAGCGTCTCGGGCTCCGAATCGTCGAACGCCCTGTGACGTGGACCGCGGTGGACGGGAGCAGCGTCCGGCGGGTGAGCGACTCGGCGCGCGCCGCGGTCGACGTCCTCCGGATCGCCTGGCGGTGGACGCCCCGGCGGGTTCGCCGCGCGCGGGACGCGAGCGCCGCGCGCGGGATCTGATGCCGCGCACCGACGAGGTCCGGTACGGCGTCATCGGCTGCGGAATGATGGGTCAGGAGCACCTGCGCAACCTCGTCGCACTGCCCGGGGCGACGGTCACCGCGCTCGCGGATCCGCATCCGGAGTCGATCCGGGAGAGCCTCGCCGCACTCGGGTCCGAGGCGGCGCCCGACGTGCACGCGGACCACCGGTCGTTGCTCGCGGCCGATTCGTGCGACGCGGTCGTCGTCGCGACGCCCAACATGACCCACGCCGCCGTGCTCGAGGACGTGCTGGACGCTGATGTGCACGTGCTCGTCGAGAAGCCGCTCTGCACGACCGTCCCCGACTGCGAACGGGTCGTCGACGCCGCGTCGTCCACCGATCGCGTGATCTGGGTGGGACTGGAGTACCGGTACATGCCGCCGGTGGCGCGCCTCGTCGACGAGGTCCGCGCCGGGGCCGTCGGGAGGGTCCGGATGGTCGCGATCCGGGAGCACCGGTTCCCCTTCCTGCCCAAGGTGGGGGACTGGAACCGGTTCAACCGCAACACCGGCGGCACGCTCGTCGAGAAGTGCTGTCACTTCTTCGACCTGATGAACCACATCACCCAGTCGACCCCGCGGCGGGTGTTCGCGTCCGGAGCGCAGGACGTGAACCACCTCGCCGAGTCGTACGAAGGCGAGACGCCCGACATCCTGGACAACGCGTTCGTGATCGTCGACTACGACGACGGCACACGCGCCTCGCTCGACCTGTGCATGTTCGCCGAGGCCAGCGAGCACGCCGAGGAGCTGTCGGTGGTCGGCGACGCCGGGAAGGTCGAGGCCTTCCTCCCCTCGTCGGTCGTTCGCATCGGGCGCCGCGACGAGGGGCACGCGGGTGTCCGCACCGAGTCGGTGCACGACGAGCGGATCGCCTACGAGGGCTTCCATCACGGGGCGAGCTACCTCGAGCACGTGGACTTCCTCGCGGCCATCCGCGCGGGGCAACCGGCCGCGATCGGGCCTCGCGAAGGCCTCGCATCGGTCGCGATCGGTGTCGCGGCGCACCGTTCGATCGAGGACGGGCGAGTGGTCGCGCTGGACGAGGTCGTGTCCTCCTGGTGAGCGACGCCCAGGTCAGTGGAGCGCTCGCCACCCTCGACGCCATCGTCACCGGCATGGACGGCGACGAGCGTGCGGGACAGCAGGAGCTCGTACGTGAGGTCGCGCGGTCGATCGCTCACGGCCACCATCTGCTCGCCGAGGCGCCGACCGGATCGGGGAAGAGCATCGCCTACCTCGCCCCGATCGTCTCCGCCGGGGTGCAGGCCGTGGTCGCGACGGCGACCCTCACCCTGCAGGACCAGCTGTGGCGCAAGGACATCCCGCTGGTGCGCGAGCACTCGGGAAAGAAGGTCACGAGCGCGGTCCTCAAGGGGCGCTCGAACTACCTCTGCCGGGCCCGGCTCGCAGCGCCCCAGGGCGACCAGGATGCGCTGTTCGACGAGCGACCGGGGCCGACGTTCGCGGCCGACGTCACGGCGCTCCGACGCTTCGCCGATACGACGACGACCGGCGACATCGCAGACCTCGACGAGTCGGTGGCCCCCGCGTCGGTGCGCGCGATGACCGTGGGGCCGCAGGAGTGCCCGGGCGCCACCCGGTGTGAGTTCGGGCCGACGTGCTTCACCGAGGTCGCGCGATCACGTGCCGAGACGGTCGACATCATCGTCGTGAACCATGCGCTCTACGCGGCACATCTGGCGACGGCGGGTCAGCTCCTGCCGGCACACGAGCTGCTCGTCGTCGACGAGGCGCACGCGTTCGATGCGATCGTCACCAACGCACTCGGTGCGGAGGTCACCGCCGGTGGGTTGCGCCAGCTCGCGGGTCGCCTCCGGCGGGCGGGAGCGGCCGCGGCCGCCTCCGAGGCCGTCGCCGAGGTGGCCGGACGGTTGGAGACCGTGCTCGAAGGCGGTGCCGGCCGGGTCGACCCCACCGAAGAGCCCTACGCGGGCGTGCTCGCCGCGATCGCCCAGCGGATCGCCGATGCCACGCCGAAGCCTTCGGAGGGGGAGCAGGTCGCCGCTGCACAGGCGATCCGACTGGCCGCGGCCCGACTCGCTGCGGTCCGGCGGTTCCAGACGCCGGTGGCGGGCGAGGTCGTGTGGATCGACGGGGGCGAGCGACCCGTGCTCCAGCTCGCGCCCGTCTCGGTCGGTCCGCGCCTGGCGCCCCTGCTCTTCGCGACGGTGCCGGTGGTCATGGTGTCGGCGACGCTCGGGCCCGGTGCGCGGTTCGAACCGCTCGCGGAGAGCCTCGGGCTCGATGCCGGCGCCGAACCAGGTGCCCCACCGCCACCGAGTGGCGACCCGGACGGCGGTGCGGACGACGACGCCGATGCCGACACGGTGCTCGGCCTCGGGTACGAGGCGCGTCGAGTGCCGTCTCCGTTCGACCTCCGTGCGCAGGGGATGCTCTACGTCGCCCGGCACCTCCCGGACGTGCGCGACGGGAGTTGGGCCGACGCGGCCTCGACCGAGCTCTGCGAGCTGGTCGACGCCGCCGGCGGCCGCGCGCTCGTGCTGTGCACCTCGTGGCGATCCGTGCACGCGTTCTCCGCTGCGCTGCGCGAGGCGACCGACCACGAGGTGCTCGCCCAGGGCGACGACACGACGGCCCGGCTCGTGCAGCGCTTCACCGAGGACGAGACGTCGTGTCTGGTCGCCACCCGAGCCTTCTGGCAGGGACTGGACGTGCCGGGACCGGCCTGCGTCCTCGTCGTGATCGACCGCCTCCCGTTCGCCCGACCCGACGAGCCGTTGGCCCAAGCGCGTCGGGAGCTCGCCGAACGTGAGGGTGGCAACGGCTTCCGCGACGTCGATCTCCCCGCAGCCGCGCTGGTGCTCGCACAGGGCGCCGGCCGGCTCATCAGGACGCACGCCGACCGTGGGGTGGTCGCCGTCCTCGACCGTCGGCTCGCCACTGCCGGCTACCGGTCGGTGCTCCTCGATGCCATGCCACCGCTGCGACGCGTGGTGGACCCCGACGTCGCCCGCGCCTTCCTCGCTGAGGCCTCGGGCGCACTGCCGGAGGTACGCTGACGGGCCGTCAGGACCCGTTGGGGAAGGGGACGAGCGTGGCCAGCACGCTGCGTGAGCGAGCCGTCGACGTCTCGAACCGTGTCGGCGAGAAGTTCATCCGGTTCCTCGACCGGTACTTCGGGCGGCGTTCGCTGGTGGGCGACCACACGTTCTTCGACCCCGACGACTTCGCCTGGATCGCCGACCTCGAGGCCGGCGCGCCGCGCATCCGCGCCGAGCTCGACGCGGTTCTCGAGCACCGCGACGCGTTACCCAACTTCCAGGACATCTCAACCGACCAGGCCCAGCTCACGACCGACGACCGGTGGAAGACGTTCTTCTTCTACGGCTACGGGTTCCAGGCCGGCAACAACATCGACCGCTGTCCCGAGACCGACCGGCTGCTCCGACAGATCCCGGGGATGACCACCGCGATGTTCTCGATCTTCTCGCCCCACAAGCGGATCCCGCCGCACGGCGGTCCGTACAAGGGCGTCTTGCGCTACCACCTCGCGCTCATGGTGCCGGAGCCGGCCGAGGACTGTGGGATCCGCGTCGGCGACGCGGTCCGGCACTGGACCGAGGGCAAGAGCCTCGTCTTCGACGACACGTTCGAGCACGAGGCGTGGAACGACACCGACGGGACACGCGTCGTGCTGTTCGTCGACTTCAAGCGCCCGCTGTCCGGGTTCGCGCGCATCCTCAACGAGATCGTGCTGAAGGTGATCGGCGTCTCGCCCTTCATCCAGGACGCCAAGCTGCGCCACAACGCCTGGGAGAAGCGGTTCGAGCAGATGCGGAGTCGGGCCGCCTGAACGCGGATCCGAGTCCGGCGCTCGGCCCGAGGCTCAGGGACGGGGCAGCTGTTCGTGCTCGCCGAGCACCTTGGCGAGCACGTCGGCCGCCTCCTCGAGCAGCAGGTCGTCGTGGTCGACCATCAGGCTGAGGCGGACGAGTCCCATCTCCTTGGTGACGGCCGGCGGGATGACCGGGTTCACGAACACGCCCTTGTCGAGCAGGTCGAGGGCGAGCAGGACCGTCGAGACCTCGTCGAACTTGCGCAGTGGGATCGTCACGATCGCGCTCTCGGCCGGGTTCGTGGGTACGCCGCGCGCCTCGAGCATCCCGAGGAACGTCGTGACGGCGGTCCTGAGCCGGGCGACACGCTCGGGCTCGGCTCGGAGCACCCGCAGGGCGGCCAGCGCGCCGGCCACCGAACCCGGAGTGTTCGACGCGGTGAAGATGAGCGTGTCGGAGGTGATCTTGAGGAGATCGATCGCGTCCTTGGGGCCCATGAGCGCGCCGCCGCAGGACCCGAGCGTCTTCGAGAAGGTGACGGTGACGAGGTCGATGTCGGAAAGGACGTCGTACTGCTCGCAGGCGCCGAGACCACGCGCGCCGAGCACCCCGAGCCCATGGGCCTCGTCGTCGAGCAGGAACGTGTTGGGTGTCCGACGGCAGAGGTCGACCATCTCGTCGAGGGGCGCGGTGTCGCCACCCATCGAGTACACGCCGTCGACGATCAACCCTTTGCCCGCCTCCGGCGGGAGCGACGCGAGCACCTTCTCGAGGTGGGCGACGTCGTTGTGGCGGAACCGCTTCATCGTGGCGCCCGAGAGCCGGACGCCGGTGAGCAGCGAGTTGTGGATCTCCTTGTCGACGATCGCGAAGTCACGGCGGGTCAGGAAGCCGGCGATCGCACTCAGGTTCGCGACGTAGCCGGTGGCGAAGACCAGCGCGTCCTCGGTGCCGTAGAACTCGGCGAGCTCGGCTTCGAGCTCGCGATGGAGCGTCAGCGTGCCGTTGAGGAGCCGGCTGCCGGTGACGCCACTCCCGAAGTGGCGCGTGGCGGCGATCGTCGCCTCGATCACCTCGGGGTGGTACGAGAGGCTGAGGTAGTTGTTGGACCCGAAGTTGATGACCTCGCGTCCCTCGACGGTGAGCCGGGGCGTCGAGGCGCTCTCGACCGACTTGTAGTACGGCCAGTAGCCCGCTTCGAGCGCCATCCGGTAGGGCTCGATCCGTGGGAACGCGTCGAGGCGCTCCGAGAAGAAGCTCACCGGGCTTCTTCCCGGGGCAGGACGTCGTGCGACGAGGCAGTGTCGTCGGGGTCGGGTGCGACGGCGCCTTCGGGGAGCGGAGCCACGACGAGGCCGCACGCCTCGGGGTCCTCGATCACCTGCTTGAAGCGGCGGAGGCCGAACCAGGCCGCGAGCCCGTCGTCGGCGCGCTCGTCGTAGGTCCAACGGACGGTCATGGTGCGTTCGCGTTCCGGGCCGCTCGTGGGGCTCCCGGGCACCGTGACGGGACGTCCGACCGAGCAGAAGGCCCCACAGGTCCCGTACTCGTAGAGATGGTGGAAGACCGCGGGCATCCCGAGGCTGGCCATGTTCGCGAAGAACGCCGACGCGTACATCGGGTCGTGCTCGATGTAGCTGCGGGGGAGCATGCCGAGGCGGTCGAGCCCTCGGATGGCCGCCATGATGATGCGTCGGACGAACCCGGGGAACACGAACAGGAGCCCGAGCTCACGGTCGACCCGCTTCTCCGCCCCCGCCTTGAAGTCGGCCTGGGTGGTGGCCATGCCGGCGACCATGGCCCCGAAGGACTCGTCGGTGTCGAAGCGGCGCTTGATCACGATCATCGGCGCGCCGGTCTCCAGCTTCTGCTTCACGGCGTAGGAGAACCAGATGCCGTTGCGGTCGTAGAGGCGGCCCCCGGCGACGAACCGGTGGGTGCTCGGGACCCGCTCGAAGACCTCCTTGAGGCCCCAGCACGCCAGGTGGAACACGTCGATGCGCAGCATCGGGTTGGCCTGGTTCCAGGCCCGGATGAAGGCGTCGGCCTTGGGGAGCGCGATCTCCTGCTCGAAGTTGACCGCAGCCTCGTTGCGCCCCCGCATGACGTAGGGCATGACGCGCCGGTTCTTCGGGAGGTCACGGACGAGCGTGCCGTCGCTTCGGCGCCACCACATGGGCGTACAGACTACCCGTCGGTAGCAACGAGTGGCTGGCCCGAGATCACGCCGTGGTGAAGCCCTCGGGAAGGAGGAAGGTCCCGTCGCTCGTGGCGTAGAACACCTGCCACTCGTGGTACCCGGCATACGCGCGCGGATCGGCGAGGAGGACCGACGCGTAGGCCTTCACGGCTGCGACGTACCGGTCGTCATTGTTGTACGAGAACAGGGCCCGGTCCATGTCGGTCGGGCCTCCGCGCGACGCCAGGTACCGACCGGCTGCCTGGATGGCGTCGTAGTCGTCGTCGATGTCGCCCTCGCCGTAGGACGCCCAGGTCTCCGGGATGAACTGCATCGGGCCCTGTGCGCCGGCGCTGCTCAGGCCGTGGATCCGGCCCATCCGGGTCTCCACGAAGTGGATCGCGGCGAGGTACGCCCACGGGATGCCCGACGCGGCCTCGGCCTCGTCGTAGAAGCCCCGCAGGGTCGACGGGGGCTGGGGCGCGCGGATCTCCCACTGTGGGAACGCCGGTGGCGCGGTGCCGGTCAGGCCGGACAGGGCGGAGCCGGCTTCGAGGTTCGCCTGGACCGCACTGCGGATCTCCGCGGGGATCCGCTCGAGCACCGCCTCGGCCCACTGCGGGTGCGCCGAGATCGCTCGGTACGCGAGCTGTTGGCGCCGACCCAGCCCAGCAGCAGGGGCGTCGCTCGCGCGCAGCGCGGTCTCGACCTCGGAGACCTCGCGGGCGGCCGCCGCCGCCGTCCGGGGTCCGCGCAGCTCCCCGACCGGGACCGGCGCGAACCGGCTCGGCGCCGGAGCGCTGGGAGCCGGCGCAGATGTCGCCGTCTGCTCGGCGAGCTGGCCCCCGCCGCCGGAGCACGACGACACCGCGAGTGCGGCGAGCGTCGCGAGGACTGGCGGGGCCAGTTCGGAGTCCTTGAACGTTAAGCGAAGTTGAGGCGGGACTATCCGATCAGCCTGAGCCTATGCGGGTGTTGGC
>JAWOIO010000178.1:0-26869 GCA_046484625.1 Acidimicrobiia bacterium
CTGGGTGTGGTTCCGGTCCCGCGCGATCGCCTGCGCGGCCTGGAGGGCCTCTCCGGTCTTGCGGGTGAACCGGTTGGGGTCGAGTGCCATGGGGGCGCCTGCTCCTAGGTACGGGTTCGGATCGTCCGGTGGGCCACCGGGGTGGCGGATGCGAAGTTGACAACACCAGTATCAACTTCGATCTTCCCGCCGGACAAGGATTCGGCCGACAAGGATTCGCCCGACGCGGATTCGTCGGGCCGGATCGGGTCCCCGAAGCCCCGGATCGGCCATGCCAACCTGGGATCGACGTGACCGAGTCCCGCGCGCCCGCAACCCTCGACGCCGGCACCCTCGACGCCGGCACCCTCGACGCCGTCGAGACCCCGGCCGCCCCGACCCCGGCCGCCCCGACCCCGGGCGCCGCGGGCGAGGCGGTCGTCCCGGCCCCGCTCGACGATCTCCCACCGCCGCCCGGTTGGTATCCGGATCCGCTCGCCCCGGATCGCACCCGCCAGTGGGACGGGGGCGGGTGGACGCCGGCGATCCGCACCGAAGGGCCGCCGCCGAAGCGCCGCAAGGACCCGCCGTCCGAGCCGATCGAGGGGATCAGCTGGGTCCCCTGGCTCACGATGCTCGGGCCGCCGGCCAAGGCGACCAGGGTCCCCCGTCGGCGACGCCCCGGCGCGCTGGCCGTCGTCGGCGCGACGCTCGCCGTCCTGCTCGCGGCCGTGGCGGGCGGTGCCATCCTCCCGGGCGAGGACCAACGTCCGGCGCTCGAACCGACGATCAGCTACGACGACCCCGCCGCGGGCTTCGCGCTGCGCTACCCGAACGAGTGGGAGGTCCTCCGCCGCGACGAGGGAGAGGGAATCCGCTTCGCGGTCGCCGCGCCCGATGCATCTGCCGCCGACACGAACACGGTCTCGGTGGCCGTGGGCGCGACGTCTGCGGAGCTGCCGCCGCTCCACACGCTGGCCGACGAGCTCACCCAGAAGCTCCGGACCGAGCTCCCCGGTGTCGAGCTCCGGCTCGCGGAGCGGGCACAGGTCGCGGGCGCGACAGCGTTGCGCTTCACGTTCCGCGACTCCGGTTCCGGTTCGCCGACCCGAATCGAGCAATGGGTGGGTCGTACCACCGCTGGGCGCCCGCTCACGATCACGGTCACCGTGCGGGAGCCGCGCACCGCCCCGTCCGCGGACGAGCTCGCCGAATTCATCGACTCGGTGGAGTCGCCGTAGGCGCGCGGGCGTCACCCTCCGAACGGCCGACGCCGATCGGGGACCGCGGCACGCGGCACCGGGACGAGATCGCGTCGCAGCTCACGCCGCGCGCGCTCGAGCGCTTCGGCGCATTCGCGGCGGGACTCCTCGAGCGCGCTCGCGAGCTGTTGGATGCGGGCCTCGGCCCGCTCGAGCTGGTCCTCGAGGCCGAGGATCTTGCGGACCCCGGCGAGACTCACCCCGTCGTTCGTCAGCTCCTGGATGCGCTGGAGCAGCGCGATGTCGCGGTCGGAGTAGCGGCGGCTCCCGCCCTGGGTCCGCTGCGGTTCGATGAGTCCCTTCCGCTCGTAGATGCGGAGGGTCTGCGCGTGGACGCCGGCGAGCTCTGCCGCGACCGAGATGATGTAGAGCGCCCGGGTCTCGCGTGCTTCCATGAGATACGCCTCCCTAGAGATCGAGGTGCAGGCGGGGGTTCGTGGGGATCGCCTCGGCAAGCGCCTCGACCGCGTCCTTCTGGTCGGCGGTCAGCTGCTCGGGGACCACGACCGAGAAGGTGACGAGGAGGTCACCCGGGTCGCCGGTCGTCGGGGCGATCCCGCGGCCGCGGACACGCACCGTCGTGCCGTGCTGCGTGCCGGGCGGCACCTTCACCGTCACCGGTGCACCGAGGGTCGGCACCTTCACGTGGGCGCCGAGGGTGGCCTCCGCGAAGGTGATCGGCACCTCGACGGTGAGGTGGCTCTTCCCCGAGCGCCCGAAGATCGGGTGGACGGCGACGTGGACGATCACGTAGAGGTCGCCGGGCGGGCCCCCGTTGCGGCCCGCGGCTCCTCTCCCCTTCACCCGGATGCGCTGCCCGTCGCGGACCGCAGCCGGCAGGCGCACCTTCACCTCGCGACGACGACGTTCCACCCCTGTGCTCCGGCACGCCTTGCACTTGTGCTCGATGAGCTGCCCACGGCCACCACAGGTCGGGCAGACCTCCGACACCGAGAACGGACCCTGGGGAACTGCGATCGCGCCCGAGCCGTGACAGCGCGTGCACTCGATCGGGAAGGTGCCCGGCTCGGCGCCCGAGCCGCCACAGGTGGAGCACGCGGCGTCGCTCGTCACATTGACGGTGGTCGTCACACCGTGCACCGCGTCGAGGAAGTCGAGGTGGAGCTCGGTCTCGAGGTCGTGGCCGCGCACCGGCCCCGCGGTCCCCGCTCGCCCCCGGCCGCGTCGGCTGAACCCGCCGCCGAAGAGGTTCCCGAGGATGTCGCCGAACCCGCCGGCGTCCTCGTAGTCGAACCCCCCATCCTGGAACCCGGGGCCGCCGAAGCCTGATCCTCCGAAGCCGCGGGGACCACCGCTCGCGACCATCTCGCGGACGGAGTCGTACTCCTTGCGCTTCTCGGGATCACCCAGGACCTCGTGGGCGGCCGAGACCTCCTTGAACCGCTCTTCGGCGGCGGCGTCGCCGGGGTTGGCGTCGGGGTGGTTCTGCTTGGCCAGCTTCCGGTAGGCGCTCTGGACGTCCTTGTCGGACGCGTCGGCCTTCAGCCCGAGGACCGCGTAGTAGTCCTTCTCG
Organism: Acidimicrobiia bacterium; assembly: GCA_046484625.1. Lineage (GTDB taxonomy): Bacteria > Actinomycetota > Acidimicrobiia > IMCC26256 > PALSA-555 > DASUAO01. The sequence continues at coordinate 2,776 of JAWOIO010000178.1, forward strand.
AACCAGTCGCGCTGGGGTGCCATCGTTGCCTCAGTGTCCGACCTTGACCATCGCCGCCCGCAGGACCTTGCCCTTGAGCCGGAACCCGGAGCGCATCGTCTCGACCACGACCGGCTCGCCGTCGCCGTCCTCCTGGAGCACGGCCTCGTGCACGGTCGGGTCGAACGGCGCACCCTCGGTGGGGATCCGCTCGAGGCCGACGCGCTCGAGCGCGCCGAGCAGGCCGCTGTAGACCAGCTCCACGCCCTTGCGGACCTTCTCGTCGGACTCCTCGAGCGTGCCGAGGGCCAGCTCGAAGCTGTCGAGCACCGACAGCAGCTCGGTGACGAGCCCTTCGGTCGCCCGCTCCACCACCGCCGTCTGCTCGCGCATGACCCGCTTGCGGTAGTTCTCGAAGTCGGCCTGGACCCGCTGCGCGAGCTCGCGGAAGTCGTCCCGCTCCCGGGCCAGCTCCGCGAGATCGGCCTCGACGACGGCTTCGGCCGCCTCGACCGTCTCGTCGTCGAGGACCTCGACCTCGTTCCCCTCGCCGACCTGGGCGTCCTCGTCCGGAGCGCCGTCGACCCCCGGCCCGGCCTGGGCGGCATCGACGACGCCGGACTCGTCCTCGGCGTGGCTCATGCGCTCTGCGCCTCGCCCTCGTCGCTCGGCTCGTCGACGATCTCGGCGTCGGCGACCTCGTCGTCCGCCGGGGCACTGGCCCCGTCGCCTCCGGCGGACTGCTGGGCCTGGGTCGCCGCGTAGAGCCGCTGCGCGAACTCCTGGCTCGCCTGGACCAGCGCCTGGTGCTTGGCCTTCACCGCCTCGATGTCGTCGCCGGCCAGCGCCGTCTTCAGCTCGTCGATCGCGGCCTGGATCGTGGTCCGGTCGTCGTCGGCGACCTTGTCGGCCTGGTCGGTGAGGAGCTTCTCGGTCTGGTAGACGAGCGCGTCGGCGTTGTTGCGGGTCTCGGCGACCTCACGCCGCTCCTTGTCCTCCTCGGCGTGGGCCTCGGCCTCCTTCATCATCCGGTCGATCTCGTCCTTGTCGAGGGCGGTCCCGCCGGTGATGGTCATCTGCTGCTCCTGGCCCGTCCCGAGGTCCTTGGCGGACACGTGGACGATGCCGTTCGCATCGATGTCGAAGGTGACCTCGACCTGGGGCACGCCCCGCGGCGCCGGCGGGATGCCGACGAGCTGGAAGGTGCCGAGCAGGTTGTTGCGGTAGGCCATGTCGCTCTCGCCCTGGAGCACCTTGATCTCCACGCTGGGCTGGTTGTCGTCGGCGGTCGTGAAGACCTCCGAGCGCTTCGTGGGGATCGTGGAGTTGCGCTCGATGAGCTTGGTCATGATCTGACCCTTGGTCTCGATGCCGAGCGACAGCGGCGTCACGTCGAGGAGCAGGACATCCTTGACGTCGCCCTTGAGCACCCCGGCCTGAATCGCAGCACCCACCGCGACGGCCTCGTCGGGGTTGACGCCCTTGTCGCCCTCCTGACCGGTGAGGCCCTGCACGAGGTCCTGCACCGCGGGCATGCGCGTCGAGCCGCCGACCAGGATCACCCGGTCGATCTTGTCCTTGGTGAGCCCGGCGTCGTTGATGGCCTGCTCGAACGGGCCCTTGCAGGCGTCGAGCAGGTCGGCCGTGATCTCCTGGAACTTGGAGCGCGTGAGCGTGAGCTCGAGATGCAGCGGTCCGTCGGCGGTCGCGGTGACGAACGGGAGGTTGATCGAGGTCTCCTGGAGCGACGACAGCTCGATCTTCGCCTTCTCGCCGGCTTCCTTGAGCCGCTGGGTCGCCATCTTGTCCGCGGCGAGGTCGACGCCGTGGGCGTTCTTGAACTCGCTCACCATCCAGTCGATGACGCGCTGGTCCCAGTCGTCGCCACCGAGGTTGGTGTTCCCGGCGGTGGACTTGACCTCGAAGACGCCGTCGCCGAGCTCGAGCACCGACACGTCGAACGTGCCGCCGCCGAGGTCGAAGACGAGGATCGTGAGGTCCTGCTCCTTGTCGAGCCCATAGGCCAGCGCGGCCGCGGTGGGCTCGTTGATGATGCGCAGCACCTCGAGGCCGGCGATCTCGCCCGCCTCCTTGGTGGCCTGGCGCTGGGCGTCGTCGAAGTACGCAGGCACGGTGACGACGGCCTGGGTGACACTGCCCCCCAGGTACGCCTCGGCGTCGCGCTTGAGCTTGCCCAGGATCCGGGCCGAGATCTCCTGGCCGGTGTACGCCTTCCCATCGATGTCGATGGACCACTTCGTCCCCATGTGGCGCTTCACCGACCGGATCGTGCGGTCGGGGTTCGTGATCGCCTGACGCTTCGCCACCTCACCGACGAGCACCTCGCCGGTCTTCGAGAACGCGACCACCGACGGCGTGGTGCGCGCACCCTCGGCGTTGGGGATGACGGTCGGCTCGCCCGCCTCCAGCGTGGAGACGACCGAGTTCGTGGTGCCGAGGTCGATGCCGACGGCCTTGCTCATGGGGAGATCCTCCGTGGATGGGGGCCCTGTGCGGGGTTGACAGGGTTCTTGAGTGTGAAGGTATCAACTTTGCGGCACGCGCTTCTATTCCGGCGCAGCCCGGAGTCTTTCCCACTGCGGGGCGCTCGGTGGCGGCGACGAAGCCGGGGACCTGATGCTTCGCCGAGGGGCAGTCAGCCCGAAGCTCGCCGAGACCCGGTCGCCTCGCGACCGACCGACGGCGCAGCCGGAGGGAGCAGGGGCTCGGGGGGCGAGAGGGCGCCCCGCAGGGGAGGCGTCGGGTCTCCGGCGCGCCAGGGGCGCACGCGGCCCCGGGGGTGGCTAGATTTCCCACATGGCCAAGCACGATTCGTTCACCGACCACCTCGCCGAGGTTCCGCTCTTCTCGGCGTGCTCGAAGAAGGACCTCCAGCAGGTCGCCAAGCGGGCCGAGGACGTCCAGGTCGCGGCGGGCAAGGTGCTCGTGAGCGAAGGGGCGGCCGGTGCCGAGTTCTTCGTGATCATCGAAGGGAAGGCCAAGGTCTCACGCCACGGCCAGGAGGTCGCGGAGCTCGGGCCGGGTCACTTCTTCGGCGACCTCGCCCTGCTCGACCGGGCGCCGCGCAACGCCACGGTGACCGCCGTGACGCCTATGGAGCTCGTCGTGCTCGGTCAGCGCGAGTTCTCAGGTCTCATCGACGATGTGCCGGGCTTCGCGCACAAGCTGCTCGCCGGCCTTGCGAGCCGTCTGCGCGCGTACGACGCCCAGACCGCCCAGTAGTCACGGCACGCGCGAGTTCCGACTCTCCCCCGCCGTCGGCGCTAGGTTCCCTGGCGTGCGCCGCCTGAAGATCAAGCCGCATCAGCTCGTCCTCGCGATCGGCGTCGTCGCGGCCGTCGGCACGCTGGCCTCGGGCATCCTCCCCCGCATCACCGAGTGGCACGACGAGTCGCCGATCAGCCGCGAGGTGTTCGTCAACGTCCCCGACCCGATCTACTGGCTCTTCTACGCGGTCATGCCCGTCGCGCTCTTCGCGGTGGCGTGGCTGGTCGCCCAGCGGGTCAAGAACTACGAGCGGGGCCGTCCCGACGACCGCAGCACCACGAAGAAGAACGTGCACCGCCGCCTGCGCGACTTCCGCGCGGGGGTGTGGATGCGCACCCTCATGCGCGACCCCGCCGCGGGGGTGATGCACTCGTTCATCTACTTCGGGTTCCTCGTGTTGTTCGCGGCGACGGTCATCCTCGAGATCGACCACCAGCTCCCCGAGGGCCTGAAGTTCCTCCACGGCCACGTGTACCAGGCGTACTCCGCGACCGCTGACATCTTCGGCGTCGTCTTCGTGGTCGGGATCGTGTGGGCGATCGTCCGCCGCTACGTGCAGCGTCCGTACCGGATCCGCATCAAGACCAAGCCCGAGGACGCGATCGTCCTCGGGACGTTCCTGGTCATCGGCGTGACCGGCTTCCTCACCGAGGGTCTGCGCATCGCGCTCGCCGGCACGCCCTCGTTCGAGCGCTGGTCGCTCGTGGGATACCCGCTCGCCGAGCTGTTCGACGGTGCGAGCAGTGCGACGCTCTCGGACCTGCACCGCGTCGCGTGGCTGGTGCACTTCGGGGCCTTCCTCGCGTTCCTGATCCTGCTGCCCGTCACCAAGCTGCGGCACATGATCACGTCGCCCATGAACATGTACCTCCGAGACAAGGACCGGCCCAAGGGCGCGATGAAGCCGCTGCCCAACCTGATGGAGACCGAGCTCGACACGTTCGGCGCGGTGACCATCGAGGACTTCACCTGGAAGCAGCTCTTCGACACCGACGCGTGCACGATCTGCGGCCGCTGCACCTCGGTGTGCCCGGCGCACTTGACCGGGAAGCCGCTCGACCCGCGCGAGATCGTCGTCAAGGTCGGTGAGGTCATGGCGGCCACGGGGCCGCCCGGCGTCTCCCCTCCGGTCTCCGTCGACGCCGAAGTCAGCATCGCCGCGAACTCGGTGTTCGAGCGCATCACGTCCGAGGAGCTCTGGGCCTGCACCACCTGCAAGGCCTGCGACGAGATCTGCCCCGTGAACATCGAGATCCTCGACAAGATCCTCGACATGCGCCGCTACCTCTCGCTGATGGAGAGCGACTTCCCGGTGGAGCTCGGCAACACCTACCGGTCCATGGAGAACTCCTCCAACGTCTACGGCATGGGCCAGGCCGACCGGGCCGAGTGGACCAAGGACCTCGACGGTGTCGACATCGTCGACGGCACCGGCGCCCTCGGCCACGAGTACCTCTACTGGGTCGGGTGCGCGGGGAGCTTCGACGACCGCAACAAGAAGACGAGCCGCGCCGTGGCGAAACTGCTCCAGCGGGCCGGGATCGACTTCGGGATCCTCGGCCCGAACGAGCTGTGCACCGGTGACCCGGCCCGCCGTTCCGGGAACGAGTACCTGTTCCAGATGCTGGCGATGCAGAACATCGAGGCGCTCGACGGGATGGGCGTCACCAAGATCATCACGCAGTGCCCCCACTGCTTCAACACACTTGCGAACGAGTACCCGCAGTACGGCGGGAAGTACGAGGTCGTCCACCACTCGCAGCTGCTGTCGGAGCTGATCGACGACGGGCGGCTCTCGATGCAGGGCGCCTCGCTCGACGAGCGCGTCACCTACCACGACTCCTGCTACCTCGGTCGCCACAACGACGTGTACCTCGCGCCCCGCAAGGTGATCGGGTCGCTCGCGGGCATCGACATCGTCGAGATGCCCCGCAACGGCACCCGCGGGATGTGCTGCGGCGCCGGCGGGGCGCGCATGTGGATGGAGGAGCACATCGGCACGAAGGTCAACGACGAGCGCTCCCGCGAAGCGCTCGACACCGGAGCATCGAGGATCGCGGTGGCGTGCCCGTTCTGCTACGTGATGATGGAGGACGGGGTGAAGGGCAAGGGCCGCGAGGACGTCCGGGTGTCCGACATCGCCGAGGTGCTGCTCGAGGCGGTCGAGGCGGCTGACTCCGCCGAGGCGCCGCCGACCGCCTCGTTCACGCCCGGGCTCTGACCCGCCGACCCCGGCCGATCTGGGCCGCGGGTTCCCGGAGATCCGGAGCCGTCAGGCGGAGACGGCGGCGAGGACGTCGTCGAGGATCCCGGCCAGGCGATCGCGCTCGGCGTCGTCGAGCACTGCGAACGCCGGAGCCACCATCCGGTTGGTGTTCGCGTAGGCCCCGAGGTCCACGGTCATTCCCCCGGTTCGGTGCGGAAATTCAGGTAGTAGCGCGAGGGCGTCGGGCCGCGCTGGCCCTGGTACTTCGAGCCGGCTGCGCCGGAGCCGTACGGGTTCTCCGCCGGCGTCGTCATGCGCAGGAACGAGATCTGGCCGATCTTCATCCCGGGATAGAGCGCGATCGGCAGCGTCGCGACGTTGCTGAGCTCGAGCGTGAGGTGACCGTCCCACCCGGCGTCGACGAACCCTGCGGTCGAGTGGATCAGCAGACCGAGGCGACCGAGGCTCGACTTGCCCTCCAGCCGGGCCACGAGGTCATCCGGCAGGGCGACCCGCTCGAGGGTGCTGCCGAGGACGAACTCCCCGGGGTGGAGGATGAAGGCGCCGTCGTCGGCGACCTCGACCAGCTCGGTCAGATCCTCCTGCGAGAGCTTCGGGTCGATGTAGGGGGTCGTGTCGTTGCGGAAGACCCGGAACAGACGGTCGACGCGGAGGTCGACCGACGACGGCTGGACCGAGTTCGCCCCGAGCGGATCGATGACGATGCGCCCTGCAGCGATCTCTTCGCGGATGGTGACGTCCGAGAGGATCACGGCCGGGGAGCCTATCGGCGCCGCGCGCTACCGCGGTGGGGTGATCGCGTCCGAGGGCTAGTCTCCGCCGCCATGGTCCGAGGACGAAGGCGCCGCGCCTCGACCGAGACGACCCTGCTCGGTCCGTACGAGCTGCGCGTCGAGGTCCTGCACGCCGGGACGCGCAGCGAGGGCCGGGTCGGCAGGCTCTACCACGAGGACAGGGAGATCCGCGGCGGCCGTGCCGGTGAGACGATCGTCGTCGACCCGGAGGGTCCGGTCCTGGTGTACCTCGGTGAGGAGCGCCCTCACCTGTGGTCGGTGAGCGGCTGGACGGTCGAGCCCGCCGGGGACCGCTGAGCAGCGCGGCGTCCTCCGCGCCCGTCGGGGTTCCTTGGGTGCAGCGAAGCCTGCGACGGAATGGTCCGGGTCGCCCGTCTGCAGGTCGAACAGGCGTGATGCCCCAAGCGGTGACCTGCGGGGACGACTCGCGTTGACGCCCCGGGCCCCGAGCCCGATACGATCTCGCCTCCGGGCTGGCATCCGTACCCGAGCTCACGCCGGGTCGCGCCGTCCCCACGCGGGTGTAGTTCAGAGGCAGAACATCAGCTTCCCAAGCTGAGAACGCGGGTTCGATTCCCGTCACCCGCTCTCGCTTTTCGGGCACGAACGGCCAGTCGTGCCACATCCGTGCCACACGCGCCGGTCACGACGCCGGCGACGGCGACTCCGGGCTCCCGATGGAGACCCGATCGTGAGCCGGAAGCGCCAGCCGTGGGGCAGTGTGCGCGCGCTGCCTTCGGGACGGTTCCAGGCGCGGTACCGGGTCGACGGCGCGGTGCGGGCCGCGCCGCGCACGTTCGCCACGAAGCGCGAGGCCGACGCCTTCCTCGCCGAGACCCGGGGCGCGCTCGACCGGGGCTCCTGGATCGATCCGAACGCCGGCAAGGTCTCGCTGCGCGACTACGCCACGCGGTGGCTGATCGAGCGGACGCAGCTCCGACCGCGCACACGCGAGCTCTACGAGGGGCTGCTGCGCCTTCACATCCTCCCCGGGCTCGGCGACACCGAGCTCGTGAAGCTGACGCCGACCGCGATCCGCACCTGGCACTCCGAGCTGATCCGTGCATCGAAGCCGCGCGCCTCGACGCCCTCGAAGGCGTACCGATTGCTGCGGACGATCCTCAACACCGCCGTCGTCGACGAGCTCCTCACCCGCAACCCGTGCTTGATCACCGGCGCCGGCACCGAGCGGCCCGACGAGCGCCCCGTCGCGACGATCGAGCAGGTCTACGACCTTGCTAACGCGATCGAGCCGGCGTTCCGGGCGATGGTCCTGTTCGCGACCTTCACCGGTCTGCGGCTCGGCGAGCTGCGGGCCCTGCGGCGCTCGAACCTCGACCTCCTGCACGCGACAGTGCGGGTCGTCGAGCAGATGCAGGAGCTGGCCGACGGCGAGCTCCTCGTCGGCCCGCCGAAGACCGACGCCGGCCACCGCATCGTCGCGATCCCCAAGGTGCTCATCCCCGAGCTCGAGGCGCACCTGAGCACGTTCTCCGGGTCCGGCCCGGACGGACTGGTGTTCCCCGGCACGAAGCAGCAGCCACTGCGACGGGCGACGCTCTACACGGCATGGAACGCGGCCCGCCGCTCGGTCGGCCTCCCTGGCTTCCGGTTCCACGACCTCCGCCACACGGGAAACACCCTCGCCGCAGCCGCGGGCGCGAGCACCAAGGAGCTCATGGTCCGCATGGGGCATGCCTCCGCCCGCGCCGCGCTCATCTACCAGCACGCCGTCCGCGAGCGCGACGTCGCAATCGCCGGTGCGCTCAGCGACGCGATCGAACGCGTCCTCGGCAACCGCGAGCCCGTGAGGCTCCAGGTCGAGCCGACCTCCTTGGCCCTGCGCCGCTCACGACCGCGCTCACAGTCCCGCACCGGCTCACGGTGAGGAGCCCCGCACGTCAAGTGCAAGTGCGTCGAACAATCAGAGGACTCATCGAGGAGAAGGTGGCAGTGGTAGCGAGATTCATCGCGGCGAGGCGATCGATCGACCGGTACGATCGCGACATGGCGTTCGAGCGGATCTCGGTCGATACGACGGTGATGGGCGGCGTCCCGTGCATCCGCGGGACCCGCATCCCGGTGTCGTCGATCCTGGGCTACCTGGCGGCGGGGATGACGAACGACGAGATCCTCGCCGACTTCCCGCAGCTCGCACTCGAGGACCTCCGCGCGGCGCTCGCGTTCGGTGCGGCAGCCGTCAGCGAACGGGAGCTGCCGTACCGCCAGCCCGCGTGAGGTTCCTGGTCGACGAGAACCTCCCGGCCCGGTTCGCCGGCCTACTGCGCGACGCGGGCCACGAGGCCACCCACGTTGCTGATCACGACCTTGGTGGGCATCCCGATGCCGATGTGATGACGTTGGCCCGTCGAGAGGCCTCCGTCGTCGTCACCTACGACGCCGATTTCGCCGCGATGGCAGTCCTGGGTGGCGATGCGCTGCCCAGCATCGTGTTGTTCCGCGACCAGCACCGCCGGCCCGACGAGCTCGCGCAGTTGCTGCTCGACAACCTGCCCGAGATCGCGCAGCCCCTCACCGAAGGTGCGGTGGTCGTCTTCGACCCGGCCCGCGTGCGCGTCCGCAGCCTCCCGCTCGATTCAAACCAGTAGCTCCGGACGCTGCGCGTCGATTTCGTGCCACATTCGTGCCACAACGGGGTGGACTGGACGGCATTCGATGGACAGGATGACACCAGATGGACGGCGCTGACCTGCACGTTCGCGAGATGCCAAGCTGAGAACGCGGGTTCGATTCCCGTCACCCGCTCTGCGCACCGAGACCGGTGAGAGGCACCTCGTGGTGGCTGATGACGAGAACGTCGTTCGCGCCGTCGAGGAGCTGCAGGCCCGACTTCGCGCTGCAGGCGCATCAGGCGTCCCGATGGGCTCGCCTCGGCAACGCCCGGAACCCCTTGCACCACGGCTATGACTGCTTACGTCGACGGATCTGGAACCCGAGAAGCGCCCCGGGCCAAGAACTCGATGACGGCGATCGCCACCAGCACCAGCACGGCGACCACGAGCACCGTGACGCCGGTCGGTTGGCTGATCGCCATCAGCGCGATCGCGGCGATCCCGAGGACCAAGACCCGCAGTGGCGTCCGGTAGCGGTCCACGAACGTCGCGACACGCGAAGGCTCTTGCCCTTCGCTGCCGGCGGAGGTGCTTCCGATCACACGCCGTCCGAGCTCGCGAGCTCGAACAGCGCCGCGACTCGGCCCTACCAGCCACGCTCCGATCGCGATGACGATCGCGACGCTGAAGGCCGCTCGGGTCGAGGTGATCAGGAACGAGAGAATCTGCTCGTACGCGGCCTCCGCCGCATCCTGGCCTTCGGCCGGGAACGCGTCGAGGTACGCGCCGCGCAGGACGTTGAACAGCGTCAACAGCAGGGCCATGCCCAGGGCAACGCCGAGCGCGGCGCGAAGCAGCGTGAGGCGTCGATTCGTCGAGAGCGCGATCCCGGCCGCGAACAGCACGAGGGCGAGGATCGGGAGCACGATCGCCAGCGTGTCGAGGAGGTCGACTGCACCCTGCACCTTCGCGAGGTCCTCCGACTCGAACAGAACGAGCGTGTTGCCCTCCACCCGGTCGCCGACATTCGAGAAGATGTCCAGCCCGGTGCTCTCGAGCTTGGCCAGGGCCTTCTCCACGACGGGCCCGAGCTCGACCACCACCTGACCTTCCTCGCCCACCAGCCTGCCCTCGCCGGTGAGCACCTTCACGACCTGCTCGTGCGCGCGCTCGTTCGCCCGGCGCCAGAGCTTCCGGAACCGCTGCGAGTCGACGACGCGCTCGACCACTTGCCCCACGAGCTGCTCGACCGCTTGGGTGATCGCGGGTGCCAACACGACCGCTCGCTCGGGCAGCACGTCTTTGACGTTCGCCTCGACATCGGTCGAGGCGAGGATCGCTTCCGTCGCCCGGATCGTGACCCGCTCCACCACGGCCGGGTCCTTGGCGAGGGGTGCAACGGTCGCCACGTACTGGTCCGTGTCCAGCAGTGTGTTGCGGGTCCAGACCCCGAGGACCGAGATCGGGACCAAGATGCAGCCGACCACCACGAGCAGCGCGGCCACGATTCGCCGCCAGCGCGGCCCCTTCTGCCGGTCTGCCACCGACGGGTCCTCGACCGCGTCGGCGCCCGTCGTCATCTGCGCACCCGCTGTGTCATCGCGCGGCCCCTCTCGGTGTACGTACGGAGCGACGCGACTGGGCGCGTCAGCAAGCGGGCACCCTAGCGTCCCCGCCGCGAACGGTGCCTCCGTCGGGATCCCCTCAGGCGGCGAGGTCGAGCACCGGCCGTCGTCGGCCCGCACGGGTGAACCGACGGGCAAGCAGGTAGCCGAGTCCGACGATCGGAATCGCACCCAGGGCATCCACGAAGTAGTGGTTGCCACTGACGACGATGGCCAGCACGGTGATCGCCGGGTAGGCGATCGCGGCGACCTTCACCCACAGGCGCGACGCCCGCGGGAACACGACGCACGCGCAGATGAGCGCCCAGACCGCGTGCATGCTCGGCATGGCCGCGTGCTGGTTGGCGACACCGCCGCTCGAAGAGAACGACCACAACGCCGAGAACTCGGTGAGCGTGTCGCGGAAGATCGGGGCACCGCCGCTCCCGGCGAGCAGCCGGGGCGGGGTCGCGGGCCAGAGCGCCTGGATCGCGAGCGCGGCGACCGCGCTGATCGCGAGGGTGTTGCGCCAGAGCGGGTAGTCGTCGGGGTGCCGGCGGTACAGCCACACGAAGACGGCAGCGGTGGCCGCGAAGTGCATGAGGCCGTACCACCAGTTCGCGAGCACCGCGAACACCGAACCGAACCCGAGCACGGCTGCCTGGATCGCCTGCTCGTGAAAGAGGCCGAAGGTTCGCTCGAAGGCGACGATCCCGTCGCCGTTCCCGAGCGCGCTCGCGGGGATGCTCGGCGGAGCGATCGACGGCAGCAGTACGGCCGCGACGAGGACCACCACGATGACCGTCCCGATCTCGGCCCACCAGCGCAGCCGCCCGCCGCCTTGCAGCTCCTTTGCGCCGAACACCCGACGCCACCAACTGGTCGTGGTCTGGTCAGGCAACGCGCACCTGCTGCGCCTCGTCGCCGTGGCGGCCGGGACCGATGTCGAACGTCACGACCTGGCCCGGGTCGAGCGACCGGTAGCCGCCGCCCTCGATCGAGGAGAAGTGGACGAACAGATCCGCCCGCCCCTCGCACGCGATGAAGCCGAAGCCCTTGCGGGCGTCGAACCACTTCACCGTGCCGGTCGGCGCGCCATCGACGCCGGAACCGCGCCGCTTCTCCTTGTGGGAATCGCCGTTCGAGTGCGCGAGGCGCGACCGCGGCTTCGTGGCCCGAAGCTCGTCGTTGGCCGGCGCACGATCCCGGTCTCGCGGCTCCGACACGGCCGGGCGTGAACCGGGTGTGGCCGCGAAACGGCCCGGTACGCCGAGGCCGACGGGGAGTCCCAGCGACTTCTGCAGGCGCTTCGCCACCGCGGTCTGGTCGCGGTCGACGAGCGACACGACATGTCCTGACGCACCCGCACGGGCGGTCCGGCCCGAACGGTGCGTGTAGTCCTTGGAGTCGGCTGGCGGATCGAAGTGCACGACGCAGGCAACGCCGTCGACATGGATCCCTCGAGCCGCGACATCCGTCGCGACCAGCGCCTGGAACCGGCCCTCGCTGAACATCGCCAGGGCACGGTCACGCTGGTTCTGGGACCGCCCGCCGTGGATCGCCACCGTGCGCAGACCGGCCCGATCGAGATCGCGCGACACGCGGTCGGCGCGGCGCTTCGTCCGACAGAAGACGATCGTCGGTCCGGCGTCCTGGACGACCTCGGCGCACACGCCGAGCCGGTCACCGTTGTCGATCTTCCAGAAGTGGTGCTCGACGAGAATGTCCTCCTCAGCCGGCTCCGGCAGACGATGCACGACCGGATCGTGCTGGTAGCGGCGGACGAGCACGTCGACGGCGCCGTCGAGCGTCGCGGAGAACAACAGCGTCTGACGGTCGTCGGACGTCCGGTCGAGCAGGCGCTTGACCTCGGGGAGGAAGCCCATGTCGGCCATGCGGTCGGCTTCGTCGACGACGACGAAGCCGACCTCACTCAGGTCGACGTCGCCGGTCCCGACGAGGTCGGCGAGGCGCCCGGGGCACGCGACGAGCACGTCGACACCGCGCCGGAGCGCCTTGCGCTGGGCCCCGTAGCCCACACCGCCGTAGACGGTGGCGACCCGGAGCTTGCGGGGTGCACCGATCATGGTGAGCTCCCGCTCGACCTGCGCCGCCAGCTCGCGGGTGGGGACGAGCACGAGGCCCGACGGGCGCCGGGGACGGCCCTTGGGAACGCGCATCGCGAGCGGGATGCCGAACGCGAGCGTCTTGCCCGAGCCGGTGGGCGCGCGTCCGCAGACGTCGCGACCCGCACAGCCGTCGGGAATGGTCATGGACTGGATGGGGAAGGGGGATTCGATGCCTCGGGCTCTGAGCGACTCGCTCAGGTCGAGCGGCACGCCGAGATCGGCGAAGGACGTGGACATGTGTTCGATGCTCCGTGGTCGTGCTCGTCCCAGGCGGGACGAGTCAGGTGTGTGGATAGGTCTCACGAGGGGCGGATGAACCCCGAGACGCTGATCCGGCACCACCGACACGTGTTGGGTCGGGACCGAAGCAAAAGAACAAGGAGGACAAGCCCGTTGCGGCTGCTCGACGTCGCGTATCACAGGCGACGTTCGAGGAAGAGCCCATGGTATCAGGCCGACGGCGCGATCCCACGGTCGGGTCCTTGGAGGCGCTCGCGGCGCACGGACCGGACTCGGGTGATCGCACGCCACCCGTATGCGGTCAGCACCATCCACGCAACGAACACGAGGGTGTACACGGAGACGAAGGGTCGGTCGGTGAACGCTCCACGGAGGACCGCGTTCAGCAGCGCAGCGGCGCCAAGCGTGACCGTCAGTCGGAGCCACATGCGATCGGAGCTCGTGTAGAGCCGCGTGAGCAGCGCGCACGCGAACCAGGCGCCGACCAGCGGCCACAGCACGGTGAGGAACCAGCCGATGCCCTGGTCGACGTCGTGCTGGCCCGCACCGGCGAGCACGAACGTCGTGAGGCACACCAGGTCGAGCAGCGGCGCCCACGCGCGCGCCTCTCGGGTGGTCCGAGTCGGGGCGTGCGCGGTCATCGAGGGCGAGGCTAGGAGGTGATGGATGCGAGGCCCCACACGAACACGATCAACCCCGCGACCATGAACAGGACCGACCGGCCGACGGGCACCTGGTCGAGCCGGCCCGTGCTGGCGCGCACCTCACGTCGGACAGGGCTCCCGGGTCGGGTCCGGACGACGGCTTCGCGTGCAGCCGCCCGGCGGTCCGCGCGACGCCGGATCAGCGCGTAGGCGTTCGCGAGGAAGAGCGCGGCGCCCAACGCGGTGACCAGCTCGAGCAGGACGTCGTCGTAGAAGTCCACGATGCGATGCTACGACGGTCCCGACGAGCGGGCCGGGTCAGGGCTTGAAGACCATGAAGACGAGGATCAGCACGACCGCGACGTTGAGTGCAGTGGCCATGATCGTCAGCTGCTTGTCGAGCCGCACGAGCTCGGCTGTCTGCCCCGTTGCGCTGGCGTCGCCCAGCGTCTCGATCTCCCGTTGGAGGTCGAGCGCGCGCTTCTCCCTGGGCTCGAGCAGCGCACCAGCCATGCCCAACGCGAGGATGAACACGATCAAGGAGAGCAGGACCCAGGTGTCGCCGAAGCTGATGGCGTCGTCGCTCATCAGGACCAGGGCGATCCCGAGCAGCAATACCGCCACCATGAAGTACGTGGCGATCCTCCCCACGAGGCGATAGGCCTCGATGACGGCGATGCCTTCGGAGCCTCGGCGGGCACGCGCCTGCTGGTAGTAGAAGCTGGCCAGGAACACCGACCCGAAGCCGACGATCGCGCCGAGGATGTGCAGCACGAGCACGATCTTGTAGGCGTCGCTTCCCACCGCAGCGAGCATGGTCGGCTCCTCCTAGGGCTTGAAGACCATCAACACGAGGATCGCAACGACCGCCAGGTTGAGGAGCCCGCCGTACGTGCCGACCTGCTTCCCCAACCGAGCGAGCTCGACCACCTGCGAGGGCGGCGCGGCCGCACCGGCTAGCGGCTCCCCCATCGCGACGAGCTCGCGCTGGAGGTCGAGCATCTTGCGGACCCGTGGGTAGAGCAACCCGTGGGCGACACCGAGGGCGAGGGCGAACAGGGTCATGGCGAGGACGATCCAGGTGTCCCCGAAGCTCCAGGTCTCGTCGCCGATGAGCACGAGCGCGATCCCGAAGCCGAAGACCGCGTAGATGAAGTACTCGCCGATCATCGAGACGAGGTAGTTCGACTCGGCGATCGCGAGGCCTTCCGGGCCCTTCCGGGCCTTCGACTGCGCCCCGTAGATCCCGTTGAGGAAGACGGTACCGAACCCGACGATCGCGCAGAGGATGTGCAGGACGAGCACGATCTTGTACGCGTCGCTCCCGACCGCTGCCAGCATGCTGACCCCCCGGTGGCTCGGAAGCCCGCATCATAGGCAGCGGGGTGATACAACGCGTGCGATGCGCCTCGTCGTCGCCGACTGCTCCGTCGAGTACTCAGGCCGTCTCGGTGCGCGCCTTCCGCGGGCGCCGCGCCTGCTCCTCTTCAAGGACGACGGCTCGATCGCGATCCACGCCGACGCCAAGGCGTACAAGCCGCTCAACTGGATGAACCCGCCCTGCACCATCGACGAGCGCGACGGCGTGATCACCGTGCGCAACCCGAAGGACGAGTTGCTCGTCATCGAGCTCCATGAGGTGCAGTTCGACCAGCACTTCGCCCTCGGTGACGACCCCGGGCTGGCGAAGGACGGCGTCGAGGCCGAGCTCCAGGAGCTCCTCGCGGCCAGGGTCGAGGCGCTGCGCGAGGACCTGCGCCTCGTACGCCGGGAGTACCCCACCGACCTGGGTCCCGTCGACCTTCTGTGCCGCGACGGCGACGGGCGCGCGGTCGTCGTCGAGGTCAAGCGGGTCGGCGAGATCGCCGGCGTCGAGCAGCTGCTCCGCTACCAGGAGCGGCTCGACCGCGACGGCTCGTTGGCGCCGACGCGAGGGATGCTCGTCGCGACACGGATCAAGCCGCAGGCGCGCGTGTTCGCGGAGAGCAGGGGCGTGGAGTGCATCGAGGTCGATCTCGGTGCACTGCGCGGCGACGCGCCGCCCGACCTCCAGCTGTTCTGAATCGACCGCGAGGCCGGGTCGGCGCGTCGGGCGCGATGACTCAGACTGCGGCCAGGGCGTTCCAAGCCGAGACGAAGAAGGCTGCGGCCAAGCCGAGGCCGATGAAGTTGAGCCCTTCCTTGCCAAACGTCGCGCCGATCCCCGCTACGACGAACAGGACCACAGCCACGATGTAGAAGATCGCGGTGGGCGTCGCGCCCATGGAGCTGATTGCCAACATCCGATTTCCCCCCGATGCTCGGAAATGTTCTCTGCACCATAGAGAGTTTCGCGCCGGCGCGGCTGGATTGCGGGAAGAGGCCGGGAATTCGCCGGTTGGCGGCGGGCCGGATCACCCCGGGAGCGGCGCCATGGCCCTCCGGGCCTCGGTACAGGGGGCTCGAGCGACGCACCCGACGAGGTGGTCGTTCACGAGGCCCAGGGACTGCATCGCGGCATACATCGTGGTCGGCCCCACGTAGCGGAAGCCGTAGCCCTGGAGTGCCTTCGAGAGTGCCGCCGACTCCGGCGTCGACGCCGGGAGGTCCGCCATCGTCCGGGGAGCACGCTGCCGTCTTCGGGGCGCGAACGACCAGACGAGCGCGGCAAGGGATCGCTCCCGCTGCACGCCGAGCGCGGCCCGGGCATTCGCCATCGCGGCCTCGATCTTCCCCCGGTGACGCACGATCCCGGCGTCGGCCAGCAACCGATCGCGGTCACGATCACCGAACGCGGCAACCGTCGGGATGTCGAAGCCGGCGAAGGCCGAGCGGAAACTCTCGCGCTTGCGCAGGATCGTGAGCCACGAGAGCCCGGACTGGAATCCCTCGAGGCAGAGCTTCTCGTAGATGCGCGTGTCGTCGACGACGGGACGGCCCCACTCGTCGTCGTGGTAGGCGGCGTAGTCGGGGGTCGATGCGCCCCAGGCGCACCGGCGAACTCTGTCTTCGCCGCGCACCAGGTCGGGGCGTGCAGTCACATCACGACGTTACGTGAAGATGATCTGTCCGCCTGCGGCCATCTCGTAGAACTCGCCGACGGTGATGATGTCGGTCATCTGCTCGATGAAGTCGTCGCGCTCCATGCCGAAGAGGTCGACCGAGGCCTTGCAGCCGTAGAGACCGGCGCCGGTGTCGGCGATCATCTCGACGAACTCGGGGATCGGCGGGATGTCGAGCTCCTCCATCTTCTTGGACAGGAAGTGCGTGAACACACTCGACACGCCGGGGATCCCGCCGGCCCAGGTGGCCAGGTGCAGGCCGGGGTTGCCGACCGTGGAGATCTTGATGTGGTCGTGGCGCGCCTTGTGGATCGCGTCGAGCCCGAAGAAGGTGAAGAAGAGGTTCGCCTCGATCCCCTCCATGCGCGCGCCGTTGGCCATGATCAGCGCCGGGTACACCCCTTCGAGTGAACCCTTCGAGACGATGATCGACACCTTTTCGATCGGATCGTTGCCCATGTGGTGCTCCTTCGTGGCGCCTGGTCCTCGTTGTTCCAGGTGCGGTGGGTAGGGATCAGATGCAGCCGCGGGGCTTCGGGATGCCCGCGACCTTGGCGGCGAGCTTCGCCGGGCCCTTCGGGAACAGCTGGTAGAGCTCCTTGATCGGCACACCCGAGGCCTTCCCGAGCGTGCGGATCGACGGCCCGCTCCCGGTCTCTTCGTAGGTCGCGCGCATGAAGTCGACGACCTGCCAGTGCCGGTCGGTCATCTCGATGCCGTGCTCCTTGGCGATCTCGGTCCCGATGTCGCGGTTCCACTGGTCGGCGTCCTCGAGGAAGCCTTCTTCGTTCACCTCGACGGCGACGCCTGCGATGGTCTGGGTGGTCACGATGCACCTCTCGTGGTCTGGGGGATGTCCTTCCCGGCGGTTGGCATGTCCGGGCCGATCCCGGGGACGTCGCGGCCGGGGAGGAGCGCGTGCCAGTAGAACCACTCGAACATCAGCTTTCCGAGGTGGTTCAGCCGCGACTCCTTGAGGAGGGGGGCGCCGAGCGCGTTCGGGAAGCGGCCGGTGAGCGGCTCGGTCTCGTAGTTGAAATCGATCATCAGCGCCTTGTGGAACCCGGTCTCGATGAAGCAGTTCGCGTGCCCGTCGTAGGAAGCGTCGAGCGCGTCTCCGGCGAGGAACCGAGCGACGTTCTCCGTGAGCACCTCGCCCTCGAAGTGAGTGACCGAGCCCGCCTTGGAGATCGGAAGGTTGGCGGCGTCGCCGATGATGAACACGTTCGGCTTCGCGTCCGACTGGAGCGTGTGCTCGTCGGCCGGGATGAAGTTCAGGTCGTCACCCAGCCCCGGGGAGCGGCCGACGAGCGGCGCACCGCCGTGGAGGGGGATCGTCACCAGCAGGTCGAAGCGCTCCTCGCGCTCGTCGTAGCTGACCAGACGGCCGCCGGCAGGGTCGACCTCACCGGTGTTGAACTCGGTGACGAGCTCGATCCCCTTCTCGTCGAGGAGACCGCCGAGCGCCGCCGAGGCGACCGGCTTCGTGAAGGCGCCGTCGAGCGGGGTGACGTACGCGAGCTCCACGCGGTCGCGGATGCCGCGCTCACGGAAGTACCAGTCGGCCAGGAAGGAGAACTCGAGCGGGGCGACCGGGCACTTGATCGGGATGTCGACCATGTTCACCAGGACGCGCCCGCCGTCGAAGCGGGCCAGCGCCCCCTCGAGGGCCGACGAGCCCACGAGGTCGTAGAAGGTGAACGCCCGGTCCATCCACCCGGGACCGGTCAGGCCCTCGGTCTCCTCGGGGAGGAGGGTCGCGCCGGTCGCGACGACCAGCACGTCGTAGGGCACGGACTCGCCGCCGGTGAGCCGGACGGTGTCGGTCTCCAGGTCGACGGCCTCGACCTCGGCGTTGCGGTACTCGATCCCGTCGCCGAGCTGGCGCCCACGGTCGCGCACGATGTGCTCGGCCTGGGTGAGGCCGAACGGCACGAAGAGGAGCCCGGGCTGGTAGACGTGGCGATTGTCCCGGTCGACGACCACGATCTCGACGTCGTCGAGCCGTCGGCGGAGCCGGTTCGCGATGATCGTGCCCCCGGTGCCCGCGCCGAGGACGAGGATGCGCTTCGTCACGATCGTGAGACTACGGGAAGGGGGGCGTTGCTCGGCAGGGCCGAATGTCCCCGGGATCAGGACCTCTGGCGGGACTCGCGGGCAGCAGTACCGTCGCCGCGTGACCCTCGGACGGGACCCCGGCGGTCAGGGTCGGCTCACTCCCGAGCCATGTTGGCGAACTTCGTGTAGTGGTCGAGGAACGCGAGTCGCGTGACCCCCGTGGGCCCGTTTCGGTGCTTGGCCACGATCACCTCTGCGGTGCCACGTTGCTCGGACTCCGGGTTGTAGATCTCGTCGCGGTACAAGAAGATCACGACGTCGGAGTCCTGCTCGAGCGACCCGCTCTCCCGGAGGTCGGCGAGCATCGGGCGCTTGTCCTGGCGGTACTCGAGCTGGCGGTTCAGCTGGGAGAGCGCCATCACCGGACAGTCGAGCTCGCGGGCGAGGATCTTCAGCCCCCGCGAGATCTCGGCGACCTCGACCTGGCGGTTCTCGGTGCGCTTCGACGTGCTCGGGGTCATCAGCTGGAGATAGTCGACCACGATGAGGCCGAGGTCGCCGTAGCGCGCCTTCGCCCGCCGCGCCTTCGCGCGCATCTCCATGACCGTGCAGTGGGGGTTGTCGTCGATGAAGAGCGGCGCTTCGGCGAGGCGTCCCACGGCATGTGACAGTCGGGTCCAGTCGCCCTCGGGGATGTCACCGGTCTGGAGGCGTCGCATCTCGACCCGGGCTTCGCCCGACAAGAGACGCTTGGTGAGCTCGAGCGTGCCCATCTCCATGGAGAAGAACATCACCGGTCTGCGGTTGGCCATTGCGACGTTGGCTGCGGCCCCGAGCGCGAACGCGGTCTTGCCGGCGCCGGGACGCGCAGCGAGGACGAGCAGGTTCGACGGCTGCAGCCCGAGGAGCAGGCTGTCGAGGTCGGAGTAGCCGGTGCTCACACCGGTGATGTCGCCCTGCGTGCCGTAGAGCGCCTCGAGCTGGTCGAGGGTGTCCTGCAACGCGTCGGACACTCCGACCATGGAGTCGGTCACGCGCCGTTCGGCCACTTCGAAGACCAGCGACTCGGCGCGGTCGAGGGTCTCGGCGACCTCGGCGGAGTCGTCGTATCCCATCTCCGAGATGTCGCCCGCGACCGCGATGAGCCGGCGCAGCAGCGCGAGCTCGCTGACGATCTTGGCGTAGTGCGACGCGTTGGCCGACGCCGGCGTCTGCGCCTGGAGGCGGAGCAGGGCCTGGCGCCCCCCGAGCGCGTCGAGCAGATCCGCGCGCCTGAGCTCATCGGCGACGGTCACCGGGTCGACCGGCTCACCCTGGCCGTAGAGCGACATGAGCGCTTCGAAGATGTGCGAGTGGGCCGGCTTGTAGAAGTCGTTCGCCTCCACGCGCGACTCGGTGGCCGCACTGATCGCGTCGCGCGACAGCAACATCGCGCCGAGCAGCGACTCCTCGGCCTCGAGGTTGTGCGGGGGGACTCTCCCTGTCGAACGTTGGCCCGGCGAGGGCTGGAGTGCCGGCTCGAGTGCCTGGACCACCGTGGGGAACCTCTCCTTCTCATCGTGGAGCTGTGGGCTCGTCGTCGAGCTACGGACTGTCGGGCACCGGGAGCACTCGCCGGGCACCCCCGCGTGGCGGGGTCACCATTTGTGCACACTTGCCCTGTGGATCACTAGCCCCAGAACCCTGCGGATTCACTGTGGATCACCTGCCATCTCGTCCACAGGCCTGTGGACAACTCCCGGGTCGTGGGTCGGGCCCCCGTGTCCGGCCCCGGTGCGCGCGGCATCACCGCCACGATGCCCCGCGGGTGTGACAGCCTGCTCCGGACCTACGCGACGAGGCCCCGCCGTTGCGGGGCCTCGTGGACGGGGGCGCGCGGCCCCGGAGCGCGGGCGGAGCTACTCGGACACGACCTCGACCGTGACCGGTACCTCGACGTCGGGGTGCAGGCGGATCGGGACCTCGACCGTGCCGAGCTCCTTGAGGGGCTCGGCGAGCGAGATCGTCCGCCGGTCGAGCTCGACGGCGACCTGGGCGGCGACGGCGGCAGCGATGTCGGCCGAGGTGATCGACCCGAACAGCTTCCCGCCCTCGCCCGCACGCGCGATGACGGAGATCGGCTGCGCGGTGAGCTTCGCGGCGAGCTCCTGGGCGGCGGCGCGGTCGCGCTCGTCGCGCGCCGAGCGGTTCCGCCGCATCGCCTCGGCCTGGGCCACCACCCCGCGGGTCGCCTTCATCGCCAGCCCGCGGGGGACGAGGAAGTTCCGGGCGTAGCCGTCGGCCACGTCGACGAGATCGCCCTTGTTGCCGAGCGTCTCGACGTCTTCGCGGAGCACGATCTTCACGGCGTCACCTCGTCGGCAGCCTGTGGGGCGTCGGGCGCGCCGGTGCCGTCGATCATCGGTGCATCGGTCGGTGCATCGGTCGGTGCACCGGTCGCCGCATCGGTCGGGGGTGGAGGCGGGGCGTCGGACGAGGGCACGGGGAGCGAACCCTCCGGCGGCACCGGCATCTCGGAGTCGGCCGGACGCGGGCGGCGCTCGTCGCGGTCGCCGCGCTTGCCCTTGTTGCGGCTCGTGACCTGGCGCACCGAGTACGGCAGGAGCGCCATCTCCCGAGCGACGCGGATGGCCTTGGCCACCTCGCGCTGCTGCTTGGCGTCGTTGCCGGTGACGCGCCGCGCTCGGATCTTGGCCCGTTCGGACATGAACCGCCGCAGCAGGTTGACGTCCTTGTAGTCGATGTAGTCGATCGACTCCTGGTCGAGGATCGACACCTTCTTCTTGAACTTGCGGTCCGCCGCTTCGTTCTTGCGGCGGCTCGTGGTCGTGCGGGGTCTGGCCATCGGGTTCGTGTGCTCCAGCAGTCGGGATGGGCGGGGAGGGACTAGAAGGGCTCTTCGCCGAGGTCGTCGTAGCCGCCGGCTCCACCACCGGACGAGCCGCCACCGGACCCGCTCGGGGCCTGGCTCGCGGGCTTCTGGCCCCCGCCTCCAGCACCACCGGACGAGCCGCCGCCGGGACCGGCGAAGTCGGCGCCCCGGCGCTCGTTGCGGGTGATCTGGGCGGTGGCCCAGCGCAGGCTGGGGCCGATGTCGTCGGCGTTGACCTCGACCACCGTGCGCTTCTCGCCGTTCTCGGTCTCCCACGAGCGCTGCTCGAGGCGTCCGGTGACGACGACGCGCGAGCCCTTGGCGATGGACTCGGCGACGTTCTCGGCCATCTCGCGCCAGGCGACGATGTTGAAGAAGGAGACCTGCTCCTCCCACTCCTGGGTCTGACGGTTCTGCCATCGGCGGTTCACCGCGAGCCCGAACGCGACCTTCGCCGCCCCACCTGCGGTGTAGCGCAGCTCGGGGTCGCGGGTCACGTTGCCCACCAGGGTCACTGAGTTGTCGGCCATCGCAGCAGCTCCTCGTGCAGTTCGATCTCGGCGTGCGGTTCTGATCAAGCCTCGGCCGGGGTGCCGAGCTTGCCGTAGACGGACTCGGGGATCCGGAGCACGATGTGGCGGATCACCTCGTCGGCGAGCGTGAGCACCCGACCCAGCTCTTCGGTGGCTGCCGGCTCGGCGCGCACGTGGAAGACCACGTAGTAACCCTCCCAGCGGTGGTGCAGCCGGTACGCGAATCGGCGCTTGCCCCAGTAGTCGACGGGGCCGAGCTCGGCACCCTTCGACGTGAGCAGCGTGGTCGCGCGGTCGACGGCCGAGCGGATCTCGGAATCCTCGAGATCGGCGTCGTAGATGACCATGACTTCGTACGGCCGCATCGGCCGGACCTCCTTCGGACCAACCTCCCTGCGGAGGTGGGCTCCCCAGGTCGGGCCGGGAGTTCCGGACCGCCTGAGGAGCAGGCGTCGAGTTGAGAAGAGGTCAGGCTACCAGCAGTCCCCCACAGCCACCGCTTCGGGAATCTGCGGCACCGCCAGACCCCAGGTCGCGTCGACGCCGTCCGGGGACGACGCTACGACCGAGGTGTGACAGGCGACGGGGCGCCAGCTCAGCCAGCGAGCCGACCGCGGGGCAGATCACCGGCGAGGGTCTCGAGGGCGAACCGGAACGACGCGTCGGGTCGGTAGACGGGGCACTCGGCTTCACTGCCCGCGCACGGTTCCATCCGCAGCCGGTCGACGACCCGACCTGCGTCGTCGAAGAAGCCGATGTCGAGCGCGACGGGGACCGTCGACATCGTGAAGCTGGTCGTCGTCGGCCCGTCGAAGACGAAGAGCATCCCGTCGTAGTCGCCGAGGTCCGAGCGCTCGCGCAGCCCACGCGTTCGCTCGGAGCCGTCGTCGGCGACGACGACCCGCAGGCGGGTCGCGCCGACCGACACCTCGGTCTCGGTCATCGCCGGGAACGGCTCGTCGGCCGGCGTCGCGTCGGCGGTGCGCTCGAGGACGCCCGAGCCGGACTCCGAGTTCGAGGACGACGGGGCCGGATCCGAGCTGTCGAGCAGGAGGACGGCGCCGCCGACGGATGCCAGAGCGACCGCGGCGGCCATCGCGACCGCCCCGCCGGCACGGGCGGCGCGCTCGTTCACACCGATGGGTGGATCAAGGGCGTGCGGTCACGCGGGGGCCGGCTCATCGCTGACCTCCTCCTCGCGCGCCGCGTCGGCGCGGCCCGCGAGGTGGAGGTCGTCGAGGAAGAGGTCCGCGGCGTGGTAGGTCTCCTCGCTCGACGGGAAGGTGCCGGCCCGGACGTCGGCGGCGAAGTGCTCGACGGCCGTCGTCGCGTCGGCCCCCAGATCGGCGTAGCGACGGACGAACTTCGGCGCGATGCGATCCTCGAAGCCGAGGAGGTCGTGGAGCACGAGCACCTGGCCATCGCAGTGACGGCCGGCGCCGATGCCGATCGTGGGAACCGCGACCGTGTCGGTCACGAGGCGAGCCACCGCGTCGGGGACGCACTCGAGGACGATCGCGAAGCAGCCGGCCTCGGCGAGGGCGACGGCATCGTCGACGATCGCCCGGGCCGCGTCGAGCTCCTTGCCCTGGACGCGGAACCCGCCGAGGGCATGCACCGACTGCGGGGTGAGGCCGAGGTGACCCATCACGGGGATCTCGGCATCGAGGATCGCCTGGACCGCGGGCAGGCGCTTGCGGCCTCCCTCGAGCTTGACCGCCCCGGCGCCGGCGCGGATCAGGGTGGCGGCATTGCGCACGGTGTCGTCCAGCGAGACGTGGTAGCTCAGCCAGGGCAAGTCGCCGACGACCAGCGCCGAAGGCTCGGTGCGGGCCACCGCGCCGACGTGGTGCGCCATGTCCGCGGTCGTGACCTGGAGCGTGTCGTCGTAGCCCAGCACGACCATCGCGACGGAGTCGCCGACAAGGATCATGTCGACCCCCGCACCGTCGACGATGCGGGCCGTGGGGGCGTCGTACGCCGTCACCATCACCAGCGGATCGCCGTTCCCTTTTCGGGATGCGATCGCAGGCGCGGTGATCGGGGCCTGGTGTTGCAGGGACTGCTCGGTCATCTCGTGACCCTCCACCGTCCAGGGCACCCATGGCTCCC
>JAWOIO010000195.1:0-14235 GCA_046484625.1 Acidimicrobiia bacterium
TCAGGGGAGGCTACCGACTGGGTCGCGCCGCTTCGGGAGCCGGCACCGGCGCGCGGCTAGCCTGGGGTGCTCCGCCCCCTTAGCTCAGTGGTAGAGCACTTCCTTACCATGGAAGTGCTCTACCACTGAGCTAAGGGGGCGGAGCACCCCAGGCTAGCCGCGCGCCGGTGCCGGCTCCCGAAGCGGCGCGACCCAGTCGGTAGCCTCCCCTGATGTCCGACGCCGCGACCCCGCAGCATTCGGTCCGCCCGGCCCAACGGCGCGACGCCGAGGCGCTCCGGTCGATCTACAACGTCGAGGTCGCCGAGTCGACGGTCACCTTCGATCTCGTCCCCCGGACCCTCGACGAGCAGGTGGCGTGGCTCGACGACCACGCGGGCGCCCACCCGGCCGTGGTCGCCGTCGACCCCGACGGACAGGTGGTCGGATTCGGCTCCCTCTCGCCCTACCGGGACCGGCCGGCCTACCGGACCACGGTGGAGGACTCGGTGTACGTCCATCGCGACCACCGGGGTTCCGGGATCGGGCAGCTGCTGCTCGAGGAGCTGATCCGGTCGGGGCGGGACCACGGTTTCCACAGCGCGATCGCTCGGATCGTGGGGGGACACGAGGCGAGCATCGCCCTCCACGAGCGGTGCGGGTTCGTGGTCGTGGGGACCGAGCGCGAGGTCGGCCGGAAGTTCGGCACGTGGCTCGATGTGGTGCTCATGCAGCGCATGCTGTGAGCCATGCGCGGTGGTGGGCCGGGTTGGATTCGAACCAACGTAGCTTGCGCAGCAGGTTTACAGCCTGCTCCCTTTGGCCACTCGGGTACCGACCCCTGGAAGCCGCGTACAGTAGCAGCGCTGTTCGCGTGCGCTCCCACGACATCGAGCGCCACGAGAATCGACGGAGGTTCACACCCCATGCCCACGTTCGACGTCGTCTCCCAGGTCGACATGCAAGAGCTCCGCAATGCGGTCGACCAGGCCAGCCGTGAAGTGTCGACCCGCTACGACTTCAAGGGCACCGACTCCAAGATCGACCTGACCGACACCGAGATCGTGCTCGAGACAGAGAACGAGCAGCGCCTCACCGCCCTCGTGCAGGTGCTCGAGGAGAAGCTCGTGAAGCGCAAGGTGTCGTTGAAGGCACTCGGCTACGGGAAGGTCGAGGAGGCCACCAAGGGGCGCGCCCGCCAGCACGTCACGCTCAACGTGGGGATCAACCAGGAGAAGGCCAAGGCGATCGGGAAGTTCCTCAAGGACCTGAACCCCAAGGGGCTCTCGCACCAGATCCAGGGCGACCAGCTCCGGGTGAGCTCCAAGAAGCGTGACCACCTCCAGGACGCCATCGAGGCCCTGAAGGGCCACGACTTCGGGATCCCGCTCCAGTTCGAGAACTTCCGCGACTGACGCTTCGTCCCTACTTCCAGTCGCCCGAACGCAGACGGCGGATCCGGTCCTCGGTCGGCGGGTGGGTCCGGAACAGCCCGGCGAAGCTGACATGGCGGCCCGTGAGCGGGTTGATGATGTAGGCGGTGGCCTCGGCCGGGTTCACCTTCATCGGCACCTGCTTGGCGTAGGCCTCGATCTTCTCGAGCGCGCGAGCCAGGGGCTCACCGTCGTCGACGAGATGGGCGCCGCTCGCGTCGGCCTGGTACTCCCGGGACCGGGAGATCGCCATCTGGATCAGCCCGGCGGCGAGCGGGGCGAGGATCATCATGGCGAGCAGCCCGAAGATGTTGTTGTCGCCGTCGTCGCCGCGACCGCCGCTGAAGATGGCACCCCACGCGGCCATGCGGGCCGCGAACGTGATCGCCATCGCCACCGCGGCCGCGACCGAGCCGATGAGGATGTCGCGGTTCTTCACGTGCGACAGCTCGTGGGCGAGCACACCCCGCAGCTCGTCGCGGTCGAGCACCTGGAGGATCCCCTGGGTGCAGCACACCGCCGCGTTCTTCGGGCCCCGACCGGTGGCGAAGGCGTTGGGCTGGGCCTCGGCCGACAGGTAGAGCCGGGGCATCGGCATGTCGTTGCGCCGGGCGAGGTCCTCGACGATCGCGTAGAGCTCGGGCGAGTCCTCACGGGTGATCGGCTTCGCCCGGGCCGCGGCGATGGCGAGCTTGTCGCTGAACCAGTAGGAGCCGCCGGCGAACGCGAGCCCGAGCACGAGACCGATGACCATCCCCCCGCTGCCACCGAGCGCGGCGCCGATCCCGATGAAGAGCGCGCCGAGGAAGGCCAGGAGCGTGCCGGTCTTGAGTGCGTTGACCACTGGATCACCTCTGGGGACAGGGGGTCTGGGGCGTGGATTCGGGTTCCAGGGTAGTAACGCCGAGGAGGACCCGGACGTTCCGGACCCGGACGTTCCGGACCCGGACATCCCGGATCCGGCTCATCGGGAGACGATGAGCAGGACCAGGCCGATCGCCACGACGACGGAGGAGAGGACCCGGGCCCGGCCGAGGCGTTCGTGGAGCAGGAGCCAGCCCGCCGCAGCCCCGAGCACGACCGACGACTCGCGCAGCGACGCGACGTAGCCGACCGGTGCGAGGCGGACCGCGGCGAGGACCATGGAGTACGCCAGCACCGAGGCCAGCCCGCCGGCGAGCACCCGGGGCCAGGCCGGGGAACGCAGATAGCGCGCGAAGGCGGGCCCGTGCCCGCGTGCGACCCCCACCGCGCTGATGGCCATCGCCGCGCCGAGCACGAGCACGACCCCGTAGCCGAAACCGCTGTCGGTCCGGCGGGCGCCCGCGGCGTCGAGGGTCGTGTACGTGCCGATCGTCAGGGCGGTGAGCAGCGCCCAGCCGATCGCGACCACCCCGACGTGGGGGCGCACGAGCGACGCCAGACCCGCGACCACCACCCCGATCGCGAGCCAGGACTCAGCCGAGAGGTCGTCGGAGAGGAAGGCGACCCCGCCGATGGCGGCGAAGAAGGCTCCTCCGCCGCGGGCGAGCGGGTAGGCGAACGAGAACTCGCCGTGGTGGTACGCCCGCACGAGTGCGCCGACGTAGACGACGTGGACGAGGCTCGAGATGACGACGAACGGCACCGCGTCGGCGGACGGGAGGCCGGTGAACACCAGCACGGGGAGGAAGCAGATCCCGCCCACGAGGAACTGGCCCCACGCCGCATAGAAGCGCTCGTCGCTGGTCTTGACCAGCAGGTTCCAGCCGGCGTGCAATGCGGCCGAGCCCAGCGCAAGGAGCGTCGCCTCGAGCATCAGCGAACCCGCACTCCGGGCCCCTGCACGGGGGGCATCAGTCGTAGTAGCCGGAGTGCCGGTACAGGCACGGGACGCCCTCGGACCGGAACATGGCAACGTTGCGACGGTCGTCCTCGATGGCGAGCTTGAGGTCGAACCCGTACTCGCGCAGCTCCCACACCGAGCCCTGCTTGAACTCGCGCGAGACCTCGTAGTCGCCGAACGGTCGCATCACGAGGAGGTCCCAACGGATCCGGTACCGGCGCAGCCAGGCCTCGGTCAGGTGGTGGATCCGCTGCGGGCGGGCGGTGAGCAGCACGATCGCCAGCGCGGGATCGAGGAGGTCGAGGAGCACGTGCACCTCCTCGATGACCGGGTCGTCGCCGCACGCGTCGAAGAACGCGCGCCAGTCGCGCCGGGGCGCTTCGAGGTAGTGCTGACGACTCACGGCGTCCGAGAGCACACCGTCGATGTCGATGACCGCGGCCGGGCCGGCCTCGACCGGTCCGTCCCGCCATGTCCAGTGCTCGGGTGCAGCGTGACCTGTGCTCACTCGTCGCCGGACGCGGCGTCAGCGAGGTAGCGGGCCTTGATGCCCTCGACGACGCCGGGATCGGCGAGCGTGGTGGTGTCGCCGAGCGCTTCGTCCTCGCTCACGTTGCGCAGCAGGCGTCGCATGATCTTCCCCGAGCGCGTCTTGGGGAGGTCCTCGGTGAACAGCACCGTCTTGGGCTTCGCGATCGGTCCGATCGTGGTCGCCACGTGCTCGCGCAGCTCGGACACGAGGGCGTCGCTCGGCTCGTTCCCCGATCGGAGGATCACGAACGCGGCGATCGCCTGGCCGGTGGTCGCATCGGTGCGTCCGACGACTGCGGCCTCGGCGACCGCCGGGTGGCTCACGAGCGCGCTCTCGACCTCGGCCGTCGAGATGTTGTGGCCCGAGATGAGCATCACGTCGTCGGTCCGGCCGAGCAGCCAGTAGTAGCCGTCGTCGTCGCGCTTGGCGCCGTCGCCGGCGAAGTACAGGCCGGGGAACCGCGACCAATAGGTCTCCCGGTATCGCTCCGGGTCGCCCCAGATCCCACGCAGCATCGACGGCCAGGGCTGCGTGAGCACGAGGTAGCCCCCACCGGGGACCCCGACACTGGCACCGGAGTCGTCGACGATGTCGGCGCCGACACCGGGGAGCGGGAACGTGGCAGAGCCGGGCTTGAGCGTGGTGGCGCCCGGGAGCGGGCTGAGCATGATCGCCCCGGTCTCGGTCTGCCACCAGGTGTCGACCACGGGGCAGCGCTCCCCGCCGATGTGGGTCCAGTACCAGATCCACGCCTCGGGGTTGATCGGCTCGCCGACCGTCCCGAGGAGGCGCAGCGAGGTGAGGTCACAACGTTCCGGGATCTCCGCGCCCCACTTCATGAACGTTCGGATCGCGGTGGGCGCGGTGTAGAGGATCGTGACCCCGTAGCGCTCGACGATCTTCCAGAGGCGGTCCTGGTCGGGGTAGTCCGGGGTGCCCTCGTACATCACGCTCGTGGCCCGGTTCATGAGCGGGCCGTAGACGATGTACGAGTGCCCGGTGACCCAGCCGACGTCGGCCGCGCACCAGTAGACGTCGGTGTCGGGGTGCAGGTCGAAGACCGCCCGGTGCGTGAAGGCCACCTGGGTGAGGTAGCCACCCGTGGTGTGCATGATCCCCTTGGGCTTCGCGGTCGTGCCGCTCGTGTACAGGAGATAGAGGAGGTCCTCGGAGTCCATCTCCTCGGGCGGGCAGTCGGTGCTCTGGCCCTCCACCAGGTCGTGCCACCAGACGTCGCGGCCCTCGGTCCAGGGCACCTCGTTCTCGGTACGGCGCAGCACGAGCACCTTCTCGATGCTCGGACACTCGGCGACCGCGGCGTCGGCCGTCTCCTTCAACGGGAAGACGTTGCCGCGGCGCCAGGCACCGTCGCACGTGATGAGCACCTTCGCCTCGGCGTCGTTGATGCGATCACGAAGCGAGTCGGACGAGAACCCGCCGAAGACGACCGAGTGCGGTGCGCCCAGGCGTGCGCAGGCGAGGAGTGCCATCGGCAGCTCGGGCACCATCCCCATGTAGATGTTGACCCGATCACCCTTGCGGACCCCGAGCTCCTTGAGGGCGTTGGCGAGTCGGCTGACCTCGGCGAGCATGTCGGCGTACGTGAGGGTCCGGGTGTCGCCGGGCTCACCCTCCCAGTGGACCGCGACCTGGTCGCCGTGCCCGGCGGCGACGTGACGATCGAGACAGTTGTAGGACGCGTTGAGCTTCCCGCCCACGAACCACTTCGCGAACGGGAGGTCCCACTCGAGGACCGTGTCCCAGTCCTGGAACCAGTCGAGCTCGGCGGCGTGGCGCGCCCAGAAGCCCTCGGGGTCGGTGCTCGCCTCGTCGTAGATCGCGGCATCGACGATTGCGGCGTTGCGCTTGAAGTCGGCCGGCGGAGGGAAGGTCCGCCCCTCGGCCGACAGTGATTCGATGGCGTCCGACATGGGTCCCCCGTGCGGCTCGGCGTGACGCGAAACGTGCGCCAGGCTACCGGGGGACCCAGGTTCGGATGCGCCCGATCGAGCTCAGGCCTTCTTCGCCATGCTGTGGATCGTGAACGCGTAGACGATCTGTCCGATCCCACGGAACATCGCCATGATCCCGACGTAGAAGAGCAAGACGTTCACCTTGACCGTGACCAGCTGTTGCGATGCCCAGAAGGCCAGGGCGAGGAGCAGGATGCCCGAGAGCAGACCGAGCCACCACAGCGGATTGAAGTCCTTCACTGCGACGGCCCGGAGGATCTCGAAGCTCCCCATCACGAGGAGGACGAACCCGAGCACCGACGCCAGGGCCCAGGTCGCCTTTTCGGGCTGCACGAAGCACCAGATGGCCCCGAGGAGGAACACGAACCCGAGGATCGCGTTCATGATCTTCCAGCCCGCCGATCGCTCCGACGCGAGCATGAGCAGCTCGCCGAGCGCGGCGAGGAGGAAGACGATCCCCATGATCACCCCGACGGTCGTCTTCGAGGACTCGTCGAAGCGCAGGACAACGAGCGAGATCGCGAACCAGACGATCCCGGAGACGACGAAGATCCACCAGCCCTTGGCGTAGTCGTTGAGGTCCGCCATCGTTTCGGTCACAGTCGACCACCCTTTCCACAGGTCATTCGGCTGGGCCGCACCCTACTTCCTCCGACGCGTCGCGGTGATGACCTGGTGCCCGCCGAGACCGGCCGGGTCGGTGAGCGCGGCCGCCTCGGTCACCCGGCTGCGGCCGGCGATCGCCTGCAGGTCACCGAGGTGCGCCCGCTCCTCCCACAGGGCCCGGCCCTCCTCGACGAGCTCGCCGACGCCGAGCCCGACGAGCCACTGCGCCTGCGTCGTGACCGACTCCACCTCGAACCCGACCCGTGCCAGGACGGACCGCAGGTACCCGAGGGGGACGTCGCAGGTCAGGTCCTGGGACCCGGGTGACTCCAGGGGGTCGCCCCCGCGCTCGTGCCGCCGATAGGTGCGCATCCACCGGTCGAACCCGCGCGACACGAGCCCCTCCGTCTCGTCGGCGTAGTCGACGAGCACCAGCTCACCGCGGCGCATCGTGGCCGCGACCTGCGCCAACCAGTCGACAATCGCCGTGGGGACGGGGAGCCGCTCGCCCACCGTGCACTCGACGCCGTCGGCAACGACATCGGCCTCGGCTGCCAGCTCCGCGTCGGCCGATACCAGCACCTCTGCGAGTCCCTCGGCGCCCGATGCATCATCGACACCGACCCGGATCTCGTCCCAGCCGTGCTCGGTCCGCTCCACGAGTCTGACCGGGAGGTTGTCGAGGAGCTCGTTCGCGAGGACGACCCCGTCGACCTCGACCGAAGGGAGCTCCCCGAGCGAGGACACGATCGGGCCCGTCCGAGGCAACGGGCGGGCAGGATCGTCGGGGTCGGTCGAGGCGAGGAAGGGACCCAGGGCCTCGTCAGCGGGCTCGAGCGAGAGGAGCTCGCGTTGCTCCTCCCGCAACCGCGGCGAACGCTCGACGAGGACGTAGCGCAGCGCGGGTGCGCAGTCGAGCCCGGCCCGCAGCACATCGACAGCGAGCCGGCCGCAGCCCGCGCCGCCCTCGATCACCACGAACGGGTCGGGCTCACCGAGACGACGCCAGGCCGCGTCGAGATACCGCGCGACCAGGGCTCCGAACAGCGATCCGACCTCGGGGCTGGTGAGGAAGTCGCGGCCCGCCCGCCCGGCGCCGCCGCCCGCCACGAAGAACCCACCGTCGGGGTCGTACAGCGCGGCCTCCTGGAACGCTGCGAAGGTGATCGGCCCGTTCCGATGGATCCGCTCGACGACGGTTCGCTCGACGGGCGTGCGTTCGAGCATCAGGACCCCCTCGTCCCGGTCGTGGACGACCGGCCCGGAACGATCTACCCCACCCGGAAGGCGAGGTCTCCGATCCGGGCGAAGAACTGCGGGTACACGCCGACCACGAGGACGATCGCGGTCGTGATGCCCATGGCGGCGGTCAGCGCGACCGGCGTCGGACGCACGACCTCGCTCTCGGGTGCGCCTGCAGGATCGTGGAACCACATCTTGCGCACGACGCCCGCGTAGTAGAAGAACGCGATCACCGAGTTCACGGCGGCGATCACGCCGAGAATCACTGCGGACGTCGTCCCCGCATCGAAGACCGCACGGAACATCACGAACTTGGCGAACCAGCCGGCAAGGGGCGGCACTCCGGCGAGCGAGAAGAGGAAGATCGACGTCATCAGCGCAAGCACCGGATCGGTCTTCCCGAGTCCGGAGAACGTCTCGATCTCCGTCGACCCGGTTCGGCGGGCGACGGCCAGCACCGCCCCGAACGCGCCCAGGTTCATCGCCCCGTAGACGAGCAGGTAGACGACGACCGCCTCCCACGCGGAGTTCCCGGTGACGTCGCCGGCGACCGCAAGCGGTACGAGGATGAACCCACCCTGGGCGATCGAGGAGTAGGCGAGCATCCGGACGATGTTGGTCTGGCGCAGCGCGGCGAGGTTCCCGAGGATCATCGACGCGGCCGCGAGGATCCACAGGATCGGCTCCCACGAGTCGTCGCTCGGGAAGAACCCGAAGCGCACGATGGTGAGCAGCGCCACGAAGCCACCGGCCTTCGACGCGACCGAGAGGAACGCGGTGACCGGTAGCGGCGCGCCCTCGTAGGTGTCGGGCGCCCAGAAATGGAACGGCACCGCGCTCACCTTGAACGCGAACCCCACGATGGTGAGGAACACCCCGACGGCGAAGAGCGCCGGCGTGGAGTCCGCGGCGTACTCGGCGATCCGGCTGAGGTGCGTGGAGCCGGCGAGTCCGTAGACGTACGACATCCCGAAGAGCATCACCGCGGAGGAGAGCACGCCGATGAGGAAGTACTTCAATCCCGCCTCGTTGGACTTCGTGTCGTGCTTGCGCCAGGCGGCGAGCACGAACGTGGGGATCGAGATCGTCTCGAGCGCCACGAAGATCGAGATGAGGTCGCGGGCCGACGCCATGACCACCATCCCGAGCACCGAGGTGAGCAGGAGGACGTAGTACTCGCCCCGGTAGTAGTCACCCTCGGCGATGTCGTCGAAGGACAGCAGCAGAGCGACGTACGCGACCACGAGAAAGAATCCCATGAACGCAAGTGCGTAATTGTCGACGACGAACGCGCCGCCGAACATCTCCCGGTCGGCGCCGTTCTCGGCGAGCGTGAGCACGGGGATGAGCGCGCCGAGCACACCGAAGCTCGCGAGCCGCGGCACCAGCTGCGGGCGATCGGGCAGGAAGAGATCCACGAGCAGGCACACCACGATCGTCGCGGTGACGACGATCGCGGGCGCGAGCGCGTGGTAGTCGATCGCGGGGTTCACGATGCGCCGAAGACCTTCGCGACGTTGCCGACCGCACCGTCGGTGATGGAGAACAGCAGGTCGGGATAGATGCCGAGCACGGCGATGAGCACGAGCATGGGGGCCCAGGCGATCCACTCCGAGACGTGGACGTCGTGGATGTGGGCGCTCTCGAACTCCGCCTTCACCTTCCCGAACGCCACCCGCTGGAGCATCCAGAGCAGATACCCGGCCGCGAGGACGGTCCCGATCGCCGCGATCACCATGAACGTGCGGAACGTCCAGAGGTTGCTCGACCCGAACAGCCCGCTGGCGACCTCGGCAGGCTCGTAGGCCGACAGGATCGCCGGGAATTCACCCCAGAACCCCGCGAGACCGGGGAGACCGAGCGACGCCATGGCCGAGAAGCCGAGGATCCATCCGAGCTTCGGCGCCTGCGTGAGCAGTCCGCCGAGCCGGCTCATCTCGCGAGTCTCGTAGCGTTCCTGCACCGACCCGGCGACGAAGAAGAGCATGCCGGTGATGAGCCCGTGCGCCACCATGCCGAACACAGCCGCGTTCAAGCCGAAGTCGGTGAGCGTCGCGATGCCGAGCATCACGAAGCCCATGTGCGCGACCGAGGAGAACGCGATCAGCCGCTTCATGTCGCGTTGCGCGAGGCACGCGAGCGAGCCGTAGATGATCCCGATCACCGCGAGCAGCCCGATCCACGGCGCCCAGTCCGCCGCCGCGTCCGGCAGGATCGGGAGCGCGATGCGGATGAAGCCGTAGGTCCCGAGCTTCAGGAGGATGGCGGCCAGCAACACGGAGCCGACCGTCGGTGCCTCGGTATGGGCGTCCGGGAGCCAGGTGTGGAACGGGAACATCGGCACCTTGATCGCGAACCCGAGGAACAGGCCGCCGAAGATCAGCGACTGGGTGCCCGTGCTGATCCCGTCCCCGCCGAACTGCGCGAGCTGGACCATGTCGAAGGTCTGCTCCTTCGACACGAAGAACAGCGCCAAGAACCCGACCAGCATCAGCGCCGAGCCGAAGAGCGTGAACAGGAAGAACTTGATCGACGCGTACTCCCGGTTCGGCCCGCCCCAGACCCCGATCATGAAGAACATCGGGAGCAGGACGATCTCGAAGAAGATGAAGAACAGGATGAGGTCCTGGGCGACGAACGTCCCGTTCATCCCGACCTCGAGCAGCAGGATCAGGGCGAGGAACGCCTTGGGGTTGTGCGGCTTCGGGAAGTGGTTCCACGAATAGACGATGCAGAGGATCACCACGAGCATCGACAGGATCAGCAGCGGCAGGGCGATGCCATCGAGCGCCACGTGGTAGCGGCTGTTGATGACATCGATCCACGGCTCATTCGCGTCGAACTGCAGCTTCCCGGTCCGGTCGTAGTCGAACTGCGTGAGGATCCCCACGCCGACGGCGCCCGTGACGAGCGCAGTGACGAGGGCCGTCGTCTTGATGGCCGTCTCCTGCGCCTTCGGGATCATCAGCACGAGGGCCATGCCGACCAGCGGCACGAACACCGCCAGGGTCAGTGCCCAGTCATCGAACCAGTCCATCGCCTGCTTGCCCTTCCGATGCTTAGAGAACGTTCGTGAGGAACAGGGCGAAGCTCAAGAGCCCCACCGCCGCGAACAGCACGATCGCGTACCGCTGTACCTGTCCGGTCTGGAGCTTGCGCATCTCGCCACCCGCGGCGCCGGTCTCGTAGGCGAGGCCGTTCACTGCGCCGTCGACCACCTTCTGGTCGAGAGTGTCGTAGACGAAGCGCCCCGCCTTGACGGCGCCCCGCCCGGTGCCGTTGACCACTCCGTCGATCACGTGCTGGTTCACCCAGTACGCCGCACGGGCCACTGGCCCGCGGATGCCGTCGACGATGACGTTCTCGTAGAGGTGGTCGAGGTAGTACCGGTTGTCGAGGAACGTGTAGCCGGCGCGCGCGAAGCGGTTCCGCTCGGTGAGCCCCTTGAGCGCACCGAGCTCTTCGCGCCGGAACCAGTAGAACGCCGCGATCCCGATCGCCAGCACGGCGATCGATACCGAGATGATCGCCTTCGGGTAGTCGAACTCGGCGTGCATGAGGTCGGGGAACGCGACCGTTGGCTCCACCCACTCCGTGAACTTCTCGATGCCCAGCGGCGCGGCGTTGACGAGCCCGGCCACGATCGCGAGACCGGCCAGGATCACGAGCGGGACCGTGAGGCTGCGCTCCGACTCGTGCGGGTGGTGCGCCCCGCGGTACTCGCCGAAGAACGTGAGGTAGACGCAGCGGGTCATGTACGCCGCAGTCAGGAACGCGCCCACCAGCCCGACGATCAGGAACGCGTCGAAGCCGTTGGTGCCGGCGTTCACGAGGATCTCGTCCTTCGACCAGAACCCCGCGAGCGGGAAGATCCCCGCCAGCGCGAGCGACCCGATCAGGAACGTCCAGAAGGTGACCGGCATGGTCTTGCGCAGGCCACCCATCTCGCGCATGTCGAAGCTGTGGTGCGTGCCCCCGTGGCTCACCGAACCGGCGCCGAGGAACAGGAGCGCCTTGAAGAACGCGTGCGTGAAGAGGTGGAAGACGGCCGCGACCCAGGCGCCCACGCCGAGCCCCATGACCATGTAGCCGAGCTGGCTGATGGTGGAGTACGCGAGCACCTTCTTGATGTCGTTCTGCACGAACGCCAGCGCGGCCCCGATCAGGATCGTGATGCCACCGACGAGGGCCATCATGTTGATGCCCCCGTCGCCGATCGAGAAGCCGTCGTAGAACACCGGGTACAGGCGGGCACCCAAGAACACGCCGGCGACCACCATGGTCGCGGCGTGGATCAGCGCGGAGACCGGCGTCGGGCCGGCCATGGCGTCGGGCAGCCACGTGTGCAGCGGGAACTGACCGCTCTTGCCGATGATCGCCACCATGAGGCAGACCGATCCGGCGAGCAGCAGGTTGTGCGAGGCGCCGTCGGAGAGCGCGTACACGTTCGTTCCCTCGACGCTGAACGTGCCCGCCGCGAAGAACAGCACGATGACACCGATCACCAAACCGATGTCACCGGTCCGGGTGGTGAGGAACGCCTTGATCGCGGCGCGAGAGTTCGCCGGGTCCTCCCACCAGAATCCGATGAGCATGAACGAGCAGAGCCCGACCAGCTCCCAACCGACGAGCATCTGGAGCGTGTTCTCGGCGACGACGAGCAGCAGCATCGACGACGTGAACAGCGAGAGGCAGCCGAAGAACCAGGTGTAGCGCTTGTCGCCGCGCATGTAGCCCGTGGAGTAGATGTGGACGAGCAGCGCGACGAGGCTGACCATCACCATCATCATCACGGCGAGCCCGTCGATGTGGGTCCCGACGCCGAACGTGACGTTGCCGCTGCGCCACCAGGTGATGGAGTGGATCACAGGCTCCACGCCGCCACCCTCGCCACCCGCGGCAAGCAGGCCCTTGCCGAAGAAGGCGCCGAGTCCGCTCTCTTCACCCTCCGCTGCGCTGACCCGGTCGATCCACTGGGCCGCGGCCACGCACGAGAGCACGAACGACGTGCCGACCGCGAGGATCCCGATATCGGCGCCCTTCTTGGGCAGGCGCTTGCCGAAGAACAGGATGACGAGGAACGACGCCGCGGGCAGCGCGGGGACGATCCAGGCGGCGTCGAGCATCGTGAGTCCTCAGCCCTTCAGCTGGTCGACCTGGTCCAGATCTGGACTGCGCAGGTTCCGATAGACGAGCAGGATGATCGCGAGGCCGACCCCGACCTCGGCCGCCGCGATCGCGATGACGAACAGGGCGAAGACCTGGCCGCCGATGTCCCGGTTGAAGGCCGAGAACGCGATCAGGTTGATGATCACCGCGTTGAGCATGAGCTCGACGCTCATGAGCACGAGCACACCATTGCGTCGGGCCAGGACGCCGTAGATGCCCACGCAGAAGAGGAAAGCACTGAGGATCAGGAACTGGTTGAGCTCCACCGCTCAGTCCTTCCTCGCGAGCACGACCGCGCCGATGAGCGCCGCGAGGAGCAGCATCGACACGATCTCGAACGGAACGAGATAGTTGCGGAAGAGCTCGGTGCCGACGTTGCTCGTGCGACCCTGCGCGACGAGCTCGTCCCCGAAGCGGATCTCGTCGCCACCGAAGGCGTCGACGAGGATCGCGGTGAGCACTCCGAACGTGAACAGCGCGACGGCGCCCGCCGCCCATCGCTGGTCGTTGTCGAGCTTTCCGGCGTCATCGCGCATCGGGGCCCGTGTGAGCATGATGCCGAACAGGAAGAGGATGACCACCGCACCGATGTAGATGAGCACCTGCACCCAGGCGACGAACTCGGCGGCGAGCAGGATGTACTGCGCCGCGGCACCCGCCAGCACGACGACGAGGAAGAGCGCGGCGTGCACGACGTTCTTCGAGCGCACGACTCCGATCGCCGCGGCCGCCATCGCCACCGCCAGGATCCAGAACGCGACCTGCTGCTCCCACATCTCTATTCGCTCGCTCTCTGCGGGCCGGGGTACCCGGCCCGCGGGCGTTCGCTCGCTGGCGAGCTCACTACGCTCCGCTCCGTTCGCCGCGAGGTGCTCACTTCTTGGCTCCCTTGGGGGCGAGCGCGCCGGCCTCGAGCGGCTCGGGCTCAGGAACGGTCGCCATCCACTCGCCGAGCTTCGCCTTGTCGTGGAGCAGGTCGGCGATCGAGTTCTCGGAGTACTCGTACTCGGGGCTCCAGAACAGCGCGTCGAAGGGACAGACCTCGACGCAGATGCCGCAGTACATGCAGAGCGCGTAGTCGATGTCGAAGCGGTCGAGGACGCTCACCGAACGGGGACGCCCGCCTTCGCGGCGCGGCGGACGCTGCTCCTTGTGGCCCTCGATGTAGATGCACCAGTCGGGACACGACCGGGCGCAGAGCATGCAGACCGTGCAGTTCTCCTCCTTGAGCGCGATCACGCCACGCGAGCGGGGCGCGAGCGCCTCCTTCTCGTGCGGGTACTGCACCGTGACCGCTGGCTTCAGCATCGTCTTCAACGTGATGCCGAGGCCGCCGATGAGGCCGGGGAGCTTCGGCATCAGAACGCCACCTTCTCCATGGCGCAGCTCCCACTCCGCTGCTTCCGCTCGCGAAGCTCGCTGCATCCGCTCCGTTCGCTCCGCATCAGAACGCCACCTTCACCACGGCGCAGCTCC
>JAWOIO010000232.1:0-3251 GCA_046484625.1 Acidimicrobiia bacterium
CATCCGCGACGACCTTGTGTTCTTCGGTGTCGACATCGGCTCGAGGGTCGACGACGCGATGCTGCTTGCACTTCTCGGGGCTTCGGCGTTCGTGGTCGGCCACGAGGCCGTCCTCGGCAAGCGCTTGTCTGCTCGCGTTCCCAGGGTTTCCTCGGCCTGGAGTCCGTCGAGAGCGCTCACGGGTGCGTGCATCGCGGCGGGCCTGGGGACGGCTTTCCTCGTGGCGTTCCTGCTCTCCATCGACGGCGTGTCCGGCGTGCGACTGTTTCTCGGCGGTCGAAGCGCGGAGCTCGACGCGCTGATGCGCGACTCCCCGCTCTTCCTCTGGTGGCTGTCGCTCCTCGTCGTTCCTGCGGCGCTCATCGCGTTTGCAGTGGCAATGACGAAACCGCGGACACGAGAGGTGGTCCTTGCGGCCTTCCTCATCGGTCTCGCGCTGCTCCGCACTCTCCCGACGGGCAGCCGTCTGAACCTGATGGTGCTCATCGGGACGATGGTCGTCTTCGTCTACCTCCACCGACGGCGTCGGCCGGGCCCGGTCGCGCTCGCGCTCGGGCTCGTAGTGGCTCTCATGCTCTCGTACGCGTTCCTCTTCTTCCGATACGCGGAGACGCGCGAGGACTTCCCGTCCGCGATCAAGGGGCTCGCCTCGACGCCGGAGCACGTCGTGGCGCCGGTCCTGTGGGGCGCCGACGCCGAGATGGCGCCGGCTCTGGCGGGTGCTTTGAGGGTGATCCCTTCAGAGCTCGGATACCGCTATGGGCGCGCTACGCTCGGAGACCTCGTCTCGCGCCCAGTGCCACGAGTCGTGTGGGAGGGCAAGCCGTTGACGCACACGCAGCAGGTCACGGAAGCAGTGTGGCCAGGGCCTCGAGAGCTCGGGGGCTTCGACCCCAACTTCACACCGCTCATGTCGTTCTTCTGGGACTTCGGCCTGCTCGGAGTCGTGGTCGGGCTGTTTGCCTACGGGTTGCTCGCACGTTTCGCGTACGAGTACTTCCTGCGGGCGGCGAACGACGGAAGGGTGCAGATCGCCTATGCGGCGGCCTTCTGGACAGTTGTCGTGGCAGCCCGCTTCGATCCGGTGCTCCTCGTGATGCACATCGTCGTCGTGTTCGTTCCGCTCCTCGTCATCTTCAGGACGTCGCGTGTCCGTAGCGGCGCGCACACAGTGACCCGATGATTCCCTACGGAACGAGTGCCAAGCGCGCCGAAGATCACCAGGCCATGGTGGCCACTTGCTGACCGAAATCGTTCTTGCGTGTCGCGCTCGTGGCCCGATACTTCGAGCGGAAGCGTTTCCGAGATGACGACCGACAACGCCAGATACCTCGTGCGCACGTATGGATCCGTCGTCGTTGCGGCGCTCGTCATAGGCCTGGTCGTCGCTCGGCTTCCCTGGGAGCTAACGCTGCTGATCGTCCTCGCCGTCGTCGGGGTCACCGGCCTGGCTGCAGTGCGGATCGCCGTTCGTCCGCCCCGCCCCACGGACACGGAGGATCGCCTGAGCGAGATCGAAGACCCGCGGTTTAGGGCTGCGCGTCTGGCGTACTACATCGGCGCCGGGTCGATCGGGCTCTTGACGATCCGACCGGCCATGGGCTTCGCGGTGTCCGACTGGATCTTCCTTACGTCTCTGGGGCTCGCGGTCACGGTCGTGCTGATGCGAAGGATCGCGATCCCGTTTCTCGTGCCGCGCGCAATCGTCCTCGGTGTCGTCGTCTTCGCGATCGGTGGGCTCATCTCGTCGCTGGAGGCCGTTTCCCCGAACGCCTCGGCGATGGTCGTGATCCGGATGCTGTATCTCACGCTCGTCTGGTTCTGGCTGGGGACAATGGTTCTTCAGACGCGGGCTCACGTCCACATCGCGCTCGCGGCGTGGGTGGGATCAGCGGCGCTCTCGTCGGGCGGAGCCGTCGCTCAGTTCTTCCTGGGTGACGTCATACCCGGGGGTGGCCTCGCGTGGGGACGAATGACCGGCTTCACGACTCACTGGAACCAGCTGGGCGGGCTGACTGCGACGGCCTTCGTGCCGGCGCTCATGCTTGCCGTCGACTCGCCCAAGAAGTCGATGCAGCTGTTCGGGATGGGCGCCACCGCACTCATCTCGGCCGGATTGCTGCTTTCGGGATCGGTCGGGGGCCTTCTCGCGGCGAGCGGCGCGACGGTGCTTTGGCTCGCGCTGCGCGGTATGAGCCTGCGGCTCGTCATCGGAGTCGGCGCCGTCGTGGCGACGGGGCTCATTCTCATGACCTCGACGGGAACCACGGAGTCGCCGTCTCCGGTACATCGGATCCTGCGAGTCACGTCTGCCGAGGAGGCACAGAAGGGGACGGGAGGGACGATCTTCACGCGTCTCGAGGGATGGTCCGACGCGTGGGCTCGTATCCGCGAGCAGCCGATCGTCGGCGTGGGTCTGGACGAAGCCAGCACCATTGAAGTCACCGAGAAAGCAGTCCACAACATGCTCTTGGGACCCTGGTTCACGGCGGGATTCCTTGGGCTCGTGGGGATCCTCGTCATGATCGGCGGATCCCTTGCAGCGGGTGCCTACGTGCTCAGGAACACACCCCCAGGGCTTCGATCCGAGACCGCCGCGATCCTCGCAGCCCTCGTGGGCTTCGTGCAGTTCGGGATGGGGGAGCCGATCCTGTACGTTCGCTACGGATGGTTCCCGACCGCGCTTCTCATCGCGCTCCGCGCCCAGCGCGTGCGTGCAGGTGTCCCCGCGTCCGAAAGTCG
The DNA here is from genome assembly GCA_046484625.1 of Acidimicrobiia bacterium. Taxonomy (GTDB): domain Bacteria; phylum Actinomycetota; class Acidimicrobiia; order IMCC26256; family PALSA-555; genus DASUAO01. The sequence continues at coordinate 2,743 of JAWOIO010000232.1, forward strand.
TCGAGCTCCACGGCGTGGATCGTCCCCTGCCCGCCGGCGAGCGATTCCGGCTCTCGACTGAGTCCTGGTCGTTCGTACAAATCCTCGAGGCTAGGTGTGCATGCGGATTCTCATGATCAACAAGTACGCGTATGTGACGGGCGGCGCTGACAAACAGTGCCTCTCGCTCGCACGACTCTTGAGAGAAGCTGGGCATGAGGTGGCTTTCCTGTCGGTCTCTAGTCCTGAGAACGTCGAGACACTCGGCTCCTTCGTCACTGGTCGCGTGCGCCACGAGACGCGAGACGGGCTCCCCGCCGGTGAGCGCATCCGCGTTCTCCAGAGTGCGATCTGGAATCGCGAAGCGGCACGTGCAATGAGGTCGATTGTACATGAGTTTCGACCCGATCTTGTTCACGCGCACAAGTTGTACCCGCAACTCTCTGCCTCGCCTATTGTTAGTGCTAGTAGAATGCACATACCGATCGTGCAAACGCTTCATGACTATGAATTTATATCCGCAAGCCCGT
>JAWOIO010000235.1:0-29301 GCA_046484625.1 Acidimicrobiia bacterium
CGACAGATCTCCTTCCGGGATTCGTCGAGCAGCTCCGCAGGGTCGTCGAGGCTCTGGGCGCCGACGAGGACGGCACCTGAGGCCGATCTCGAGCGACGACTGGCCCACCGGATCCGCCTCCGCCGTGGCTGCGCGCTGAAGATCGCGTCGACGACGACGCGGTGATGGCCGCGCTGGGCTCGGCGATTGCCGAAGGCGCGGTCGCCCGGTGTCATTCGCGGTCCGCAAGGAGTCCGCGAATAGTCCGCGAGACGATGAGATTCAACGCGAAGCGACGCGAGACGTCGAGAGGTATAACCGCAGGTCAGGGCCACATTCGCGGTCATCGCCACCGCGCCGCGCACCCCTTCTGTCACGTTGCCAAGGTGAGGGTCGCGGGTTCGAATCCCGTCGTCCGCTCCAAGCATGTGCGGGCTTCTCGGGCCTGTGAGTCGAGTCACGCGACCCGGCCTCGGAGAAGGGCTCGGTGCTTCTGTACAGGACCGGGCAGGGGGCGGACCCGGACGATGTCACCGTCGATCTCGACGACCTGGGCAACGGCGCGCACTGAGCCCTGGCCGACCACGAGCCATGCTCCCTCGCGAACAAGGTCGCGATCGTGAGCCTCGTCGAGGAAGGTCCAGGGCAGCCCCGACTCGTCTTCACTGTTGAGGTCGACCACGAGGTCGAGCTCAGGGAGCGCGGGACTACCAGTCGTCATGGTGCTCATCCGTCGAAGTGTGGGTTCGTGATCTCCCTATGTTCGCAGATCGAGAGAACGCGTACGAGCGATTCCAGATCTGGGTGCGCAAGGGTGACGTGTGGCGTCCGGAAGGTGGGCACCACCTCGATCCCGAGTCGTTCCAGGTCATCTCGGCGGTACACGAGCACCGCCGTGCTGCGGATTCGCGGGATCTCCTCGGACACACCACGACGGTAGCGAGGCGGTACGACACATCAGTGGCCCGCGGTGTCGTCGGCGCATCCGGCGCGCACGACCTGCGCGGGTGTCGGTACGCTGGCGATGACCAGGTCGTCCGAATCGCACCGGGGGTCCGCGTGGAGCTGCCGAAGATCATCAGCGTGGACGACCACGTCGTCGAGCCCGCACACGTCTGGCAGACGTGGTTGCCCACCAAGTTCCGGGAGAAGGGGCCGCGGGTCGAACGCAAGCGCTGGGGAGCGTTCCGGCTCCGCAAGGGCGCCAAGTACGAGATGACCGAGGATCCCGAGGGTGAGTGGGGCGACGCCTGGATCTACGAGGACAAGGTCATCTACGTCCAGAAGAAGTTCGTCGCGATCCCGAAGGCCGCCACCGACGGCGACGACCTGTCGACGTTCGACAAGACCGTCATGACGATGACGGCGACCACCTACGACGACATGCGCCCGGGCTGCTTCGACGCCAAGGAGCGCAAGAAGGACTTCGAGGTCAACTGGGTCGACGGCTCGCTGCCGTTCCCGACCTTCCCGCGCTTCTGCGGCCAGACGTTCCACGAGGCCGACGACCGTGAGCTCGCGCTCGCGTGCGTGCAGGCCTACAACGACTGGATGGTCGAGGAGTGGTGTGACCCGTCGATCGGGATCAACATCCCGCTCGGCATCATGCCGCTCTGGGACGCGGAGCTGGCGGCGCAGGAGATCCGACGCAATGCCGAGCGCGGCGTGCGGGCGGTGTGCTTCTCCGAGCTGCCCACCAAGCTCGACCTCCCGAGCGTCCACACTGGGTACTGGGACCCGATGCTCGCCGAGTGCGACGAGACCGGCACCACCTTGTGCATGCACGTGGGCTCGTCGTCGACCGACCCGTTCTCCTCGAAGGACGCGCCTCCCGGGGTGGGGAGCATGGTCGGGTTCAACAACTCGATGGCGTCGCTCGGCGACTTCCTCTTCGGTGGGATCATGCATCGCTTCCCGAAGCTGAAGATCGCGTACTCCGAGGGCCAGATCGGCTGGCTGCCGTACGCCCTCGAGCGGGCCGACACGGTGTGGGAGGAGCACAACGCCTGGCAGAACTCCAAGCGCCTGTGCCCCGAGCCGCCCTCGACCTACTACTACGACCGGGTGTTCGGATGCTTCACCTGGGACCGCCACGGGGTGCGGTCGCTCGACGAGGTGGGGGAGAACAACATCTGCTTCGAGACCGACTACCCCCACACCGACACGACGTGGCCGAACTCGAAGGACTACTGCGAGAAGATGCTCGAGGGCGTTGCCGACGAGCAGCGGTACAAGATCCTCCGCGGCAACGCGATCCGCATGCTCGAGCTCGACCGCGTCTGAGCCCTCGTCCTCGGGGGCTAGATGAAGGTGGACTCGAGGCGGAGGCCGTACTCGGGGAATGCGCCGATGACGATGGTCTGGAGGCTGCCCCAGCCGACACCTCCACCCACCGGGTCCTCGACCCGCACCACGCAGTCGCGGTGCTGATGGATGCGGCGGGCGACCTCGCGGGTGTCGCAGTCGGTGTAGTGGTCTCCCTCGATGTGGAGGTCGCCGCGCCACTGGCCGTGCCGGGCGCCGTCGAGCCCGAAGTACAGGCCCGTGCCCAGATGGAACCCCGTGCCCGAATCGACCGGTGAGACCGAGACCGGGCGCTCGGAGCCGTCTTCGAGTACGAAGGTGACCGTGCCGCCGAGGAACCGGCGGCTCGTGTCGTCGAACGCCACGTCGAAGTGGGCGTCGGCGAAGGGCTCCTCGGTGCCGTCGGGATGCTCGACGCCGCCGCGGAGTCGGCGTGCCGGCGCGCCGGGGAGGTTCGACCGCATGAAGTAGTGGAAGAGTGCATACCGCGAGCCGTCGGGCCGTTCCATGAGCCACGGCGCCCAGCTCGTGAACGACTGCGGGTCGCGGCGGCGCACCGGGGGCTCCACGTCCGGAAGTGGGTCCCCGACCTGCATCCGCACGCCCCAGGAGTGGTCGCGTGTCCCGACCCAGCCGTCCGGGCGCACCTCCGCTCGCGTGCCTTCGACCTCGATCCAACCTTCGGCGACGCCCGCCTGGTGGTACCGGACGACGTCGTTGATCACCCGTTGGGCGTGTGGGGAACGATGGAGCTCACGATCCTCCATCCTCGGCGGCACGACACCCCGCATGGTCACGTCGAAGGCGATGGGCTGCTCGTCGGTCGCGTCGAGGCGGATCCGTACGGCAGACAGTGGTTCGACGACGTCGTAGTGGAGGGGACCGACGCCGACGCGCGCCGGGTCGACGTGGAGGCTGCGACTCGCGCGCACAGTCCACTGCTCGACGCCGCGCGACACGCCGCCGAAGGCGTCCATGACGTTGCGGTTCGCGTACTTCCCGAGCCCGAAGAGGGCCTGGAGCGACCCGTCGCGGGCGCATACCTGGAGCCACAGCTTCTCGGTCCAGTTGACATCGGTCGTACCGACCGAGGCGAACGTGTCGACGGCCTGGTGCAGCAGCGTCTCGTCGGCTCCGACGAGCGGTCCGATGGATGGGTCCATCAGGCCGAGATCACGTGCGGTCGAGTCCGAGGAGGAACTCGGCGTTGGCGGCGAAGAGGCCGGTCGTGCCTCCGGGCTCGCTCCCCACCCGTGCGTAGTCCTCGAGCGGCGTCGCGGTGCCCTCGGAGTGCGGGTAGTCGGAGCAGGCCATCAGGAGGTCGCCGGCCTGTCGTTCGATTCGCGACGGCTGTTCGTACGCGAACGCGGAGACGCGGACGTGACGCCGGAAGTACTCGCTCGGACGCATCGACAGCGGCGTCGGCACGCGCCCGTTGAGCTTGGAGGTGAAGTCGTAGCCGCCGTCCAACATCATCAGGTACTGGGGTACCCAGATCGCCGACAGCTCGACAATCCCGAACCGTAGGTCGGCGTGGCGCTCGAGGACGCCGTTGACGATGAGATCGGTCATCGCCACGGCCGCCGGCGTCCACAGGAAGACCGACTCCAAGATGTTGACGAACGCGGTTCCGTCGTCGGTGAACCAGGCGTCGTCGAACACCCGGGGCTGGTCGGCGACGTGGAACACGGGTGCGATCCCGTGGGCGACGAACGACGACCATGCTCGGTCGAGGTCTGGGTGGGAGAGCGGCTTCCCGTCGACGAGCGCGGGCGCCATCATCGCCGTGCGGACACCGGCTGCCGCGAGCGCGTCGAGCTGAGTGTCGAGCCAGTCGAGATCCCGCAGCGTCACGTGCGCGACGGGGTGCACCGCGCCGCCGCCCTCCTGGGCGACGATGCCGCACCACCGGTTCCAGGCCGTCATGTTGGCGAGCAGTGCCGACAGCGCGCCGCTGAGCTTGCGCTCCCAGCCGAGGCCGAAGTTCGGGAAGCAGATCGCGGCGTCGAGGCCCATGGTCGCGAGCTGCGCGGCCCGGGCTGCGGGGTCCCAGAACGCCACCGGGAGGGCCTCGTCGTAGGAGTACTCGGCCGGCTCGCCGGCTTCCCGGCGGCGGCGTCGGGCGCCGATCTCCTCGGTCTCGTGGGGGGCCTGCACGTCGGCGATCCCGAGCCGTTGATCGCGCCAGGTGACCCACGCGTAGCCGAGATCGTCGTCCTCGATGCGGATCGCGTCGTCGCGGTCCGACGGGTCGCAGTGGTCCCGCCACAGTGTCCGGGGCTCGTAGAGGTGCTGGTCGGAGTCGATCACTGCCGTCATGGCGGTCCTCCCGGAACGGCGCGGTGCAAGGGAAGCGTAGAAGGTTCGCCACACTAGGGTTGGTGGCTCGATGGCGACCCAGCTGTCCCACCTCGACGCACTCGAGTCCGAGTCGATCCACATCTTCCGTGAGGTCGCGGCCGAATTCGAGCGGCCCGTGCTGCTGTTCTCGGGCGGCAAGGACTCCGCCGTCATGCTCCGCTTGGCCGAGAAGGCCTTCTGGCCGGCCCGGATCCCGTTCCCGGTGATGCACGTCGACACCGGCCACAACTTCGACGAGGTGCTGGACTACCGCGATCGTCGCGTCGCCGAGCTCGGCGTCCAGCTGATCGTCGCGTCGGTCCAGGAGTCGATCGACTCGGGCCGGGTGGTCGAGGAGACCGGTCCCCGGGCGAGCCGCAACCGACTCCAGACCACCACGCTGCTCGACGCGATCGTCGAGCACGGCTTCGACTCCGTCTTCGGCGGAGGACGGCGCGACGAGGAGAAGGCCCGGGCCAAGGAACGGGTGTACTCGTTCCGCGACGAGTTCGGGCAGTGGGATCCCAAGAACCAGCGACCCGAGGTGTGGAACCTCTACAACGGTCGCCATCGGAAGGGCGAGCACATCCGCGTGTTCCCCCTCAGCAACTGGACCGAGCTCGACATCTGGCAGTACGTCAAGGACGACCGGGTCGAGCTGCCGTCGCTCTACTACGCGCACCGCCGCGAGGTGTTCCGCCGCGACGGCATGTTGTTGGCGGTCGGGCCCCACGTCACGGTCGCCGAGGACGAAGAGGTGGAGGAGCTCACCGTCCGCTTCCGCACGGTCGGGGACGCGTCCTGCACCGGGGCGGTGGAGTCTCCAGCCGCGACGGTCGACGACGTGATCGCCGAGGTCGCCGCGGCCCGGATCACCGAACGGGGCGCCACCCGGGCCGACGACCGGATCTCCGAGGCCGGCATGGAGGACCGCAAGCGCGAGGGCTATTTCTGATGGAGATGCAGTGGAGGCGTGGCCGGACGGCCGGGACGCCGCAACGGAATCGACCCGTGTGATGGAGCTGCTGCGATTCGCGACCGCCGGGTCCGTGGACGATGGCAAGAGCACGCTCATCGGCCGCCTGCTCCTCGAGACCAAGCAGATCTTCGAGGACCAGCTCGAGGCCGTCGAGCGAACGAGCCGCGACAAGGGGTTCGACTACACGAACCTCGCGCTCCTCACCGATGGGTTGCGATCCGAGCGGGAGCAGGGGATCACGATCGACGTCGCGTACCGGTACTTCGCGACTCCGCGGCGCAAGTTCATCATCGCCGACACTCCCGGCCACATCCAGTACACGCGCAACATGGTCACGGGAGCATCCACGGCGGACCTCGCGCTCGTGCTCATCGACGCGCGCAAGGGTGTCCTGGAGCAGTCCCGTCGTCATGCCGTGATCGCATCACTGCTGCAGGTGAAGCACCTGGTCCTGTGCGTCAACAAGATGGACCTGGTCGACTTCGACGAGGGCCGGTTCGATGAGATCTGCACCGAGTTCGCCGACTTCGCCGCCAAGCTCGACATCGATGACCTGACCTTCATCCCGATCTCGGCGCTCGAAGGCGACAACGTCGTGACCCATTCGCCGAACACTCCGTGGTACGAGGGCCCTACGCTCTTGCACCACCTCGAGCACGTGTACATCGGGTCGGACCGCAACCTGATCGACGCCCGGTTCCCGGTCCAGTACGTGATCCGGCCCATGAGCCACGACCATCACGACTACCGCGGCTACGCCGGGCAGGTCGCGAGCGGGATCTTCCGTCCCGGCGACGAGGTGCGGGTCCTCCCGACCGGGCTCACGACGGTCATCGCGGGGATCGACCGCTACGGGGGCCCCGTCGAGGAGGCGTTCCCGCCGATGTCGGTGAACATACGACTCGCCGACGACCTCGACATCAGCCGGGGCGACATGCTCTGTCGCCCCAACAACGCCCCCAACGCCACGCAAGATGTCGAAGCCATGCTCTGCTGGTTCAACGAACGCCCCTTGCGGGAAGGCGCGATCTACGGCATCAAGCACACCACGCGCGTTGCCCGGGCCAAGGTCCAGCGACTGCACTACGGACTCGACGTCAACAGTCTCCACCGAGAAGAGGGTCACGACGCGCTCGCCATGAACGACATCGGGCGGGTGACGCTCCGGAGCACCGCCCCGCTGTTCGTCGACGAGTACCGCCGCAACCGCCTGACCGGGAGCTTCGTGCTGATCGACGAGTCGACGTTCGAGACCGTCGGTGCCGGGATGGTCCTCGGTCCGTCCTCATGAGCGCCTCGGGTGCGAGCCCGAACGTCGTGTGGCACGAGCACGGGATCGCCCGGGCGGAGCGTTGGGCCGCTGCGGGGTTGCGGGGCGCGACCGTGTGGTTCACCGGACTCTCGGGCTCGGGGAAGTCGACGATCGCGGGAGCCGTCGCCGAGCGGCTGGTGGCCGGAGGCGTCGCGTCGTACACGCTCGACGGCGACAACCTCCGTCACGGCCTCAACGGGGACCTGGGGTTCAGCGCGACCGACCGAGAGGAGAACGTCCGACGCGTCGCCGAGGTGGCCCGCCTGTTCGCCGATGCCGGTGTCGTTGCGCTGGTGCCGGTCATCAGCCCGTACCGGGCCGGCCGCGCCCACGCGCGCGCGTTGCACGAGGCCGCCGATCTCGCGTTCATCGAGGTCTTCGTCGATGCGCCTCTCGACGTCTGCGAAGCACGCGATCCGAAGGGGCTCTACGCGAAGGCCCGGGCGGGCGAGCTTCCGGGTTTCACCGGGATCGACGATCCGTACGAGGCGCCACTCGACCCGGAGCTGACCATCGCGACAGCGACCGCGTCGGCTGACGAGGGCGCGGAGCAGGTGCTCACGCTGCTCGACTTGTTGCGACGCTGACTCGGCTCAGCCGCCGAAATTGGCGGTCACGAAGATCTGACCGTCGCCCGACATGGTGGATCAGGCCGCGTCGCGGCCGAGCATTGCCGTGAACCGGTCGAGGAGCCCGTCGAGCAGTCCCATCGATCCCCCCTGCGATGCCCCCGGTCGGCGGCGTAGGCCGACCATGATGGTCCGACCATGTGGAAGGCGACGATCCGAGGGCTGTTCGTCCGGAAGATCCGGCTTGCCCTCACCGCGATGGCAGTCCTGCTCGGTGTCAGCTTCGTTGCCGGCACCTACGTCCTCACCGACACGCTCGACCGGTCGTTCCAGGGGGTCTTCGACGAGTCGGTCGAGGGCATCGATGCGGTCGTGCGCCTCCGCCCGCCGTTCGGTGGGGACGGTGACCGGGACCGGTTCCCGGAGTCGCTCGTCACGCAGGTGCAGGACGTCGCCGGCGTGCGCTCGGCGACCGGGTTCGTCCAGGGCTACGCGCAGTTCGTGGGACGCGACGGTGAGGCGATCCAGATCGGCGGCGCACCGACGTTCGGGATCTCCTGGGCGCAGCGCGGCCGCGACGGCCCACTGCGACTGATCGACCTCGACGGGCAAGTCACGAAGAGTCGACCGCCGCGTGCGCCGGGCGAGGTCGCGATGGATGCCGGGACCGCACGACGCAACGACTTCTCGGTCGGCGACCGGGTCGACATCCTCACGCTCGGCCCGAAGGAACAGTTCCGCATCGTCGGCGTCTTCGGCTTCGGCAGCGCCGAGAGGCTCGGTGCGGTGACGTTCGCGGCCTTTGATCTGGCCACCGCGCAGGCCGCCGTGGGTGCACCCGGCCTCATCGACGCGATCAACGTGACGGCGGAGCCGGGGACGAACCGCCGAGACCTCCGCGAGCGTCTCGCCGCGGAGCTCGGCGGCGCATACGAGGTGTCCACCGGGCAGCAAGTGGCGAATGATCGCGGAGAGCAGGTCCTCGACTTCCTGGCCCTGCTGACCCAGCTGCTCCTCGGCTTCGCTGCGATCGGCCTCGTGGTCGGCGCGTTCATCATCTTCAACACCTTCACGATCCTGGTCGCGCAGCGGACACGCGAGCTGGGCCTGTTCCGCGCGATGGGTGCGAGCCGACGCCAGGTGATCGGCTCGGTGATCGGCGAGGCCGCGGTTGTGGGTGTGATCGCGTCCGTCGCCGGCCTCGCCGCCGGGGTCGGCTTCGCGGCCCTGTTGCTCGAGCTGACCGGGCGGCTCGGCTTCGATGTGCCCGAGGGCGCGGTCGTCCTCCAGGAGCGCACGATCGTGGTAGCGATCCTGGTCGGTCTCGTGGTCACGGTGCTCTCGGCGATCTGGCCGGCCCTGCGCGCGTCGCGCGTGCCGCCGATCGCGGCGATCAACGACGTCGGGACGCCGAGCGAGCGATCGTTGCGAGCGCGCGGTGTGCTGGGCGTGTTCATCGGTGTCGCCGGGATCCCGTTCGTGGTCGTGGGGCTCAACCGGACCGCAGATGCGGCGAACGCGGTGGACGAGATCTGGATCGTGGCCGTCGGGGCGCTGCTCGTGTTCTTCGGCGTGGTGGTGCTCCTCGCGACGTTCGCCCGTCCGCTGGCCTCGGCGCTCGGTGCGCCGTTCCGCGTGTTCGGCGTGACGGGCGAGCTGGCCCGCGGGAATGCGACGAGGAACCCGCGCCGCACCGCGGCGACCGCGTCCGCGCTCGTCATCGGGCTTGCGCTCGTCGGCCTCGTCTCGATCTTCGGTGCGTCGGCCAAGTCGTCGGTGAAGGCCGCCGTGGACCGCGGGATCCGCGCCGACGTCGTGCTCAAGGCGCAGCAGTTCAGCGCGTTTTCGCCCCAGGTCGCGGAGCGGCTCCTCGACCAACCTGCCCTCGGAGCCGTCGCCGCGTTCCGATTCGGCAATGTCCGGGTGCAGACCCAGGAGGAGACGGTCGCGGGCGTGGACCCCACGCAGCTCGGCCCGGTCACGGCGCTGCGGGTCCGCGACGGGAGCATCGCAGCGATGGGTGACGACGGCGTGCTCGTGCAGGCTGACGCCGCGGCGAAGTACGGGCTGCGCGTCGGCGACGAGATCCAGATGCAGTTTCCGCAAGGGTTCCAGCTGATTCGCGTCGCGGGCATCTACGAGCAGGCCGACTTCACGGGAGGGTTCCCTGTCGACTGGATCGTGTCATGGCCCGCGTACGTGCAGGGGTTCGGTGCCGACGACCAAGACTCGCTCGTCTACGTGAAGGCTTCCGGGAGCGTCGGCGCCGCCCGGGCGTCCGTGCAGGAGGTCGTCGCGGAGGACTTCCCCAACGTCGAGGTGTTCTCACGGGACGCATACCGCAGCGACCAGGAGGCCGCGATCGACAGGTTCCTCGCGGTCACCGTGGCGCTGTTGCTGCTGTCCGAGCTCATCGCGGTGCTCGGCATCGTGAACACGTTGGCCCTCTCGGTGTTCGAGCGAACCCACGAGATCGGGCTGCTCCGTGCAGTCGGCATGTCGCGCCGACAGACGCGCCGGATGATCCGCAGTGAGTCGGTGGTCGTGGCACTCGTCGGTGGCGTGGTGGGCACCGCGCTCGGGGTGTTCTGGGGCTGGGTCTTCACCGCGGCGCTCGAGAGCCAAGGCGTCACGGAGCTCTCGGTCCCCGTCGTCCAGCTCGTCGTGTTCCTGGCGCTCTCGATGCTCGCGGGAGTCGTTGCCGCGATTCTCCCGGCCTGGCGGGCCAGCCGCCTCGACGTCCTCGGCGCCATCGCCACCGAGTGACGCATGTCCGTCAAGGGTCGACCGGAGGTGGCCTGATACCGTGGCGGCTCGCACCACACGGGCGGTTAGCTCAGGGGTAGAGCACTTCCTCGACACGGAAGGGGTCAGAGGTTCAAATCCTCTACCGCCCACCGGCGATGAGCACCTTGCTCACGAACGGTGAGGTCATCGCACGCAGCAGCGCGCGGTACCCGACTCCGAAGCGGATCTCTGAGCCGACGGGCATCGAGCGGCTTCCTGCATCCACCACCAGGTGATCGCTGCTACCACCGAGGATCGTGAGGCCTTCCGGCGCGACAAGATCGCTCGGGTCGACGTCCTGGACGCCCACTGCGAGGATCACGCGGTTCGAGTCACCGAAGTCGGCGCTCGGCGCCGCGGACCCGAACGCCGTCTGCTCGATCGCACCCCACGGCTTCGACGGCTTCACCTTCGACTCGATCACTTCGGCGACCAGCGTCATCGCATCGGTGTGCAGCCCGTCGATCGGGTGTCGGTGCAGGGGCTCGCGGCCGAGAAGGATGGACTCCCCGAGACGCAGGTTGTTCACCCGGCCGACATCGCCCGGGCCGAGCGCCCAGCCGAGGTTCGCGGAGTTGCCACCGGAGACGATGGCGAGCGCGATGCCGAAGGTCGACTCCAGCGCGGTCGCCAACGAGGACAGCTCGTCCATCTTTTGCTGGTCGGGCGCGACCCCGCTCTGACAGGCGAGGTTGGTCCCGATGCCCTGGAGCGCAAGGCCAGGGAGATCCAAGGTGCGGCCCACGACCGCCTCGAGATCACACGGGAGGATCCCCTCCCGCAGGTCGCCCAGCTCGACCATGAGCACGACACCGTGCTTCCGGCCCTGGGAGTGCGCGCACGACGAGAGCTGCTCGAGCACGGCGAGCTCGGAGTTGAGACTCGTGTCGGCCGACGCGACCACTCGGTTGGCCTCGCTGAGCATGGGCGACCGGAGCAGCGTCATCGGGCACGACAGTCCCGCCCGGACCATCCCCTCGAGATTCTCGATGCGCGAGTCGCCGATGGATGTGACGCCGGCATCGAGCAGTTCCCGTGCGATCGCATGCGATCCGAGCACTGCCTTCGTGACGCCGGTGACGACGATGCCTCGTTGACCGAGCCGTGCCACCAGTGCCGCCGCGTTGTGACGGATCCGATCGAGACGGATCTCCAGTCGCGGCGCGGTCATGTCGTGGCTGCGACCAGCTTCGGCTCGAGCTCGGGGAACGCGCGCACGACCATGTCGACGAGGTGGTTCGGCGACCGGGTGAGCGCGTCGGTCGCCGGTATCCCCAGCTCGCGCTCGTAGCGCGTGATCGCCGCGGAGACCTCGGCCTCGGTCATCTGCTCGTGGTTGATCGTCAGACCGATCACGGTCGTGTCGGCGAACGTCTGGATGAGGTTGATCTCGTCGGCCGGCGTCGGCATCGGCAGGGTCGGGAAGTCGCCGAGGAACCGACGTGCCGGTGCGTGCTGGAGGATGACGCCCTGCGGCTGGCTTCCGCGGAGGATGAAGCTCGACGTGAGGTAGGCCGGATGGCTGAGCGCGCCCTGGCCCTCGACGACGATGACGTCGGGTTCCGCGTCCTCGAACGCCTCGACCACTGCGGCTTCCATCTCGCCCGAGCAGAACTGGGAGGGGATCGCATCGAGCGCCACTCCGTAGCGGGTGCCCTGGATCAGGCCGGTCTGTCCCGTCCCGACCAGGACTGCTCTGATCCCCCGGTCGTTGAGGGCCTGCGTGAGGATCGTCGCGGTGGTGCGCTTCCCGATCGCGCCATCCGTGCCGAGCACCGCGATCCGTGGGCATGTGACCGTCGCGATGCGCCCACTGAACATCCTGAGGTCCTGCTTGTCGCGCGGACGACGCACATCGAGGATGGTCACCCCGTGCGCGGCGGCCGCGGCGGCGAACTCCACATCGTCGTTGAGGAACTGGTGCAGGCCGTTCACGACGCTCATGCCGCGAGCGATCGCATCGAGCAGCACGGCGCGCTCGACGTCAGAGAGCATCCCGCTCAGCGGGGCCATGCCGAAGATGAGGAAGTCGGGGATGTGGCCCGCGATCGCGATCGCTTCGTCGACGTCCGCGCAGATCGGGATGTCGTTCGGCTTGTCGCCGAGCACCTCACCTGCATCGAGGCCGGACTGCTCGCTGTCGATCACGGCGAGGATCTCGTAGCGCTCGGAATGGCGGACGAGACCGTTCGCCGTCTTGCCGTCCATCGCACCGAAGTTGGCCTCGCAGTACACGACGGCAGTCGGCTGCGCGGAAACAAGTGGCAGGGACTGGGGCATGTCGCTCCTCGAGTAGGGCTCAGAGGAGGCAACCGAAGGGGTCCGGCCTGTGTGTCAACCGGATGTAGGAGAGGTCCCCGCTAAGTGTGACGGAACCCCCATCCTACCGCAGGTGCGCTCTACGTTCCTGCCGACCGAGCTGCCCAGAATCGCCGCCGCGGCGGGTCGGTCGAGTCGACGGTCGCGCCTGCCTCGACGAGGAGGGCCGATCGGCCCTAGTGACGAGCTCCCCGAACTGGGACAGTGAGATTGGTCGCAAGGCTTCTCGTCTCGGGTCCGGTTGGAAGGGGGAAGGGGGGGAGCGTGGTTGATCAGATGAGGGCAATGGCGGTCGCCCAGACGGCGGAGGCGCCCTTTGACCTTGATGACATGTTCGGCATCCGACGGGCGTTGGGCTCGCTGCCCCCCGATCGCTGGGACGAGTTCTTCGCGACCTGGGCTGAGATCGCCGAGGCAAGCGGCCTCGACATCGAGGAGATGCAGGCACTCGCCACGCTCGGCGCGTCCCGTCCGGATGGCGCGCCCGCCGACGGTCATCTGGTCGGCGCATGGCGAACGGTCAGCGATGCGATGGGTTCCTATCTGCTGTGGCGGGCGCAGCGCAACGCCGCAACCGAGTTCTGGTCCCGACGAGAGAGGAGTGGGTAGCGTGAACGCACAAGTAGGTGATCGACTCGTGATCAAGGGTCACCATGTCGGAGAACCCGACCGGGACGCGGAGATCCTCGAGGTCCGCGGCGAGGACGGAGGTCCGCCGTACCTGGTGCGCTGGGACGACGACGGCCACGAGGGGCTGTTCTTCCCCGGCTCCGATGCCGTGATCGAGCACATCCCCCACAAGGGTCGGTCGTGACGACCCGCCGGTTGGTCCTCGGCTACGACGGATCGACCGGCGCTCGGGCTGCGGTCGAATGGTGCATCGAACACGCGGGTCTGTTGGACGCCGAGGTCGTCGTCGTCGGTGTCGCCGACGCTGTGTTCATCGATGGACTCGCGCCGGCAGAGTCGCCGACCATCGGCCTGTCGTTCGACGCGACGGTGGGCGCGATGGTGCAGGCGGTCACCGACGAGCTCACCGAGGCGGTCGCGGCGCTGGAAGCCGCAGACGTCCGCTGCCGAACGGTCGTCGCTCGGGGCAACCCCGCCCAGTCGCTCGATCGCGTGGCGCACGAGGAGTCGGCCGGGCTCATCGTCGTCGGTCGGCGTGGCAAAGGAGGGTTCGTGGAGATGCTGCTGGGAAGCGTTCCGCACACCCTCGCGCACCATGCGACCGTTCCGGTCGTGATCGTCCCAGCCGACGACTGACGGGCCGCGGGCTCGCCTGCGCCGAATCAGGCGTCGTACGTGCTGGTGAAGCTCCGCAGGACCTGCCGGTAGTTCGCGCGCTCGTACGATGCGGGGTCCGCGACGGACTCGGCACTGACGCTGCCGCGCGCCTGCGCGACCGACTCGTACTCGTGCTCGTCGAGCCACTGCTCGAGCCCGCGGTGGAGCACACCGAGGTGCTCGGGTCCGTGGACGAGGAGCGCGGAGGTCGTCATGACGGCATCGGCGCCGGCGAGGACGGCCTTGGCCGCGTCTTCATGTGTGTGCACGCCGGTCGACAGTGCCAGTGAGCACGACACCCGACGGTGGAGCAGCCCGATCCATCGCAGAGGGAGCCGCAGCTCGGCCGAGGTCGACAGGTCGAGGGTCGGGGCGACGACGAGGGTCTCGAGGTCGAAGTCGGGCTGGTAGAAGCGGTTGAAGCAGACGACGCCGTCGGCTCCGGCCTCGGCGACCTGCCCGACGAAGTGCGCGAGCGCCGTGAAGTACGGGGAGATCTTCACCGCGAGTGGCACCGCGACCTCCTCCCGCACCGACCGCACCAGACGGAGGAGCTCGACCTCCAAGGAGGTGGCCGTGTCGTGGGGATCTGCACCGATGCCGTACACGTTGAGCTCGAGGGCATCGGCGCCCGCCTCCACGAGGGCGGTCGCGTAGTGGGTCCAGCCGCCGCGGGTCGTGCCGTTCAGGCTCGCGATCACCGGTAGGTCGAGCGCGGCCTTGGCGTCGGTGACGAGTCGGAGGTGACGGTCGAGCTCGTCCTCGCCCTCGGGCTCCGGAAGGTAGGTGAGCGCCTCAGCGAAGGACTCGGTTCCCTGGGTGAACAGCCGTTGGCGGTCGAGGGCCGCGTCGGTGACATCCTCCTCGAAGAGCGACGGAAGAACGACCGCCGCCGCGCCTGCGTCTTCGAGTCGCCGGAGCGTGTCGACGCGTCCGGTGAGCGGACTCGCCGACGCGACGAGGGGGCTCGCCAGCTGTAGCCCGAGGTAGGTGGTGCTGAGATCGGTCATCGAAGATGTCCCATCGGTCAGGGTGCTCCGTCGGACGGAAACGGCTCGGGCAGGGTGCGCTCGATCCCCGCGAGCTGGGTGTAGTAGCGCCAGCGCTCGTCGACGTCGGCCTGCGCGGCAGCGCGCAGTGCATCGGCGTCGTCGGGATTGGCGCGGGCGAGCATCGCGTAGCGCGCTTCGGCGTCCAGGAAGGTGGAGAGGGGGATCGACGGCGCCTTGCTGTCGAGATGGAACGGTTGGGTGTGCTCGTCCGCACCGGGGTGGAAGCGGTAGAGCGGCCAGTATCCCGATCGGACCGCGTCGCGCTGGTGGGTCATGGACGTCCGCATGTCGATGCCGTGGGCGATGCACGTCGAGTAGGCGATGATCAACGAGGGTCCGGGCCAGGCTTCGGCCTCGGTGAAGGCCTTCACCGTCTGGATGTCGTTGGCACCGACCGCGACCTGTGCGATGTATACGTCCCCGTATCGCCGGGCCTCGACGCCCAGGTCCTTCTTCGCGTTGCGCTTGCCCGCACTCGCGAACTTGGCCACGGCCGCACGCGGAGTCGACTTCGAGGCCTGCCCTCCGGTGTTCGAGTACACCTCGGTGTCGAGCACCAGCACGTTCACGTCGCGCCCCGAGCCGAGCACATGGTCGAGGCCGCCGGCGCCGATGTCGTACGCCCACCCGTCGCCGCCGACGATCCAAACGTTCTTGCGCACCAGCGTTCCCGTCAGGGGCTTCAGCGCGCGTGCTCGAGCGACGACCGCCGCGTCGGCGCTCGTCTCGAGGCGCGCGAGGTGTGCGTCGAGCTCCTCGACCCGCGTTCGCTGCGCGGCGATCGTCGCGTCATCGACGGGGACTGCCGGGTCCACGGCCAGGAGCGCGCGTGCGAGCTCCTCGCCGAGGTGCGGCTCGAGGTCACGGACCAGCCGTCGGGCCGTGGCGCTCTGCCGGTCGAGCGCGATCCTCATCCCCAGTCCGAACTCGGCATTGTCCTCGAACAGCGAGTTCGACCACGCCGGGCCACGCCCCGCGGCATCGGTTCCCCACGGCGTCGTCGGGAGGTTCCCGCCGTAGATCGACGAGCAACCGGTCGCGTTCGCAACGAGCGCCCGGTCGCCGAAGAGCTGGCTCAGCAGCTTGAGGTACGGGGTCTCGCCGCAGCCGGCGCACGCACCCGAGAACTCGAACAACGGCTCGCGGGCTTGCGAACCCTTCACCGACGCGGGCTCCAGGAGCCCGTCGGGCACACCGTCGAGGCGGAGGAAGGCGTCGAACCGGGCTCGCTCGCGCTCCAGATGCGGCGCGATGGGCTCCATGTCGATGGCCTTGTGCTTGACCTCGGACTTCGACTTGGCCGGGCACACATCCACGCACACCCCGCAGCCGGTGCAGTCGTCGGGGGCGACCTGGATCGTCAGCAGCAGGCCCGGGTGATCGTGTGACCGGAACGCCTTGCTCGGAAGGTCGGTGTCCGTCCCGGCTGTCGACCCGGGATCGTGGATCTTCATGCGGATCGCGGCATGGGGGCAGACGAGCGCGCACCGGGCGCAGTCGATGCAGATCTCCGGATCCCAGATCGGGATCTCGCTCGCGAGCGCTCGCTTCTCCACTCGTGCCGTCCCCGTCGGGAACGTGCCGTCGACCGGGAGCGCGCTGACCGGGAGCAGGTCGCCCTCGCCCGCGAGGATGCGCGCCGTGACGCGCTGCACGAACTCGGACGCGTCGGCGCCCACCGGGGGGCGGCGCCGTCGATCGGTCGTGACGGACCGCGGGACCGGGAGCGAGGCCAACGCTCCGGTCGCCGCCTCGATCGCCGCGAGGTTGGCATCGACGACGGGTCCGCCGCGCTTGCCGTAGCTGCTGCGGACGGACGACCGCACCGCGTCGAGGGCGACGTCGAAGGGCAGGAGGTCCGTGAGCGCGAAGCAGCACACTTGCATCACGATGTTGATCTGGCCGGCCAGGCCGGCATCTCTCGCGACGCGGTGCGCGTCGACCACGTGGACGTCGAGGCCCTTCTCCAGGATCGACTCCTGGACCTCGCGGGGCAGGTGGTCCCAGGTCTCGTCCGGCGGGTATGGGCTGTTGAGGAGGAACGTCGCTCCCGGTGCGGCGAGGTCGAGGACGTCGACTCGGTCGAGGAGACCGAACTGGTGGCAGGCGACGAAGTCGGCGTCGCGCACGAGGTAGGTGGATCGGATCGGCTCGTCGTCGAAGCGGAGGTGCGAGACGGTCATCGCCCCCGACTTCTTCGAGTCGTAGACGAAGTAGCCCTGCGCGTGGCCGTCGGCGTGCCCACTGACGATCTTCACCGTCTGCTTGTTGGCCCCGACCGTGCCGTCGCTGCCCAGGCCGAAGAACACGGCGCGCGTCGTGGCCCGATCGGTCGTGAACGACGGGTCGACGGGAAGGCTGGTGTGGGTCACGTCGTCGACGATCCCCACCGTGAAGCCGTCACGGGGCTCGTCCGAGTCGAGCGAGGCGAACACCGCCCGCACCATCGCCGGGGTGAACTCCTTCGACGACAGGCCGTAGCGACCACCGACGACGCGGGGCATCGAACGCGAGCCCCGGGCCGCCGCATCGGCGAGCGACGAGACGACGTCGAGCCGCAAGGGCTCACCGGGGGCGCCGGGCTCCTTGGTGCGGTCGAGCACGGCGACGGCACGCGCGGTCTCGGGGAGGGCGGCGACGACCGCCGCGGCGGGGAACGGACGGTAGAGGCGCACCTGGAGCACCCCGACCTTCTCGCCCGCAGCAACGAGCGCCTCGACGGTCTCGAGCGCCGCGCCGACGCCCGACCCCATGAGGACGACCACACGCTCGGCGTCCGGCGCCCCGGTGTACTCGACGAGGCCGTAGTGGCGTCCGGTTCGCTCTTCCAAGCGGGCGAAGGCGCCCTCGACGATCTGTGGGATCGCGTCGACGTAGGGGTTGAGGGCCTCCCGCGCCTGGAAGAACACGTCGGGGTTCTGCGCGCTGCCGCGCAGGACGGGGTGGTCGGGGTCGAGTGCTCGCTCTCGATGCGCGCCGATCCACCTGTCGTCGACGAGCGCCGCGATGTCGGAGTCCGTCGGCGGCTGGATCGTGGCGATCTCGTGCGACGTCCGGAACCCGTCGAAGAAGTGAAGAAACGGCACCCGGGACTCGAGCGTCGCCGCGTGAGCGACGAGCGCGAGGTCCGCCGCCTCCTGGACCGAACCCGAGGCGAGCATCGCCCAACCGGTGGTACGGGCGGCCATGACGTCGCTGTGGTCACCGAAGATCGAGAGCGCGTGGGTGGCGATGGTGCGGGCCGCGACATGGATGACCGCGGGCGTCAGCTCGCCGGCGATCTTGAACATGTTGGGGAGCATGAGGAGCAACCCCTGCGATGCGGTGAACGTGGTGACGAGCGCGCCGCGGGTCGCGGCACCGTGGAGCGTGCCCGCGGCACCGGCCTCCGATTGCATCTCGATCACCTCGGGGACGGTTCCCCAGAGGTTCTCTCGACCCGCTGCCGCCCACGCGTCGCAGTGCTCGGCCATGGGTGACGCCGGGGTGATCGGGTAGATCGCGATCACCTCGGAGCAGCCGAACGCGACCCGCGCCGCAGCTTCGTTCCCGTCGAGGGCCTCTCGGTCCGTCACCGCGGACCAGACTCGCCGTTCCGGAGTCGTTCCGGCAAGGGTCCGAAGTCACTCCGCCGGTGTGCTGCGTCCCTGGTGGCTCCGCCCTCTCGTCACCAGAATCTGACCTGTGGTGGTACGACTCCAGGGGCTCTCGGCCGAAGAGGCGGCAGCCCGCCGCGCCCGGGACGGTCCGAACGAGCTGCCTCCACCGAAGCGGCGGCCGCCCATCCTCCACCTCGTTGACCAGCTGACCCACTTCTTCGCGCTGATGCTCTGGGTGGCGGCGGCACTCGCCTTCGTCGCGGGCCTCCCGGAGATCGGGATCGCGATCTGCGCGGTCATCGTGCTGAACGCGATCTTCGCTTTCGTCCAGGAGCAGCGGGCCGATCGGGCGACCGAACGTCTCCAAGCGCTCCTACCGCTCCGCGCGGTGGTCCGACGGGACGGTCACACGCTGCACATCGAGGCTCGAGACGTCGTCGTCGGTGATGTGTTGGTGCTCGCACCCGGCGACCGGATCCCGGCCGATGCGTCGATCCGGTCGGCGTTCGGGCTGCTCGTCGACACTTCGATGCTCACTGGCGAGAGCCAACCCGCCCGGATGGAGACCGGGAGCGTTCTTGCGGGCTGCTTCGTCGTCGAAGGGCAGGGGGAGGCGGTCGTCTCGGCCATTGGAGAGCGCACGCGACTTGCGGGCATCGCCCGATTGACGACGTCGATCGCCAAGCCGACCAGCCCACTCACACTCGAGCTCGGGCGCGTCGTTCGCACGATCGCAACGATCGCCATCGGGATCGGCACGGCATTCTTCGGAGTCGCGCTCCTGCTCGGCGAGTCCGCGAGCGACGGTCTGGTCTTCGGGATCGGGGTGACCGTCGCGCTCGTGCCCGAGGCGCTGCTCCCGACGGTGACGCTGTCCCTGGCGTGGGGCGCAGAGCAGATGGCGAAGCGCAACGTCCTGGTCAGGTCGCTCGACGCGGTCGAGACGCTGGGGTCGACAACCTTCATCTGTACGGACAAGACGGGAACGCTGACCCACAACCGAATGTCGGTCGTCGAGGCGTGGACTCCGGAACGCACCGTACGCATCTCAGGAGAGGGCTACGACCCGCGGGCGACGTTCACGTTCACCGGCGCCGACGCCAGCGACGCCAGTGACGCCCTCGGGCGCCTCGCAGTCGGGGCGATGCGTTGCTCGACGGGCTTCGCACATGATCGAGAGGGCACGTGGGTGGCCCAGGGCGATCCCATGGAGGCTGCGTTGGACGTCCTGGCGCGGCGCCTGGGCGTGGACACGGACGAGGATCGCCGCCGGGTGCACGCTGCTCGATGGTTCTCCTTCGACCCGCGACGACGTCGGATGTCGGTCGTGATCGACGGCGAGATCATCGTCAAGGGAGCACCCGATGCGGTGCTCTCGCTGTGTGCCGAGTCGCCGGGCGCGTACGAGGCGGTCGACGACCTCACCGCGCGTGGGCTGCGGGTGTTGGCGGTCGCGCACCGGGTCATCGACGAACCGCTCGTTCCCGAGACGGCCGACCAGGCCGAATCCGACCTCCTGCTCCTGGGACTCCTGGCGCTCGAGGACCCGCCCCGCAGTGACGTCCGTGCCGCGATCGACGGCTGTCGGCACGCGGGGATCGCACTGGCGATGGTCACCGGTGACCATCCGGCGACCGCGCGGTCGATCGCAGCCCAGACCGGACTCCTCGGACCCGACGAGATCGTGATCTCCGGCACCGAGCTCCCAACTGACGACCGCGAGCTCGGTGCGCTCCTGGAGCGCGGCGGAGTGGTGGTGGCCCGCGTCTCCCCCGAGGAGAAGCTGCGGATCGCGCGCGTGCTCCGCGAGCGCGGACACGTGGTGGCCATGACGGGCGACGGGGTGAACGACGGACCCGCGTTGCACGAAGCCGACATCGGGATCGCGATGGGCGAGTCGGGCTCCGATGTGGCCCGCGAGGCGGCAGATCTCGTGCTCCTCGACGACCATTTCGCCACGATCGTCGCCGGCGTCGAGCAAGGACGCGCCACCTTCCTGAACGTCCGCCGGTTCCTGGCGTACCACCTCGCCGACAACGTCGCGGAGCTGACACCGTTCGCGGTCTGGGCGCTGTCGGGCGGTCGATTCCCGCTCGCGCTCGGCGTGCTCCAGATCCTCGCGCTCGACATAGGCACCGACACGTTCTCGGCCGTAGCGCTGGGAGCGGAGCCGCCGGCCCGCAACGTCCTCGATGGCCCCCCCGTCTCGGGGCGACTCCTGAACCGTACCGTTGCCCGGCGCGCGTTCGGGCTGATGGGACCCACCATCGCGCTGGGGACGATGGTCGCCTTCCTGGTGGCATACGGCGCGCAGGGATGGCATCTCGGCGACCCGTTCCCCGGCGGTCGCATCGCCCTCGCGGCGTCGGGCGCGGCCTTCATGACCGTGGTCATCGCGCAGTCCGCGAACGCGTTCGCGAGCCGGAGCTTCACCCGATGGCCCGGGGCGCTCGGATGGACGACGAACCGGCTGCTCCCCTTGGCGGTCGCGTTCGAGCTGGCCGTGTCGCTCGTGATGATCCTGGTCGGGCCGATCGCCGACCAGCTGGGGCACTCGCCCCCTCCGGCCGCCGGATGGTTCGTCGCGGTCGGGACCGCGTGCGCAGTGATCGTTGTCGACGTCGTCGACAAGCAGATCCGGCGTCGGAAGGGCGCGATCTCGCCGAACTCTCGGTGAACGACGCCGTCCGCCGTGGATCTACGGTGCACGCATGGAGGCGACCCCACCCTTCGGCGGTGCTGTCGACCCTGCGTTCTCAGCGGTCGCTGACGCCTTTCGCGCCAACTTCGCCGTCGACGAGCCCGAGCTCGGGGCATCGCTGTGCGTGATCGCCGGCCGGCGGGTGGTGGTGGACATCTGGGGCGGCTGGACCGATCCGACGCGGACCACCGCGTGGGCGCGGGACACGCTCGTCGACGCCTACTCGGTGCTGAAGCCGGTTGCGGCCGTGCTCGCGCTCCGGCTCGTCGGACAGGGGAGCCTCGATCTCGACGCGCCGATCGCGGACGTCTGGCCCGAGTACGGGGACGAGTGGAAGGGCCAGACCTCGCTCCGGGACGTGCTGTCCCACCGTGCGGGACTCCCGGGCGTCCGCGCCACGCTGGAGCCCGACGCGATGTACGACTGGGACAGGATGTGCACGGCGCTCGCCTCCTCCGAGCCGTGGTGGACGCCCGGCACCGGCCACGGGTACCACGTCAACACCTACGGGTTCCTCGCCGGAGAGCCCGTGTGCCGCGCGACGGGGATGCCGTTCGGCGTCGCACTCCGCGAGCTGATCACCGGCCCGCTCGACCTGGACCTCCACGTCGGACTCGACGACGCCGACCTCGATCGCGTGGCCGACATCGACACGCCACCGCTCCCCGCCGAGCGCGGCGAGCATGCCGACGACGCGCCGCCTGCCGACGCCCGGATACCCGAGCCCGACGACGAGCACGGCCTCATGCTCCTCCACGCCTACTTCAACCCGCCCGGTCTCTCGGGGATCGGGGTGATGAACACGAGTGCGTGGCGCCGCGCCGCCATCCCTTCGACGAACGGGCACGCGACGGCACGGGCGGTGGCGGCGTTCTACGACGCGCTGCTCCCCGGGGCGCACGAACGGGTCGTGAGCCGATTGCTGCTCGACGAGGCGACGACGACGCATTCCGAAGGAGACGACATCGTCCTCGGCCGTCCGACGCGCTTCGGGCTGGGGTTCGCGCTCCACGAGGACGCCCGACCGATCGGGGTGTCGCCGGCGTCGTTCGGTCACTACGGGTACGGGGGCTCGCTGGGGTTCGCCGATCGAGACGCGGACGTCGCCTGCACCTACCTGATCAACCGACCGGGTGATCGGTGGCAGAACCCCCGCACGATCCGGGTCGTCGAGGCGGTGCGGGACTGCCTCTGACCTAGGCTGTCCGAGACTCGGGCGACTCGGTCCCGGGCCGGAAGAGGGTGGAAGACATGCGGTCACGGTCACTGGCCTTCGCGTTGGTGCTGTTCGGCTTCGTGCTCGGGGGCGCGGTGCTCCTGTTCGCCGACGCGGGCTCGCACTCATCGGTCGAAGCAGCGGGCGCGCCGGCTGCCTCGGGCGACGCGACCGACACGACGAGTGCCGACGACCACGGCGACACGCACGGAACCGCCGACACCCCGGCCCTGACGGGCGACACCCCGTGCGAGCTGTCGGGACCGCCGGCCTCGGAGGGAACGCTCGAGAAGGGTGAGGGCCACAACGAGCGCGGACCCTCGCCGCAGAAGCCGCTGACCGAGGAAGAGCGCATCCTGCTTGCGGAGCAGCAGACCCAGGCCCGTGCGGTGGCGCTCGAGTTCCCGAACGTTGCGGCAGCCGAGGCCGGGGGGTACAAGCAGTCCACGGTCTACGTCCCCTGTATCGGCGCGCACTACACGAACGCCCGGTACGCCGGGGCGTTCGATGTCGCGCACCCGTCGGAGCTGCTGTTCGACGGCACCGCGCCGGACTCCAAGATCGTCGGCTTGAGCTATCTCGTGTTCAGTCCGAGCGGTGCCCCCGAGGGCTTCGCAGGCCCGAACGACTTCTGGCACACCCACAGCGCCAACGGTGGGCTCTGCATCAAGGACGGCATCGTCGTCGGCTCCGAGGCCGTCGACAAGGAGGAGTGCGCGGCCCGCGGCGGCCGGAAGGTCGGGTTGAAGGGCGTCTACATGGTGCACAACTGGGTCGTCCCCGGCTGGGAATGCTCGTGGGGCGTGTTCGCCGGGGAGTGCCCGGAGCTGGGTGGGACCGTGGGCAAGGACGCGTTCTCCTGATCGACCCGGGTCGAGTCCGCGGAGCCCTACAGGTCTCGGAGTACGACCTCGTGGTCCTCGACCTCGGGCTGCCCGACGGCGACGGCCTGACGCTCTGCTCGCAGCTACGGTGCGCACGGTGGACGGGCGAGCGCGGCGAACGGCCCCGACGGCGGCGCGGTGGTGACCTTGCGGCTGCCGAGCACAGCGGGGAAGTGACCGCCCGGTAGCGGCGTACGCTGGTCGGCAGTGTTCTTCGACGGGTTCGTCCACCAGCTCCCCGACATCGACCCGGCCGAGACCCAGGAGTGGCTCGACTCCCTCGACGCCGTCACGGATGTCCACGGTCGCAGCCGTGCCCGGTACCTGCTGGCGCGGCTGCTGGAGCGGGCCAGGGAACAGGGCGTCGGCGTCCCGGCGATGGTCACGACGGACTACATCAACACGATCCCCGCCGAACACGAGCCGTGGTTCCCCGGCGACGAGGCGCTCGAGAAGCGGATCCGCGCCGGCATCCGGTGGAACGCGATGGCGATGGTCGACCGGGCCAACCACCGCTTCGACGGACTCGGCGGGCACCTGTCGACCTTCGCGTCCGCTGCCGCGCTCTACGACGTCGGGTTCAACCACTTCTGGCACGGCAAGGCCGACGGACGCGCGGGCGACCAGATCTTCGTGCAGGGGCACGCGGCGCCCGGCATCTACGCCCGGGCGTTCCTCGAAGGGCGCTTGACGGAGGACCACCTCGACCGGTTCCGCCGCGAGGTCTTCGGCGGAGGGCTCCCCAGCTACCCGCACCCGCGGCGGATGCCGGACTTCTGGGAGTTCCCGACGGTGTCCATGGGACTCGGGCCGATGAACGCGATCTACCAGGCCCGCTTCAACCGGTACCTGCTCAACCGCCAGATCGCCGACACGAGCGAGAGCCGGGTGTGGTGCTTCGTGGGCGACGGCGAGATGGACGAGCCCGAATCGATGGCCGGCCTCTCGATTGCGGCGCGCGAGCAGCTCGACAACCTCGTCTTTGTCGTGAATTGCAACCTCCAACGCCTCGACGGCCCGGTGCGCGGCAACGGGAAGATCATCCAGGAGCTCGAGGCGACGTTCCGCGGGGCCGGGTGGAACGTCGTGAAGGTCGTCTGGGGGCGCGGCTGGGACGAGATGCTCGCCCGCGACGTCGACGGGGTGCTCGTCAACCAGATGAACACGACGGTCGACGGCGAGTTCCAGAAGTACACGATCGAGTCGGGCGCGTACATCCGCGACCACTTCTTCGGACCGGATCCCCGCCTGCGGGCGATGGCGGAGCACCTTTCGGACGAGGACCTGCAGCGGTTGCCGCGCGGTGGCCACGACTACCGGAAGCTCTATGCGGCGTACAAGCTCGCGGTCGAGCACCGGGGCAGCCCCACGGTGATCCTCGCCAAGACGGTGAAGGGATGGGCGCTCGGTACCGGTCTCGAGGCACGCAACGCCACGCACCAGATCAAGGGCATGGACGCCGACACGCTCAAGACGTTCCGCGACCGGCTGAACCTGCCGATCCCCGACGCCGAGCTCGACGACGGCGACCCGCCGTACTACCGCCCCGGTCCCGAGTCGCCCGAGTCCGAGTACCTGGCGGCGCGGCGCAAGGCGCTCGACGGCCCGTTGCCGCAGCGCGTCGTGCGGCCGAAGTCCCTCGCGCTCCCTGCCGTCGACGCGTACGCCGACTTCCTGAAGGGGACCGGCGACAAGCTGCAGGCGAGCACGACCACGGCGTTCGCACGCCTGCTGCGCAACCTGCTGCGCGACCCGGGCATCGGTCGGCGGATCGTGCCGATCATCCCCGACGAGGCCCGCACGTTCGGGATGGACGCGCTCTTCCGCGAGGTGAAGATCTACGCGCCGGGCGGTCAGCGCTACGAGCCGGTCGACGCGGACCTCCTGCTCTCGTACCAGGAGGCCAACGACGGGCAGATCCTCGAGGAGGGGATCACCGAAGCGGGCGCGATGGCGTCGTTCACCGCGGCCGGTACGTCGTACGCGACATGGGGTGAGCCCATGATCCCGTTCTTCATCTTCTATTCGATGTTCGGGTTCCAGCGCGTCGGCGACTTCATCTGGTCGTTCGGCGACCAACGCGGCCGCGGGTTCCTCCTCGGGGCCACTGCGGGGCGCACGACGCTCGCGGGGGAGGGGCTCCAGCACTGCGACGGCCAGAGCCAGGTGCTGGCGTCGACCGTTCCGAACTGCCGTGCGTACGACCCGGCGTTCGCGTACGAGGTCGCGGTGCTGGTACGTGACGGGATCACCCGCATGTACGGCGACGATCCCGAGGACGTCTTCTACTACCTCACCCTCTACAACGAGAACTACCCGATGCCGGTGATACCCGACCCCGCACTCGAGGGCATCGATGTCGAGGACGGGATCATCCGCGGGTTGTACCGGTACCAGGTCGGACCGCCGGCGACGCACAAAGCGCAGGTCCTCGCGAGCGGCACCGCGATGCGCGCTGCGCTGGAGGCCCAGACGTTGCTGGCCGAGGAGTTCGCCGTGTCGGCCGACGTGTGGAGCGCGACGAGCTACAAGCTGCTCCGCGAGGACGCGCTCAGTGTCGAGCGGTGGAACCGGCTGCACCCGACCGAGCCGCCGCGCGTCTCGTACGTCGCGGAACGGCTCGCCCCGACCGAAGGGCCGATCGTCGCCGTGACCGACTTCATGAAGTCGGTTCCCGACCAGATCGCGCGGTTCGTCCCGGCGCCGTTCGTCCCCCTCGGCACCGACGGCTACGGCTTCTCCGACACCCGCCTGGCGTTGCGCCGCCACTTCGAGGTCGACGCCGCGCACGTCGTCGTGGCGACGCTCGACTCGCTCGCGCGCACCGGTGACCTCAAGGCCGAGGTCGTCGACGGCGCGATCCGTCGCTTCGACATCGACGCCGAACGCCCGGACCCGAGGACGGCCTGATCGCGCGCCTTGTTCGTCGGATCCGGATCGCTAGGCGCGGATCGTCGGAACCCGATCGTCAGGACGCGGCGCGTCCGCGCTCCTCGTCGATCCGGAGGGGGTCGTCGGCGTCCCAGTCGTCGTCGTGCGTGACGTTCTCGTCCCGCCAGGTGGGCTCGTCGTCGTCCTCGCCGTCGGCGAGCGTGCGATCCCGCTCTTCGAACAGACCGTCGTCGAATCCCTGCTTCAGCTCTCGCGCCTCGCGAAAGCGGCGGGCTCGTCCCTTCCTCGCCACGGTCACCTACCTCGATCGGTTCGGCTCTGCTGGTGCACTCAGGCATCCAAGGCCCCCATTCTCCCACACCGGAGGGGGCGGTCGCGCCGAGTCCACTTTCGGGGGGTTCCGGCGGGGCCGGGAGGTATCGTGGCCCCCGTTCGGGCGATTAGCTCAGCGGGAGAGCGCTGCCTTCACACGGCAGAGGTCACTGGTTCGAAACCAGTATCGCCCACGGACATCGGCGCAGGTCCCGGGTCCTGACGTCGCGCCCCTTGCCGGTCACTCAGGGTCGCTGATGAAGTGCGGTCCCGGGGAACTACTTGTTGATGAAGACGTTCGTCGAGATGGTCTGGTTCAGCCTCTCTCCGTCGGCGCGGAGTCGCTGCCTCAGGCTGACGTTCGAGCTTCCGCCGACGGGGAGCGGGTACTTCCGCAGGTTGAACTGGCTCTCGCCGGTCCCGACTGCCACAGAGGAGAGCACGAGGAAGGTCTGGTCCGACCCCGGCGGTGTGAACTCCTGGCGCCCCGCGCGCTGGCGGATCTCGGTCGACACGGTGCCCTTCGGTCCGGAGATCCGCTCAAGGGTGTAGGTGGTCGACTGCGTGAACTCGATCCCGCCCACCTCGAGACTGCCCTTCACCCGCCACCGTGCGCCCTTGCCGACGGCCGCCGCGGGGAACGGCGAGGTCAACTGACTGGTCTGGGTGCCGAGCTGCTCGAGGACCGTGCGGGCCTGGCCGACGATGCCGTCAGGGATCACCTGGGTGCTGGCCACCAGCTCGCCCTGGTCGGTGACCGTCACCGATCCGGTGAGCCCGACCACGGGCTCGACCGCCGCCTTGGTCGACTCGTACGAGGGCGAGCCGTCCTCGAATACCTCCACGTCGTCGTAGCGGTAGTCGATGCGGAGGTCGCCCGCGGTGCTCACCTCGGCGACGGTCGCCGAGATCGTGAACGTCGTGTTCGGCGTCCCGCCCCTCGCCAGCTGCTTCCCCGTGCTCTGGCTGATGTTCGTAAAGGTCCGGAGCTTGATGGTCTGGGTCGCGCCGACTGGGATCGCGTACCGCAGCGGGGTTCGGGGGCGATCCCCGCGCTCGAGCAGCGTCACGAGCGGACCGTCGGCCGGCTCGCCCTGGCCTCCGACGCCTGCCCCCGCGGTCGCCGCATAGCCGACTGCACCGAAGACGAGCGCGAGCACCAGGACGGTCACCCTGCGATGCGTCCGCGTCCGTGAATCCACCACCCTCCCTCGCGCGGTCGGTGGGCTGTCGGCCCCTCAGCGGCCCTTGTGGGCCTCTCGGTCGATGTCACGCTACGCGCCAAGCGACGCGGCGGCCTAGAGACCAAGGTCATCGCAGGAACGGCTCGACGTCGTGCCCTCCGCGTGCCCTAGCGAACGGGCATTCACGGTCACTCGGGGTCGCTCATGAGGTGCGTTTCGTACCGCTGACCTGGGAGTTCGCGCGAAAGTGCTGGTCAGCGGACCGGGTGGTTCGCCTTCACACGGCAGAGGTCACTGGTTCGAAACCAGTATCGCCCACCGCGAAAGGTCCGCAGGTCAGGGTCCGCCTCGTCGATCTCGAGCGCGAGCTGTCGAGCTGATGGATGTCGAGTCCCCGACTCGCATACATTTTGCCGATGCGCATGTCTCGGACACTCCTCATCGTCGCCGTCTCGTGTGGGACCCTGGTCTTCACATCGGCTCCGTCCACCGCACTCGTCGCCCGAGGCAACGACCCCTGTGACGCCCTCGTCGATCTCGACGCACGGGTTGACGAGCTCGAGTCCTCCCGTGCGTTCGACGCAGCCGGGTACCGCCAGATCCGCAACGACTTCAAGAAGGCAGCCAAGAGCGCCCCCAAGGTGCTGCAGCCGGCGATGAAGCAGCTCGCCAAGCTCTACGGGAGCGTCGGCAAGGCCAAGAACGAGAGTGACGGGGTCACCGCCTACGGCAACGGTCTGGTGAAGTACGACAAGGCGGTCAAGCAGTTCAACACCTATCTCGCGGAGAGGTGCGCCGGGGCGGCGGGCAGCGGATCGAGCACGTCGAGCGGGTCGGGCGCGGGCACGTTGACGCTCGGGGGCGAGACGATCACGCTCGAGTCGAGCCGCTGCTTCCTCCAGGAGCAGACCGCGGCCGGTCAGAAGATCCTGTGGACCGCGCAGGCCTCGGGGACGAACGCGGCGGGCGACGACGTCATCGTCGACGTGAGCCGCTACGACGCCTCCAGCCAGTTCGCCGGCGACGACCTGAGCGTCGACATCGGCGATCCGCGCTCCCCCTCGTTCGTGGGATGGGGCGGCCGCTACGCAACCGGGACGATCTTCCTCTCGGGCAAGACGGTCAGTGGCAGTGGTCTCGAGGTCACCGACGACGACCTTCAGACCGTGACCGTGACCTTCGACATCAACTGCTGAGTCCGTTCAGCCGGTGGCGACGGTCGCCGAGATCGTGAACGTCGTGTTGGGCGTCCCGCCCCTCGCCAGCCGTCTTCCCACGCTCTGGCTGATGTTCGTATCGGTCCGGAGCTTGATGGTCTGGGTCGCGCCGACTCCGACGCCTGCCCCCGCGGTCGCCTCATAGCCGACCGCACCGACGACGAGCGCGAGCACCAGGACGGTCACCCTGCGATGCGTCCGGGTCCGTGAATCCACCGCCCTCCCTCGCGCGGCTGGCGAACGGTCATTCAGGGTCGCTCATGCGGTACGTTTCGGGCCGCTGAACTGCGGAGTCGCGCGGAAGCCCAGCTCAAGGGGCGGGGTGGTGCGCCTTCACGCGGCAGACGCCACTGCTTTGACACCAGTAT
>JAWOIO010000244.1:0-43252 GCA_046484625.1 Acidimicrobiia bacterium
TCGGGCGACGCCGCCCGTCCGCCGCGCCAGGCATTGGTCTCGGCCGCTCGGGCCGCCAGCGTGGCCTTCGCGGTCGCCGCGAGCTTCTCGATCCGGGCCGCGGCCGTCGTGAGTCGGGCCGCATCGGACCCGCCGAGGCGAGCGGGCTCGAGCGCCTGCACGGCGTGGTGGAGGTCGTCGGCGATCTCCTCAAGTGCGAACGTATGTTCGATCATGCCCATGGGGACACTGTGCCAGCGGGGTGTGACAGTCGAACACGCTGACATCCTGCGGGAGCAGCTCGACGGCGAGGTGGGCCGCTGATCGACCGCCCGTCGAGCCCTACTGGCGGCGCAGGGCGGAGTCAGCGAGGGCGCCGTAGTCGGCGACGGCCGTCTCGGGCTCGGTCTCGATCACCACGCGGTGCAATGTGCCCTCGTACTCGAACGGGCCGCGGTAGCGGCGAGTGACCGGCGAGGCGCTGTCGTAGCCCACCGACATCCCGGCCCCAGTGATCGAGAACCGCATCGGCGTGAACCTCTTGATGGGCGCGTCCGCGACGACCTCGCCGTCGACAGACAGCGTGCCGTGCCCGCCACCCCAGGCCTCGTCGCAGCGGTACGCGAACGCGAGCGAGTGCCGTCCCGGGGTCAGCGCGTCGGGGGCCGCGAGGTGGTCCTCCGACCGGGCCATGTAGTTGTGCACGTACTGGAGCCGACCGTCCTGCACGTACAGCGTGTACCCACCGAGCGTCGATCCCATGGCGATCAGGACCCCATCGGCGCCGCCCCGGGGCACGTCGACCTCGGCGGTGATCGTGTGGGAACGACGCTTCACGTCGATCGCCACCGGTTCCGGGATCGGTCCGCCGCCGGGGCGCAGCTCGACACGGGTGGGTGCAGGGAAGGCGCGCGGTGCGGGGTTCAGGATCGCCTCGCCCGGGCGGTTGTCGAGCGGGAGGACCTGATAACGCTCTGCTTCCTTCCACCAGAGATCGACGAGCTCGGCAAGCTTCTCGGGGTGCTCGGTGGAGAGGTTCGTGCTCTCGGAGAAGTCCTCGGCGACGTGGTACAGCTCCCACTCGTCCTCGTCGAACGGTGCGTTCGGGTCGTCGGTGTCGAGGTACATCGCGCCGAGCGGCTTGAACGTCACGGCCTTCCAGCCGTCGTGGTAGATCGCGCGCGATCCGAGCATCTCGAAGTACTGGGTGTCGCGCGTGGGGCTCGCCGGATCGGCGAAGGTCCCGGCGAAGCTCGCGCCCTCGATCGGCTGCTGGTCGACGCCCGCGATCGACGTCGGTGCCTCGAGACCGATCACATCGAGGACCGTCGGCGTGATGTCGATCGCATGGACGAACTGGCGGCGCTGCTCCCCCCGTGCGGCGATCCCCTGCGGCCAGTGCACGATGCACGGGTCGGCGATCCCGCCTTCGTGGGTCTCGCGCTTCCAGCGCCGCATCGGCGTGTTGCCGGCCATGGTCCAGCCCCACGGGTAGTTGTTGTGCAGGGTGGGGCCGCCGATCTCGTCGATGCGGGCGAGCATCTCCTTCACGCCGGCGGGTGAGGCGTTCCAGCTCCGCACGTCGTTGATCGAGCCGTGCGCGCCCCCCTCCGACGACGCGCCGTTGTCGCTGACGAGGAACAGCAGCGTGTTGTCGAGCTCCCCGATCTCGGCGAGGTGGTCGACGACGCGTCCGATGTGATGGTCGGCATGCGAGAGGAATGCGGCGAAGCACTCCATGAACCGAGCGGCCAGCTTCTGCTCGTCGGCGGACAGGGAGTTCCAGGCAGGAACCCATTCCGGGCGGGGCGGCAGGACGGTTCCCTCGGGGATCACCCCGAGCTCGAGCTGCCGGCGGTATGTCTCCTCGCGCCAGACGTCCCAGCCCTGGTCGAAGTGGCCCGCGTACTTCTCGATCCACTCCTTGGGGGCGTGGTGCGGCGAGTGGCAGGCGCCGGTGCAGAAGTAGAGGAAGAAGGGACGGTCGGGGTCGACGGCGCGCAGGTCCGTGACGCACTCGATCGCGTGGTCGGCCAGGTCCGCGGAGAGGTGGTAGCCGTCCTCGTACGTCCCCGGCGGCTCGACGATGTGGCTGTCGTGCACCAGGTCGGGCTCGAACTGATGGGTCTCGCCGTGGAAGAAGCCGTAGAAGCGCTCGAAGCCGCGCCCGAGGGGCCAGCGGGCCCGGGAGCCCGCCAGATGCGACTCCTCGTCGGGGGTCAGGTGCCACTTGCCGATCGCGTAGGTCGCGTACCCGTGCTCGAGCAGCATCTCGGAGAGGAAGCCCGCCGACTTCGGGATGCGCCCCGAGTAGCCCGGGAAGCCACGCGCGAGGTCGGTGATGCGACCCATGCCGACCGAGTGGTGGTTGCGGCCGGTGAGGACGCAGGACCTCGTCGGCGAGCAGAGCGCCGTGGTGTGAAAGCCCGTGTACTGGAGGCCACCGGCGGCGAGCCGATCGAACGTCGGGGTGTCGATGTCGGAGCCGTAGCAGCCCAGCTGAGCGAACCCGACGTCGTCGAGCACCACGATCATCACGTTCGGCGCGTCCTCGGGGGGCCGCAGGGGCTCGGGCCACCAGGGCTCGGAGTCGTGCCAGTCGCGCCCGATCTTCCCCTCGAAGGTCGTCGGGTCGATGCTCGGCGACGTCATCGCGCTTGCTTCCGTGTCGGGCTGATCACCCCGTCGTCGCGCAGCTTGGCGAGGTCCGCAGAGGAGAGGCCGAGGTCGGCGCGCAGGACCTCGTCGGTGTGCTCGCCGATCCAGGGCCAACGGGTCTCGGGACCCTGCGCCACCTTGGAGAGCTTCACCGGGTTGCCCGGGATGAGGACGGGCTCGGCGATCCCGTCGGTGCGCGGGAGCTCGACGAGCATGTCGCGTGCCGCGACGTGCGGGTCCGCGATCACATCGGGCGCGCTGTTGATCGGGCCCGAGGCAATCCCCTCGTCGTTCATCTGGTGCGCCGCCTCGAGCTTGGTCTTGTCGGCGGCCCACGCCTCGATGGCGGGTCGAATCACGCTGTCGAGGTGGATCCGCCAACCCTCGCGGGTGGCGAGCCGCTCGTCGTCGAGCCACTCGGGCTGACCCACGAGCTTCGCGAGGCGCTCGAACTGGTGCTCGCGTCCGACCTGCACGACGAACCAGCCGTCCTCACAGCGAAACCCGTCGACGATCACCAGTGGCCCGAGCCCGTTCGGGCGCATGCCCATCGACCAGTAGTTGGGCACGATGTCGCTCATGGCGACCATCGCGTCGAGCATCGAGACGTCGACGTACTGGCCTTCACCGGTCCGATCACGGTGACGTAGCGCCGTGAGGATGCCGATCGTCACGAACAGTGCGCTCGAGATGTCGCCGAGCGCGCCGGCAGGACCGATGACCGGCGGTTCATCGTCGCGCTGCATGTAGTCGTAGATCCCGGACATGGCCTCCGCGATCGACGCGTATGCCGCCCACGAGTCGTACGGCGACTCGATCGTGTTCCCGAACCCTGAGACGGACGCGTAGATCGCGCCCGGATGCACGGCCGCGACGTCCTCGTAGGCGAGCCCGAGCCGCTTCATCGTTCCGGCCCGGAAGTTCTCGCACACCACGTCGAAATGGGGAACCAACGCGAGAAACAGCTCGCGCCCAGAGTCCGACTTCAGATCGATGCCGACGCTGCGTTTGTTGAGGTTGTTGCGGAGGAACGTCGCGCCCGCGCGATGGCCGTTCGGGTCGGTCATCGCCGGGAGCGCACCTCGACCCGATTCGCCGTCGGTCGGGTGCTCGACCTTGACGACCTCGGCACCGAGCCGCGCCATGAGCTGCGTCGCGAACGGGAGCGCCTGCATCTGCTCTGCGGCGAGGATGCGCACACCCTCGAGGGGCTTGCCGTACGACGCGGCCTGTGCGTTCCCGACATCGCCCAGCCTCATGGGCGACATGGTACGGGGGTGGACCTAGGCCGACACGTCGAGAACGTCGGCGGCGACGAGCTCCTCGAGGTACCGGTCGTCCCACCAGGAGATCTGGAGCTGCTTGGCCCGTCGGAAGTAGAGCTGGATGTCGTACTCCACGGTGAAGCCGACGCCGCCGAAGACCTGCTGCGCCATCGCGGTGATGTCACGGAAGGTCGTGCACGCGAACAGCTTCGCCATCGGCGCGAGGCGCGCCACCGACCGGCCGGTGTCGCGGGCCCAGGCGGCCTCCCACACCAGGGTCTCGGCGCCATCGAGCGCCGTCGAGGCGTCCGCAAGGTAGTGAGCGATCGCCTGGAAGGCTCCGAGCGGCTTGTCGAACTGCTCGCGGTCCTTCGCGTACTGCACGGTGATCTCGAGCGCGTAGCGGGCGCCACCGCTTGCTTGCGCGGCGAGCAGGATGATGCCGTCGTGCATCACCGAGTCCCAGGTGGCCCAGCCGTCGCCGGGTGTCCCGATCACGGCGTCGCCGGGAACGAGCACATCGTCGAGGTCGACCCGGTGCTGGGTGTCGGAGGCGATCGTGTGCTGCTGAGTCAGGGTGACGCCGTCGGCCTTCGGGTCGACGAGCGCCAGCACGATCCCGGCCTCGGCGCGGGCGAGCACGAGGATGCGTTCGGCCGACGACGCGAACGGGACGTGACGCTTCGTGCCGCGGAGACGCCACCCGTCGCCGTCGGGCGTCGCCGTGAGCTGCACGCCCTCGGGGCCGAACCCGCGGTCGGGCTCGAGCCACGCGATCGTGACGATGGCCTCGCCGCTCGCGATCCGGGGAAGCCACTCGGCGCGCTGGGCGTCGGACCCCGAGCGGGTGAGTACACCTCCGGCCATGACCGAGCTCACGAAGTGGGGGGACGGGACGATGCCCCGTCCGAGCTCCTCATAGACGATCACCGCGTCGAGTGTCGACATCCCGGTACCGCCGTCCTCCTCGGGGATCGTGAGTCCGATGAGGCCCAGCTCGCCGAGCTGGGACCACAGCGTGTCGGAGTACCCGGTCGCGTGGTCCTCGAGCTCGCGCACGGCGTCGAGGCCCGAGTGCTTCTGCACCAGACCCCGGACCGTCTCGCGCAGGAGCTCCTGCTCAGGGGTGAATTCGAGATCCATCGGGTGCCTCCGGGGCGGGGTGCAAGATCAGGGCTGCCAGCGCTCGGCGCGCCGGTCCCAGGGGTTGTCGTCAGGACGCACGGGGAGCGCGATGCGCGCCGTGCACATCGTCGACACACGGTCCCCGACGCGCATGGTGACCTCGACCTCGGCCCAACCGGTTCCGGTGTCGTCGGTCTCGGTGCCGCGCACGACACCCTCCATGATCATCGTGTCGCCGGCGAAGACGGAGTCCTTCATGCGGAACTTCATGCGTCCGAGCCGCCCGCGCGGCCCCGACCAGTCGGTGAGGTAGCGCTCGAACCATGCGGCCTGGTTCGGGGTGGAGAGAAACACGTCGCGCATCCCGTTGCGCTCCACGGCGAACTTGTGGTCGTGATGCATCGGGCGCCAGTCGCGACTTGCGAGCGCGCCCAGCACGACAGTGGTCGGCGTCACGTCCTCGGTGAGGGTCGGGAGCGCATCTCCCTCGTGTACGTCGTCGAGGAGCAGCAGCGTCGGCGCGGTCACTGGTCGGCCTTTCGGTAGCCGAAGCCGGTATAGGACTCGACCCCGACGAGCTCGTCGTGCTGGTTGCGGTACTCCACGTCGATGACCCAGAAGCGTCCCGTGCCCAGCTTCGTGGTCTTCGGTCCGCTCACCGACCGCAGGCGTTGGCAGGTCGTGAGCACGTCGCCCATCCGCACCGGCTCGTGGAACACGATCGAGTTGTCGGTCATCACCGCTTCGGGGAGGTCGAAGCACTCCTTCATGTCGAAGTGGACCTGGAGCGGGAGTGCCTGCTTGTCCTGTCCCGGCGTCCAATGATGCGGCCGGAACCAGACGGAGAGCATCGTCGGGGGCGCGATGGCGCCGCCAGTCAGCTC
Source organism: Acidimicrobiia bacterium (assembly GCA_046484625.1). Lineage (GTDB taxonomy): Bacteria > Actinomycetota > Acidimicrobiia > IMCC26256 > PALSA-555 > DASUAO01. The sequence continues at coordinate 5,912 of JAWOIO010000244.1, forward strand.
TTCGGCGACGGCGTCGTCCCAGAAGAGCGGGTTCCCGTTCTCGACGGCGGCACAGGTCGTCCAGACGTAGCCCCGCTCGACCGGGAACGTCCCGGTCTCCTCGTACGCGACCTGGTCGATCCGATCGACCACGGCTGCGGGGAGATCGCCGACTGCGTCGTTGCTCACGCGACCACTCCTGCCTCGACCAGCCTCGAGTACTCGTCGACCGACACGCCGGCCGCGCGCAGCAGCTCGTCGGTATCGGTGATGTCGGCCCCGCGCACGGCGTAGGTGCCTTCGGCGGGCGTCTGGCCGGCCAACACGGGCCCCACCTGACGGAACACGCCGTGCTCGGGGTGCTCGGCGCTCACGAACGCGCCGCGAGCGAGGAACTGCTCGTCGTCGACGAGCTCTGCCACGCTGAGGACCGGCGAGAGGCACGTATCGGCGGGGGCGAGGAGCTCGACCCACTCGTCGCGGGACTTCGTGGCGAACGCGGCGCGGAGATCGGCGCGGATCGCGTCTTGCATCGCGTCGTCGGTCTGATGGTCACGCCACCGGCCCAGGTCGAGCGCATCGCACAGGTTCGCCCAGAACCGGTCCTCGATGATCCCCAGCGCAAGCCACTTCCCGTCGCCGGCTTCGTAGGTGTCGTAGCACGCGTACCGGCCGGTCAGGATCCCGTGCCCCGGACCGGGCTCGGCTCCGGTCGCGAGGTACTCGTCGATCTGGAGTGCCATGAGCGCGAGGACCCCGTCGGCGACGGAGACGTCGAGGTGGATGCCGACACCTGAGGTCGCACGCCCCACGAGGGCGGCGAGGATCGCCATCACGGCGTGCATCCCGCCACCGGCACTGTCGGCCACGGTCGCGCCGGGGATCGGCGGCCGTCCGTCGGCACCGCGGCCGGTGCAGTCGAGGAAGCCGCCGACGGCGAGGTAGTCGAGATCGTGGCCGGCCCACTGCGCGTGCGGTCCGTCCTGGCCGAAACCGGTCGTCGAGCAATAGATGATCCCGGGGTTTCGGGCCTGCACGTCGGCGTACCCGATGCCGAGGCGGTCGCTGACGCCGGGGCGGAAGCTCTCGATGATGACGTCGGCCGATTGGGCCAGGGCGAGGAACGCGTCGCGACCCTCGGGAGCCTTGAGGTCGAACTGCGCCCGCAGCATCGAGCGGTGCGCGCTGTAGGCGAAGAACACCGGCACGACCTGGACGCCGCCGCGCGCCGGAACGGGACCGACCTTCACCACGGTCGCGCCGTAGTCGGCCAGCCATCGCGAGGCGCGCGCGGCCGGGCCGACGCTTGCGAGGTCGAGGACGGTGACACCGTCGAGGAGCGGAGCCAACTCAGAAGTTCTTCGGGAGTCCGAGCGCACGGCGGGCGATGATGTTCTTCTGGATCTCCGACGATCCGCCGCCGATCGTGTCGATCACGGTGTAGCGGTACGTGGATTCGGACCGCCCCGCCATCGGAGCTTCTTCGGTGCGGACACGCAGCTGTGACCCGGGGCCACCGATGTCCATCGCTGCATTCGCCAGTCGCTTCGAGAGCTCGGTGGCGAACAGCTTGTACTCGGACGCTTCGGTCGTAGGAGGCGCACCGCCCCTCATCGAGGCGGCGACGACTTTGAGGCCGAGCACCCGCGCCACCTCGCCCTCGGTGACCAGCCGCGCGATCCGCTGGCGGATGACTGGGTCGTCCTTGAGCGGCGTGTCGTCGCGCGTTCCGGTCGCGACGTAGTCGCACAGGAGATCGAGGCGTTGCTCGATCGGTGAGAACGTGAACATCGTGAAGCGCTCGAGGTCGAGTGCCTCGGAGATGTACTGGAACCCGTGGTTGAGCTCGCCGACGACGTAGTCGTCGTGCACGAAGACATCGTCGAAGAACACGTCGTTCGTGCGCTCGTCGCCCATCGTCCAGATGCCGTTGATGGTGATGCCGGGCTGTTCGAGGGGCACGAGGAACAGGGTGATGCCGTGATGCTTGGACTCGGGGTCGGTCCGGGCGCCCACCCAGTACCACTCGGCGAAATGGGCCGAGGTCGTCCACGTCTTCTGGCCGTTGAGCCGCCATCCGTCGCCGTCGCGGGTGGCCTTGAGGCGCATCGACGCGGCATCGGAACCGGCGTCGGGTTCGCTGTAGCCGACCGCGAACTCGATGTCGTTGCGCAGGATCTGCGGGAGGAACTCCTGCTTCATCTTCTCGGTGCCGTGGGCGAGGATCGTCTTGCCGATGATCCCGACGCCCTTGCCGATCTGGGGTCCGCCTCGACCGGCGAGGGCCTCGTTCAGCAGGTACTCGTAGACCCCGTCGCCTTCCTGGCCGCCCCACTTCTTGGGCCACGTGATGCCGAGCCAGCCCTTCTCGCCGAGCGTCGCCATGAACTTCCGGCGCTTGGGTGTGTCGACGATCTGCGCCATGTTCTCGCGGGTGACGTCGAAGACATCGGGGTCGTCGTTCGCGTCGAGGAACGCTTCTACTTCCTTGAGGAAGGCACGCTGGTCGGGCGAGAAGTCGAAGTCCACTGACGTCACTCCAGGGGTCGCTGCAGCGGTTGCCGCAGCGGGATTCTAACGACCCGTCAGGCTTGCATGCTTCTCAGGCCACCGCCGTCCTGACCGCGCGTGCAGAGGCGTCGGCGCACCCCGGGCTCAGCCCATCATCTCGTTCATGCGCGCTTCCATGTCCTCGGGCGACACGTCCTCGATGTGGGTCGCGAGGTTCCAGCTGTGGCCCCACGGGTCCGTGATCGTGCCGGACCGGTCGCCGTAGAACTTGTCGCTGACCGGCTCCGTGATCGTCGCGCCGGCGTCGACCGCCTTGGCGGCGGTCGCGTCGGCGTCCTCGACGAAGAGCATGAGCGACATCGGTGTGCCACCCACGGTCTTCGGGCTCAGCGCGCCCATCTCGGGGGACTCATCGGCGAGCATGACGACCGAGTCGCCGAACTGGATCTCGGCGTGGCCGACCTTGTCGTCGGGCGCGGGCAATCGCATCCGCTCGGTCCCGCCGAGGATGCTGCAGTAGAAGTCGATCGCCGCGGCGGCGCCGTCGATGTAGAGGTACGGGGTGATCCGCGGGTATCCGTCGGGGATGGGCTTCACCTTCGCCATGGAATGCTCCTCGAGCCGAACAGACGTTCGTGCGAGCCTACGAAATGCTCGCGTGGATCGTCAACTCCATCGGTACGCTCCCGCGATGTCGATCCGCCGGGCGACCGCCGACGACCGAGCGGTGTCGGTGCAGACCGCCGTTCGAGCCTTCGCGTCGGACCCGTTCATCCGGTACCTCACGCCCGACGACGATCGGTACGACGCAGACGCGACGAGGTTCTTCGGCCTGTTGTTCGACACCCGACTCGCCGGGGGAGACATGTGGTGCACCGACGACTGTGCCGCGGTCGCACAGTGGAACCCACCGGGGGGCAACCGGATGGGCGGCGACTGGGTCGACGCGCAGTGGGACGCCGTCGCGCCCGAGCTCCATCCCGCGACGGTCCCAGGTGTCGAGGCGCGAGGCGAACGTCGCGTTCTACGCGCGCCACGGGTTCGCCACGCACGTCGAGGTCGACCTGCCCGATGGCCCCCACATCTGGATGCTGGTGCGCCCTCCACGCCCGTGACGTCGGGGTTACTGTTCGGGCTTCACGCCACCATTCGGGTCGGCGTCGCGCGCAGTCGGAGGCACCCATGGCCGGATACGGCATCACCAACTACTTCAAGGGCGGCACGAAGGCGCAGTACGACGCCACGGTCGCGGCGGTGCACCCCGACGGGGGCAAGGGGTTGCCGCCCGGACAGTCGCACCACTTCGCGGGTGAGACCGGCGACGGGTTCGTAGTCGTCGCGATCTGGGACTCGAAGGCGAAGTGGGAGGCGTTTCGGGACGCGACGCTCGTCCCCGTCCTCACGAGCGCCGAGGGTGTGCTCCCGGGGCCTCCCGCCGAGACGGACTTCGAGGTCCACAACGAGATGCACGCCTGAGCAGATCCCGATCGGGCATCGGTCGGCTCCGGCCCCGGGAGAGGCTGACATCGGCGTCATAGACTCGGCCGGATATGCGAGGGATTCTCAGCGCTGCCGGATACGTGCCCTATTGGCGGCTGGACCGGGCCCAGATCAGCGCGACCTTCGGGAGCGGGGGCGGCAAGGGCGTTCGCGCGGTCGCGTCGTTCGACGAGGACACCACGACGATGGGCGTCGAGGCCGCGCGGCTCGCGACGCGGAACCTCCCCGACGACGTCTCGCCGTCACAGCTCTGGTTCGCCACGGTTGCGCCTGCCTATCTCGACAAGACCAACGCGACGACGATCCACGCCGCGCTGCGCCTGGACCGCGAGATCCCCGCGCTCGACTGGGGCGGCGCGATCCGTTCCGCGCCCGGAGCGCTCGCCACCGCGCTGCGCGGCAACGACTCGGTGCTCGTCGTGGCCTCCGACGTGCGCGTGGGGCTCCCGACCAGCGCCGACGAGTCGGCCGGGGGCGACGCCGCCGCCGCGATCGCAGTCGGATCCGACGCCGACGGTCCGCTCCTCGCCGAGCTCCTCGGCACGGGTACCGCCACGGAGGAGTTCATCGACCGCTGGCGCGTGCCGGGCGACCACCGCTCGAAGGTGTGGGAGGAGCGCTTCGGGGAGACGAAGTACCTCCCGCTGGGTGAGGAGGCCTGGAACGCGGCGTTGAAGTCGGCCGAGGTGTCGGCCGACCAGGTCGATCGTCTGATCGTGACGGGCGCCCACGGGCGCTCGGTGCGGGCGATCGGCGGACGGCTCGGTGTCGACAAGGAGAAGCTCGTCGACGACCTGAGCGCGAGCGTCGGGTTCACCGGCGCGGCGCACGTCGCCCTCCTGCTCACCGCCACCCTCGAGACGGCTGCGCCGGGTCAGATCATCGGAGTCCTTTCGCTCGCCGACGGTGCCGACGCGTTCCTGTTCCGGGTCACCGACGCGATCACGACCTGGGAGCCGGCGCGCACGATCGCCACTCAGATGGACGCGCGAGCCGACGTCGCCTACGGCAAGTACCTCTCGTGGCGCGACTGGGTCACCCTCGAGCCGCCGCGTCGCCCCGAGCCGGGACGGATCTCGGGCGCGATCTCCGGCCGCCGCGAGGACTGGAAGTACGGCTTCGTCGGCTCCCGTGACCGTTCGAGCGGCGCGTTGCACCTCCCGCCGGCACGAGTCTCGATGGAGGGCGGCGCGCTCGACGACATGGAGCCTGCGCCGATGTCCGATGCCGTGGGGACCATCGCCACCTTCACGATCGACAAGATCGCGTACTCGCCGAGTCCCCCGATCGTGTTCGCGGTCGTCGACTTCGAAGGGGGCGGACGGACGGCTGTGGAGCTCTGCGACGTGAACGCCGACGACCTCTCCATGGGCGACCGGGTCGAGATGACCTTCCGTCGGCTGTTCACTGCCGACGGCATCCACAACTATTTCTGGAAGGCCCGCCCCGTCCGCGGTTGACGGAGCGAGCGTGACGACGGCGGCAGCTGCCGCCCGACAGCGAACGTCGGAGGGAACATGGCCTCGCACGGGATCAAGGACCAGGTCGCCATCGTCGGCATGGGATGCACCAAGTTCGGTGAGCACTGGGACAAGGGCACCGACGACCTCCTGATCTGGTCGACCGAGGAGGCGATGACGAGCGCCGGCGTCTCGAAGGACGACATCGACGCGTACTGGCTCGGGACGGCGATGTCCGGTAACTCGGGCCAGACGCTCTCACGGCCTCTCGGCATCACGAAGCCGGTCACACGCGTCGAGAACTACTGCGCCACCGGTTCCGAAGCCATGCGCAACGCGGCGTACGCGGTCGCATCGGGTGCGTACGACGTTGCCATGGCGGTCGGGGTCGAGAAGGTCAAGGACAGCGGGTACCAGGGGCTCGTCGGCGCGTCCCATGCACCGACCGACGGCACGACCCGAACGCTCTCGGCGGCTGCGATGTTCGCCATGTGTGCACCCGCGTACGGCAAGAAGTACGGGGTCACCGACGACGAGATGCGCGAGGTGCTCGCTCGGATCTCCTGGAAGAACCACCAGAACGGATCGGTGAACGAGCGGGCACAGTTCCGCAAGCCCGTCACGATGGACACGATCTGCAGCGCGCCGCTGATGGCCGGTGGCCTCCGGGTGTTCGACTGCTCGGGCGTGGCCGACGGATCGGCCGCAGCCGTGATCGTCCGGGCCGAGGACGCGCTCGAGTACACCGACAAGCCGATCTACATCAAGGGCCTCGCGTTCGTCGCGGGCGACGGCACCGGCAACGCGAACCCGGACTACGACTACACGTGGTTCCCCGAGATCAACATGGCTGGGAAGGACGCGTACGCCCAGGCCGGGGTCACCGATCCGCGCGCCCAGATCGCGATGGCCGAGGTGCACGACTGCTTCACGCCTGCGGAGCTCCTCATCTACGAGGACCTCGGCTTCGCCGAGCGGGGCACGGCGTGGAAGGAGGTGCTCAACGGCACCTTCGACCTGCTCGGCGACCTGCCGGTGAACCCCGACGGCGGCCTCAAGAGCTTCGGGCACCCGGTCGGGGCGAGCGGCCTGCGGATGTTCTTCGAGAACTGGCTCCAGCTGCGCGGCGAGGCCCCGCCGGAGCGCACGATCAAGACTGCGGACCGCGGGCTCGGGCTCGTCCACAACCTCGGCGGCTACCCGGGTGAGATGGTCAGCTTCGTCGGGATCGTCGGCAACGAGCTCGGCTAGACCCCGAAGACCCTCGACGTCAGGACTCCCATGTTCGGCTTGTTCGTCTACCTGCTGTTCGTCGGCGTGATCGCCGGCTTCCTCGCCCGGTTGCTCGTCCCGGGGAAGATCCAGTTGAGCTTCGGGCAGACGCTGCTCGTCGGGGTCATCGGGTCGTACGTCGGCGGCCTGCTCGGATACCTCATCTTCAACGAGGATCTCGACGAGGGCGCGCTCCAGGCGTCGGGGATCTTCGGGTCGGTCGTCGGCGCGGTGATCGTCTTGCTCGTCTACCGCAGGTTCTTCGCGGGCAAACGAGCCGGCGACTGAGAGCTCTCACCCCGCGCCGGCCGTCCCGGCGCCGAGGTGCTCGTCGAACCACCGTTCTGCGAGGCGCGCGACCGTCTCCAGCGTGCCGGGTTCCTCGAACAGGTGGGTCGCGCCGGTGACGACGCGGATCTCGCGCGTGCACGACATCCGGGCGGCCGCGTCGTGGTTGAGCGCGAGGACCTCCCGGTCGTCGCTCCCGACGATGAGCAGGGTCGGGGCCTGTACCGCCTCGAGGTATCGACCGGCGAGGTCGGGGCGGCCACCACGGGACACGACCGCGGCAACGGGCGCACCGGGATCCGCGGCGGCCACGAGGGCGGCCGCAGCGCCCGTGCTCGCGCCGAAGTAGCCGATCGGGAGCCCGCGCACCTCGTGCTGGCCGGCCAGCCACGAGGTGACCGACCGCAGCCGATCGGCGAGCAGCTCGATGTCGAAGACGTTCCTGCGGGCCCGCTCCTCGACGGTCGTGAGCAGGTCGAACAGCAGGGTCGCGAAACCGGACGCGCCGAGGTACTCGGCCACGTGCCGGTTTCGCGGGCTGAGGCGGCTGCTGCCGCTCCCGTGGACGAACACCACGAGCCCCCGCGAGCTCGGCGGGACGTCGAGTCTCCCTGCCAGCGTGATGTCTCCGACAGGGATGGCCACGTCGAGGACCTGGGCCGTCGTGGCACGGCCGGATGGGCTCCCGGCCGCGGTGCGCTCGTGGGCACGGGAGAGCAGCGCCACGACGTCTTCGTCCGAGGTCTGGGTGAAGTCGTCGTACCAGTAGCCGATCGCGCGCATGAACTCGGGCGTCTCGAGGGCGATCACGTCGTCCGCGACGCCGGCGAGGTCGCGCACGGCCTCGGGCGCGGCGACGGGCACCGCGAGCACGACGCGCGCCGCTCCGTGTGCGCGCGCGACCTGGACCGCGGCGCGTGCCGTGCCGCCGGTCGCGACCCCGTCGTCGACGATGATCGCCGTGCGTCCCTCGATCGGCACCGGAGGACGATCGCCACGGAACCGTTGGACCCGACGTTCGAGCTCGGCGCGCTCTCGATGCTCGACCACTTCGACGGCGCTTGGGGTCACCCCGGCGCGCCGGACCATCTCGAGGTCGAGCACGCGGACGCCGTCTTCGCCGATCGCGCCCATCCCGAGCTCGGGCTGGGAGGGCACGCCGAGCTTGCGGACCACGATCACGTCCAGGGGCGCGCCGAGCGCGTCCGCGACCTCGGCCGCGACGGGTACGCCGCCACGTGGCAACCCGAGCACCACCACGTCCGGACCTGCGTACGCGGCAAGTGCCCCGGCGAGTCGTCGTCCCGCTTCCCGTCGGTCGCGGAACCGCCGCTCAGTCACGCGTCTCACGGGTCACATCTCGATGACGTCGACGATCTCGATGGTGCTGGGGCTGCCGTCGTCGCCGATCCCGCTGTCGACCTCGGTCGTCACCTCGACGATGTCGTCGACGCCGTCGCCGTCGAGATCCATGCCCCGGGTCTGGGTCGTCCGGACCGCATCGGGAACCCCGTCGCCGTCCAGGTCGAGGTACTCGGTCGTGACGCTCTCGTCGTCCATCTGCATGGGCCACCTCCTGTCACCCCCACGATCGACGACCTCCTGTCGTCGCGCCAGGGCCGGAGGTCCTTCTCAGACCGGCCTGGTTCAGCCAGGCCGGGCGCGCAGTGCCGGGGCCAGATCTCCTCGTGGCTGGATCGCCACGTCGTCGAGCCCGAGCCACGACGCCATCGTGCGGAGCTCGTCGGCGAGGTGGTCGGAGACCTCGTCGTGATCGACCCCGGCCTCGGCCCAGGCCGACTGGACGAGCAGCCGCGACCCCGCGCGGTCGGCCTTGAGGTCGACCCGAGCGACGAAGCGATCGCCGAGCAGGAACGGGAGCACGTAGTACCCGAACACGCGCTTGGGCTTCGGGACGTAGATCTCGATCCGGTAGGTGAAGCCGAAGATCCGCTCGACGCGGTCGCGCTCCCACATGACGGAGTCGAACGGCGAGACGAGCGCACTGGCGCGGATCCAGCGGGGGAGACGGGCGTCGGGGTGCAGGTAGGCCGGATCCTTCCAGCCCTCCACCGTGACGCGCTCGACGACGCCGTCGTCGGCCATCTCCTCCAGGAGCAGTCGGACCTCCTTGATCGGGAGGCGGAAGTAGTCGCCGAGATCCTTCGCGGTCCCGACCCCGTGCCCACGGGCGGACCGTTCGAGCAGGGCCACCATCGCGTCGTGGCGATCGGGGGTGGCGCGTTCGAGCACCGCGGCAGGAATCACGTCGGCCGGGTCGCAGTAGGCGCGCTCGAAGGTGTTCGGACGCCGCACCGCACCGACGCGACCGACGAAGAAGAGGTGCTCGAGCGATCGCTTGGTGTCGCCCCACCCCCACCACGGCCCCTTCTTGGTCGCACCCTTCTCGAGGTCTCCCGCGCTCGCCGTGCCGCGTTCGACCACCGCGGAATGGAGCGCGTCGAAATGGGCGTCGGCCTTGTCCGCCGCGTGGTCGCGCATTCCCGACCATCGGTGGTCGCCCGCCATCCGCCACCGGAGCAGAGGGTGCAGATCGGCCTGGATCAACGACGCCTCGTGACCCCAGTACTCGAACGCCTCGTGGTCGACGTACGCGAAGCGGTCGAGCAACGCCCGGTCGTAGGGGCCGAGTCGCGAGAACAGGGGGAGGTAGTGGCTCCGGACCAAGACGTTGACGGAGTCGATCTGGATGAGACCCAGGCGCTCGAAGACGGCACGGAGGTGGCGACGGGTGATGCGCCCACTCGGGCGGGGTGTGGCGAACCCCTGCGCTGCGAGGGTGATCCGCCGCGCCTGTGCCGCCGAGAGCGACTGGGGACGGGCCATCAGAGGAGTCGACCATTCCCGGTGTCGGGGTCGCAACCGCCGACTGCCCGCAGGTCGAGCGCAGCTCCTCGTACGATCGGTCGCGGAGGTTGCCAGATGCAGGCGATCGTGAGTGCACTCGCCGAGCAGCACGACGAGCTCGCGAGCCTCGTGGACGGACTCGACGACCACGGCTGGCGGCACGCCACGCCGTGCGAAGGATGGGACGTCGCGGCGGTCGTCCTGCACCTGGCGCAGTCCGACGAGATCGCGAGCGCGAGCGCGGCCGGGCGCTTCTCCGAGACCATCGACGCGCTGGGTGGAGGGGATGCGGCGGCGGGGTCGGTCGACGACGCGGTCGAGCGGCTCGTCGCGAGCGAGCGAGCGTCGGAGCCGAGGGCGATCCACGATCGCTGGCGCCGCAGCGCGGCTGCGCTCCGCGATGCACTGCTGCACCTCGATCCCCACACCCGGGTCCGATGGGTCGCCGGCGACATGGCGGCGCGCACCCTCGCGACCACGCGCCTGGCCGAGACGTGGATCCACACCCAGGACGTCGCCGCCGGACTCGACGTCGAGCTGGAGCCACCCGAGCGGATCTGGCACATCGCACGACTGGCCTGGCGCACCGTGCCGTACGCCTTCGAGCGTGAGGGCGGCACGCCACCGGCGCCGGTGGCGTTCCGGTTGACCGGACCCGACGGGACGCCGTGGGACCTCGCTCCCGAGGGCGACGCACCCAATGTCATCACGGGCGATGCCTACGAGCTCTGCCTCGTCGCGGCGCGTCGGGTCCCGTGGCGGACCACGTCGCTGCGCGGTGAGGGACCCGATGCCGACGCGATCCTCGATATGGTCCGGACATGGGCATGACGTCGAAGCGAGGCGCTCCCGTGCGGCGACTCGGGTACAGCTGGGGCGAGACCGAGGCCGAACGTGTGGCCGGGTACCCCTGTGACGACCTGATGCCCGAGCCGGAGCAGTCGGCATTCCGGGCGATTGACGTCGACGCGCCGGCGCCGCTCGTGTTTCGCTGGCTCGGTCAGCTGCGCGTCGCCCCCTACAGCTACGACTGGATCGACAACTGGGGTCGCCGCAGCCCCCGTGAGATCACTCCCGGACTCGAGGACCTCGCGCTCGGCCAGCGCGCGATGGTCTTCTTCGTGGTCGCCGGCTTCGAGCCCGACGAGTCACTGACGCTCCACGCGAAGAAGTCGGTGTTCGGAGACGTTGGCATCACGTACCGGATCACCCCCCGAGCCGACGAGGGGTCGCGCATCGTCGCCAAGGTGGTGGTGACCTACCCCCGGTTCGCGCGCCTGATGCGCCACGTGCCGCCGCTCGGCGACCTCGTCATGATGCGCAAGCAGCTCCGGACGCTGAAGAAGCTCGCAGAGCGGGACCACGACCGCGAAGTGGAACGTCGCCTCAAGGGCTGACCGAGCGTGCCAGCTCGGCCCGCAGGACCTTGCCCACCTCGTTCCGTGGGAGGCGCGCGACCTCGAGGTACCGCGCCGGGACCTTGTAGGGCGCCAGGTGCTCGCGGCAGTGCGCCTCCAGGGCGTCCGAGTCGGTTGCGCCGACGACGAAGGCAACCGGAACCTCACCCAGACGCGCGTCCGGGATCCCCACGACCGCGACCTCGCGTACGCCCGCAGCGGTGGCGAGGACCTCTTCGACCTCGGCGGGGAAGACCTTCAGCCCACCCCGATTGATCACGTCCGAAGCCCGACCCTCGATCCACACGAACCCGTCCTCGTCGATCCGGGCGTGGTCGCCGGTGCGCAGCCAGCCGTCGGCGTCCATCCGGTCGCCCAAGCCCGCCGACGATGCAGACGACGGAGTCCGCACCCACAGCTCGCCACCTTCGTCGGTCCGGAGCTCGACGTCGGCGTGCGGTCGGCCGACGGCACCCAGCTTGGTCCCGCCGAACTCGCGCCAGTCGGCCGCACTCCACCCGACGACCTCGCCACCGAGCTCGGTCTGGCCGTACCCGTTGAGCACTGCGACGCCGAAGCGGTCGAAGAACCGGCGCGCGAGGAACGGTGACAATGGCGCGGTGATGCTGCGGACATAGCGAAGGGGCGCGAGCGAGCTGAGCTCCGGTTCGTCGCAGCACATCGCGATCGCAGCAGGAGGGAGGACGACCGAGCGGATCTCGTGCTCGGCGACGAGTCGAGCGAGCTCGATCGGGTCGAAGTGGTCCATGAGCACGACCGGCGCGCCGACACGGAACGCGAAGCACACGGTGTAGATCCCGGCCCACAAGGAGAGGGAGACCGGAACGAGGTTCGCCATCGGTGGTCGCGCGGCGTCGGAGGGCCCGCTCGACCGGACCGTCGTGATGACGCCGTCGAGCAGGGCAAGGATCTGCGAGTGGCGCAGCGGAACCGGCCGCGGGGGGCCGGTGGTCCCCGACGTCGTCTGCACCAGGGCCACGTCCGGGTCGTAGGCGCGGGCGGGGCCGGAGGAGACGCCGACCGCGAACCCCGCGGCGCTCGTCATCGCGAGCTGTGGGAACCGTCCTGAAGCGGATGCTGTCGTGACGAGGGCCGCGGGGGTCACGGCGTCGAGGAGGAGGGTGATCTCGCGGTCGGTGAGCCGTGGGTTGACCGGGACGTAGACCGCACCGTGGGCCCAGACGCCGAAGAGCGCCGCGACGGTCTCGGCCCGGTTGCCGAGCATCACCGCGACCGCGGTCCCTCGAGCGACGCCGGCACCTGCGAGTGCGTCGCGCAGCTCCAGTACGGACTCGGTGAGCGCGGTGCGCGTCGTCGTTCCGTCCGCGTCATGAACGAGGACGTCCGTGGGGTGCGCGTCCGGTCCCGGCTCCAGGAGGAGGTCGGTGAGAGCGTTCATCGCGACCGGCCGGTCACCGTGTGGGAGATGCCCCGGGTGCCAGCCACCGCGGGTCGCGCCTCTCCGCGAAGGCGAGCGGTCCTTCTTCCTGGTCCGGGTGGCCCCACATCGACGTGAGCTCGGCCGCACCGGCTCGACACGCATCGGAGAGCCCGTGCTCGAGCGCGCCCCACAGGGCGCGTTTCGTGGCCGCCATCGCCGCGGGCGAGTTCTTGGCGATCTTCTCGGCCAGCTCCTGGGCCCGGGTCCGCAGATCCCCCGGCGGATCGACGATCTGGCTGATCATCCCGAGCTCGTACGCCCGCTCCGCACCCATGCGCTCGTAGCGACCCACGAAGGCCATCCGCATCACGGCCTCCGCGGGCATCTTGCGGATCAGGCCGATCGCCTCGAGCGAGACGACCTGCCCGATGGAGACGTGCGGGTCGAAGAACTCGGCGTCCGACGCGGCGATCACGATGTCGGCGTCGGCCACCCAGTGGAAGCCGCCGCCGCAGCAGATGCCGTTCACTGCGGTGATGACCGGCTTCCAGACGCGCTGGTGCCAGGCGGTGAAGTGGAGGTCGAACCGCTCGACCGAGTCGCGGTATCGCTGCATCCCGACGCCGTCGGATGCGATCTCGGCGACGTCGACGCCCGTCTGGAAGGCGCGGCCCTCACCGGTGTGGACGATCACCCGGACGTCGGGATCGCTGTCGAGCTCGAGCCAGGCATCCGCGAACTCGTCGCGCATCTTCGCGTTCATCGCGTTCAAGGCGTCGGGACGGTTGTTGATGAGCCAGCCCACCGGTCCGTGTCGTTCGACGATCAGGTGCTCGTACTCACCCATGGATGCTCGCTCCGTTCATCGTTCGATGACCTGCCAGTGAGCCGCGCGCCGTTCGGCGAAGGCGAGCGGTCCTTCTTCCTGGTCAGGGTGACCCCACATGGACGTGAGCTCGCCCGCACCGGCTCGACTCGCATCGGTGAGCCCCGATTCGAGCGCACCCCACAGCGCGCGCTTGGTCGCCGCCATTGCGGCGGGGGAGTTCTTCGCGACCTTCTCGGCCAACGCCTGCGCACGCGCCCGGAGCCCGGCCGGGGGATCGACGACCTCGCTCAGGATGCCGAGCTGGCGCGCCCGCGAGGCATCGATCCGCTCGAACCTTCCGACAAGTGCCGCGCGGAGGACGGGTTCCATCGGTGACATGCGAGCGAGCGCGATCCCTTCGTAGGCGACGACCTGCCCGAGCGACACATGAGGGTCGACGAACGTCGCGTCCGATGCCGCCATCACGATGTCGGCGTCCGCGACGAAATGCAGCCCGCCTCCCGCGCAGACGCCGTTGACTGCCGCGATGACCGGTTTCCAGACCTGGCAGTGCCACGCGGTGAACCGGAGGGTCGCGTCCCGAGTCCGGCGGGAGTGCACACGCAGTGCCTCCTTGTCCTTCGCGAGCTGCGCGACGTCGACGCCGGTCTGGAACGCGGCACCCTCGCCGGTGTTGACGATGACGCGGACTTCGGGGTCGGAGGCGAGCTCGTCCCACGCCCGCTCGAGCTCGTCGAACATGGTCGCGTCCATCGCGTTGCCGGCCTCGGGCCGGTCGAAGACGAGCCAGCCGACCGGCCCCTCGCGACGGACCTGCAGCCGCGTGTAGTCGCCCGTCACGTTCGTCTCGTCATGATCGCCTCGTCATGATCGCCTCGTCATGATCGCCTCGTCATGATCTGGGAACCTCGTCCCACGGACGCCCGTCCCACGGGTCGGGCTCGCGCGGCAGCCCGAGCACCCGCTCGCCCACGATGTTCTTGTTGACCTCGCTGGTCCCGCCCTCGATGGTGTTCGCCCGACTCCGCAGCATCCCGTGGACTTCGTGACGGAGGGAGTCGGGATACGGCGCGGTCGCGTCGCCGTCCCAGGCCATCGCGTCCGGGCCGAGCAGGTCGACGGTCGCCACCTGGAGGCGCTGGTTGAGGTCGCCCGAGTGCACCTTGCCGACGCTGCTCTCGGGGCCCGGCGACCTCCCGACCGCGAGCTGGCCGCGCACCCGCTGGTTGGTGACGGAGCGGATCCGCTCCTCGCCGAGGAGTCCGGCGAGGCGCTGGCGGACGACGGGGCCGGTCGCGGAGCCGCGCTCCGTCGCGAGCTCGAGTGCACGCTCCACCCCCGAGCCCCCGATGCGGTCGACGCCTCCCGACCCGGCTCCGGCGACCATCTGGCGCTCCGACGCGAGCGTGGAGCCGGCGACGCGCCACCCGTCGTTCACGGCCCCGACCCGCTGGTCGTCGTGCGCGCCCGCGCCGTCGAGGAAGACCTCGTTGAAGTCGATCTCACCAGTGAGGTGCCGCAAAGGTCGCACCTCGACCCCGGGCTGATGTAGGTCGAGGAGGAAGTAGGTGATGCCCTTTCGCTTCGGGACGTCGGGATCCGTGCGCGCCAGCAGCACGGCCCAGTCCGAGACGTGTGCCCAGGTCGTCCAGACCTTCTGCCCGGTGATGACCCAGCCGTCGCCGTCGCGGACCGCGCGGGTGGCGAGTGATGCGAGGTCGGACCCCGCGCCCGGCTCGCTGAAGAGCTGGCACCACCGCTCCTCGTTGCGGACGATCGGGCCGAGGTAGCGCACGCGCTGCGCCTCGGTGCCGTGGGCGAAGAGCGCCGGTGCGCAGAGGTTCAGGCCGAGTGGGTTGAGGCGCCCGAGGTTGTACGGCGCGAGCTCGGCCTCGATGATTCGGGCGCGTCCCTGGTCGACTCCGAGGCCGCCGTAGGCGACCGGCCAGGTCGGTGCGACCATGCCCGATCGTCCGAACACCGGGTACCACTCTTCGTATTCGGCGCGTGTGCGGACGGAACGGATCGCCCCGATCCCTCGTGGAGCCGCGCGACGCCAGGCCTCGGGGACGTGCGTCTCGATCCATCGGCGCGTCGCGGCCGCGACCTCGGCCTCGAGCGTGGCGTCGTCGACCTGGAGGAGGATGCCGTCCTCTGGTTCAGCGGCCATCGAACTCGGGGTCGCGTCGATCGCGGAGCGCCTGCATCCCTTCCCGGAAGTCGGTACTGCGCGAAGAGAGCTCCATGGCGAACGCCTCGTTGGCGAGATGGCGCTCGAGATCGAGTCCGGCACCCTCGTGGACGAGCCACTTCGTCAGGCCGAGCGCGACGGTCGGACCGTCGGCCAGGCGTCGGGCCAGCGCGATTGCCGTCGCGTCGACCTCGGCGGCCGGGGCGGCCGCGTGCACCATTCCCCAGCCGGCAGCTTCCTCGCCCGACACCTCCCGTCCGAGCATGAGGAGCTCCTTGGCCCGGGCGACGCCGATGAGCCGGGGAAGGAGCCAGGTCCCGCCGCTGTCGGGTGTGAACCCACGGGTCGCGAACGGCTCCCACAGTCGAGCGTCCCGTGCCACGACACAGAAGTCGGCCGCGAGCGCGAGGTGGAGTCCGAGACCGGCGGCCCATCCCCGTACTGCTGCAACCACAGGGACCTGGGTCGAGAGGAGCAGGGCGATCGCGCGGTGCGAGAGCACCGGAAGCCGCCGCTGGATGCTCCCCACGCGAGGACGCGGCGCGTCCGCATCGGCGTTGCGACCGAGGATGTCGAAGCCGGAGCAGAAGTCGTCGCCGTTCGAGGTGAGCAGGATGGCGCGCACCGCTTCGTCGTTGTTCGCCACTTCCAGATGGGCGACCATCGCCCTGACCGCGGTGTCGTCGACGGCGTTGCGCTTCTCGGGACGATCGATGGTGAGCACGAGAAGACCGTCATCGAGTGACGTCAGCAGTCCGGGAACCGCGTCGTAGCTCATCGGGGCGTCTGCATCTCGTCGCTCGCGAAGCGGGCCGCGATCGCGTCGAGTGCCCCCTGGAGGTCGGTGGCATGTCCGGGCGGATCGGGAAGTCGCACGGCCCCATGTTCGCGGCTGGGGAGCAGCACCGTGGCCTGGCCGGGAGTCGTGACGTCGCCGAGCTGGTTCTCGCCCCAGATCTCGAGCTCGACGGCGGAGCGGGGGCCGTCATCGCCGGAGTCCTCGAGGAGCACCTTTCGCGTCACCCGTCCGCGCATCCAGTGCACGTCACCCACGTAGTTGAACTTGCGGAACTCGCAGTCGAGGCGCCAGAGCCACGCGTCGTCGCCCATCCAGTCCGTGCACAGGTGGATGAGCCAGGTCTCGCGCATCCGTCCGTAGTCGAACGTCGTCGGATTGCCGATCTTGCGTGCGTACGCGGGGTCCCAGTGCATCCGCTGCAGCACGTCGGGGATCCCGAGCTCGTCGCGGTGGTAGAAGCGCGGGATCCGCGTGCGGTTCTCCCACGCGAGCCGAAGCGGACGGACGTGGTACATGCCCATGCCCATGCCCGTGTGCCAGCACACCATGTCGGTGACGGTCAGCGGTCCCTTGACGAGGGGACCGATCTCGTCGCCCTCCTCGACGTCCTCCCACCAGCGCGGCTCCCGGCCCCGCGGCGTCTCCCGTGCGTACTGCGCGTCGATCTCGGCGAGCTCCGCATCCGACCACTGGTAGGGCTCCCGAGCCGCTTCCTTCTCTCGAGCCCGCGCCTCGGTCCGCTCGGTGCGGACCATGTCGCGGTACTGGGCCGAGAGCAACGGCCCGCCCGCGATTCGGAACACCTGTGCGGTCCACTCGTGGATGGCCCGCCCGGCGAATCGGGAGGCCTTGTCCTCGACCGCGACCAACGCGTTGCGCCTGAGCACGCGCTGTCCGGGCGGCAGCGGCGCCCACCACTCGCGGCCGCTCGCGGCGTAGAACGCGTGGACGCCCCGGAGCGGGTCCCCCTTCAGCAGCTCCCGATGCTCGGGGGCCACCTCCGCGACCTCGTCCTCCCCGATGAGCGAGTCGCCGCCGACGAGCGCGGGGGGTGCGATCGGCCCGCCCCAGGGGGTCGTCTTCCCGTGCTCAGGATCGGACCACATCGGGTTGTCGTCGCCGTACGCCTCGGCCACGTGACGGAACGCGTCGGTGTCGGCCCGGAGGTAGCGGGGCGGCGCCGTGTGGGGCTCCGGGACGCCGATGCGGGACCGCAGACGGCGGAGCCCCTCCTCCGTGATCCGACCACTCTCCGTCACTGGATGGCGTGCTCGTTCCTGGGCATCGCCCGGAACGTACTCGGACATGCGTGGGGCCGGGCGGGAACTGGGGGTTGAGGGCGGAACCCGCAGTGCCGAGACACATGATGCATGAGCATCACCAGCGAGCCCGGCCCCGCCCCGACACGCGAGGCGGTGACGGCCACCAGGCCCTTCGACGCCATCCCGGACCCGGTGGTGATCGTCGACGACCAGCTGCGCGTCGTCGATGCGAACCTCGCGGCGGTCCAGTTCTTCGGTGTGACACGCGAGGAGTGGATCGGAGAGGTTCCTCTCGCGCTGGTGCACCGCGAAGATGTCGCCCTCGTGCTCTCATCGCTCGAAGAGGTCCAGAAGCGCGCGGGGGTCGGAACCCCGATCGAGCTGCGCGTGCGCGTCGCGGACGGCACCTGGCGGCTCGTGGAGCTCATCGGGCGGACGATGACGACACCAGACGGTCCTCGGATCGTGACCACGCTCCGGGATCTGACCGAGCGACGTCGATGGGAGGTCGCGGCCGACGAGCCAGAACGGTTCCGTCGCCTCGTCGAGAACTCGGCGACGATCATGATGCTGTCCGACTCGAACGGGCTCATCCAGTCGGTCTCCGGTGCCCTCACGCGCCAGCTCGGTCTCGACCCGAGCGCGGTCGTCGGCTCCTGGCTCGTCGACTTCGTCGCCACCTCACAACACGAGCGAGCGAACGCCGAGATCCGCGCGGCTCGTGAGCACCAGGGAACGAGGGTGTTCGAGCTCGAGCTCCGCCATCGAGACGGGCGCGCGATCCCGTATCAGATCTCGGTCGTGAACCTCCTCGACGACCCGGTCGTCTCGGGCCTGGTGATCTCCGCGCACGACATCTCGACCAGACGCGACCTCGAGGATCGGCTCGAGCACCTCGCCGCCCACGACGCACTGACCGGGCTGGCCAACCGAACCCGGCTGATCGACCATCTCCGCCGGTCGCGGATCCGTGCCGCCGCCGATCCGGAGCGCTTGCTCGTCTGCTTCCTCGACCTGGATCGCTTCAAGGCGATCAACGATCTCCACGGCCACGACGCCGGGGATCGGATGCTCACGCACGTGGCTCGGCGGTTGCGCAACGCGGTCCGTCCCGGCGACTTCGTCGCCCGGTTCGGCGGTGACGAGTTCGTCGTCGTGTGTGAAGACCTCGACCCCGGGTCGGCGGAGGTGTTGGCTCATCGACTCGAGACCGTCGTCGGCGACCCGGTCAACATCGATGGTCTGACGCTCCAGGTGTTCGCGAGCGTGGGCTGCGTCGACGGCGCCGTCTCCGAGGACCCCGAGGAGCTGCTCGCCGGCGCCGACGACGCGATGTACGCGACGAAGCTCCGGCGTCGTGGCGAGGTCCGGCCTCACCCGCTCCCCATCGCCGAGCGCAGAGAGCTCGCCGACCTGCTGCGGCGCGTGCTCGACGGTGATCCCCGCGGCGGCGCACTCCGGGTCCATTTCCAGCCCTTCGTTCGGATGCCGAGCGCCGAGCCCTGCGGGGTGGAGGCGCTCGTCCGCTGGGAGCACCCCGAGCACGGGTTGATGCTCCCCGCGCGCTTCCTTCCGATGGCCGAGGAAGCGAGGCTCGCGAACCAGCTCGGCGGCTGGGTCCTCGATGCGTCCCTCGCGGCGATCCGGCGATGGGACGATGCCGGGATCGCGACCGGAGTGGTCGCGGTGAACGTCGCGCCGGCCCAGCTCTTCGATCCGTCTCTTCCGGCCGTCGTGACCGGGCTCCTCGACCGCTACGACATCGATGCGGGGCGGCTCTGTCTCGAGATGACCGAGTCGAGCTTGATGGAGCGCGACGAGGCGGGATCGACGTCGCTGGCGGCGACCCGCCTCGGCGCGCTCCGAGCCGTCGGCATCCGGCTCGCGATCGACGACTTCGGGACCGGGTACTCCAGCCTCGTCCACGTCCGCGACCTCCCGTTCGACCTCCTGAAGATCGACCGGTCGTTCGTCGCGGGGGTCGCGGACGGGACGATCGATGCCGGCATCTGCGCCGCCGTGGTGGCGCTCGCCCACGGCACCGGGAAGCGCGTCGTGGCCAAGGGTGTCGAGCGCGCCGACCAGCACGAGCGACTCGCGAGCCTCGGCGTCGACGGCGCACAGGGCTACTGGTACTGCCGTCCGGGACCGGCCGAGGACGTCGAGCACCTCCTGCGAACGCCGGCGTCGCTCGCGCGGACCGGGAACAGCTAGCGCTCGACCGGTCCGGGGAGCAGGATCGGGTACGGACGGCGGCGGGCACCTCGCTGCCAGGCGCGGTCGAGGCGCCGGACCCGCTGCATCCATCCCCACAAGCGCGCGTCCCGTCGGTAGTACCTGCTCACCCCCGCTTCGGTGAGGGCCAGGTCGAAGCGCGCGTTGAAGATCGAGATCGCTTCGGGCACCCAGCGGTCGAGGTGCTCCTTGTGCAGGTTCCCGACGAGATCGAGGGCGATCGGCTTTGCCGCGAAGTAGGTGTCGAGGATCGAGGACAGCACGAACCGGCGGACGATGGGGCGCAACGCCGCCGGGATCGAGGCGAGGAACAGCTCGGTGTCGAGCAGGTCGGCGCCCGCATCGTCGCGGAGCAACGGTGTGGTGACGTCGAGGTAGACGAGGGCGTCGTCGACCACGGCCCAGTTCGAGAGCTGGGCGTCGAGACCGACGTGGTCGTCGACGACCGCGCCGATGGTGTCGGCGATCCGTCGGAGCAGCGCTCGACCCTCGTGGACGTCGGATCGCCGCAGCTGCTCGGGGGCCATCGAGGGCTTCGGGAGCACCCGCTGCACGCAGTACGCCGCGATGGTCCCGTCGGCGCGGGGGAGGCCTTCGAGCGAGGTCGGGTGCACGTCGAGGCCGCGTTCGGCGAGCGTCTGGATCGACGCGTCGAACACGGCTCGGTACGCGTCGAAGCGCGCCTCGTCGTCGAAGGTCGGGAGTCGCTTGCAGGCGAACGGGCCCTCGGGGCCCGGCCACGCGAGGACCGTGCTGATCTCGCCGTACCCGAGGACGTGCAGGGCGGTCTCGTCGCGAGTCGCCAGCGCGGCTTCGACCGCGGCGTCGAGCGCCTCGAGGTCGAGGGTCGTGGTCACGATGCGCGCCCACGAGCGGTGTTCACGAGAGCGCCACCGCCACGGTGCTCGCCAGCTCCTCGACCTGCTCGTCGGTCAGGACCAGCGGAGGGAGGAACTGGAGGACCGAGGTGTCGTTGTTCGCGAAGACGGCGAAGATCCCGGCGTCGATGCACGCCTTCGCCCCCAGGATCCCCGCGCCTTCGTCGGGCCAGACGAGCCCCATGAAGAGCCCGCGGCGCCGGACCGCGAACGGCATCGACGCGAGCTCCTTCTCGAGGAAGAGGCCCACGTCCTCGACACGGTCCAGGAATCCGGGTTCTTCGATCTGGTCGAGCACCGCGAGCGCGACGACACACCCGAGGTCGGAGCCGCCGTAGGACGACACGTGGACGAAGGGCTCGTCGTCGTAGAAGCGGTGCATCTCCTTCGTCATCACGGTGGCGGAGATGGGGTACAGGCCCCCACCGAGGCCCTTGCCGGTGACGATCGCGTCCGGCTCCACGCCGTCGTGCTCATGGCACCAGAGCATCCCGCTGCGCCCGAGGCCCGTCTGCACCTCGTCGAGGACGAACATCGCGCCGCGCTCGCGACACAGCGCCTGGACCCCCGCGTGGTATCCCTCGCTCGGCATCGCCATCCCGAGGGTGGCGGGCACCGTCTCCAGGATCACTGCGGCGGTGTGGTCGTCGATCGCGGCATCCATGGCGGCGAGGTCGTCGAACGCGACGTGGTGGAATCCCTCGACGTCGAGGCCGAACGGCTCGTGGTACTTGGCGTCGGCTGCCATCGCGGCAAACGCGGTGTGCCCGTGATACGCACCGTGCACCGACACGACCTTGGTGCGTCCGGTGACGGCGATCGCCGTCTTGAGCGCGACTTCGACCGCCTCTGATCCCGAAGGCGTCAACACGACGCCGGGGCACCGGCCCCCGGTCGTCGCGGCGAGGCGGGCCGCGAGCCGCGCCTTGTACCCCGACACGAGATGGTGGTTCCCGACGTCGATCTCGTCGTCGTCGATCGCCCCGCGCAGTGCGTCGACGATCCGCGGGTTGCGGTGCCCCAGGTTGAACACGCCGCCGTTGCAGTGGCAGTTGGTGAAGCGTCGACCGTCGAACGCGTCCCAGAAGTACGGTCCTTCGCGGCGGCCGAGGACGATGTCGATCCCGAGTGCCTCGAAGGCGTCGACCTTTCCCTGGGAGACGTGTGCGCCGAAGGCGGCCATGGTCGCCGCCCGGGTCTCGTACGGCCCCGATCCGGAGCTGCTCGGGGCCGGGCTGCTCGTGGCCCGGTTGCGGGAAGCCAAATTGCGGGAAGCCAAATTGCGGGAAGCCAAATTGCGGGAAGTTGGTTCCATCACGGCTCCTCAGCGGTCGTTCCGGGAACGCTGGCGGCGTCGAGCGTACCGGCCGATCGGGGACCCTCGGGTCGTAGCATCGCCTCGATGGCGCTCGCCGCACGGTTCGACGGGTTCGGGACGACGATCTTCGCCGAGATGACCGCGCTCGCGGCGACCACCGGCGCCGTGAACCTCGGGCAGGGCTTTCCCGACACCGACGGACCGGCGGAGGTGCGCGACGCCGCGATCGACGCGATCCGCGCGGGGCACAACCAGTACCCGCCCGGGAGCGGGATCCCGGAGCTCCGACACGCGATCGCGGCGCACCAGCGACGGTTCTACGACCTCGAGGTCGACCCCGACTCCGAGGTGCTCGTCACGACGGGCGCCACCGAGGCGATCGCGGCCACGATGCTCGGGCTCTGTGAGCCCGGCGACGAGGTGCTGACCTTCGAGCCGTACTACGACTCCTATGCGGCGTGCATCGCGATGGCCGGAGCCGAGCGGCGGGTCGTGACCCTTCGAGCACCGTCGTACGCCTTCTCGATCGCCGAGCTGGAGGCCGCGGTCACGGATCGCACCCGGTTGGTGCTGCTGAACTCGCCCCACAACCCGACGGGCAAGGTCTTCACCCGGACGGAGCTCGAGCAGGTGGCTGCCCTCTGTGCCGAGCGCGACCTCGTCGTGGTGACCGACGAGGTCTACGAGCACCTGGTGTTCGACGGCGAGCACATCCCGATCGCGACGCTTCCCGGGATGCGAGACCGCACGCTCACGATCTCCTCCGGCGGCAAGACGTTCTCGTTCACGGGGTGGAAGGTGGGGTGGGTCAGCGGACCCCGCTCGATGGTCGACGCCGTCCGGGTCGCCAAGCAGTACCTCACGTACGCGAGCGGGACGCCGTTCCAACGTGCCATCGCGGTAGGTCTCGCGCTCGACGACACGTACTACGCGTCGTTCGCGGCCGATCTCCGGGCCAAGCGCGACCGCCTCGCCGCCGGGCTCGCCGACACAGGGCTCGAGGTGTTCCCGAGCGCAGGAACCTACTTCCTCACGGTGGACATCCGATCGATCGGGGAGTCCGATGGAATGGAGTTCTGTCGATCGCTCCCGGGGCGCTGCGGAGTCGTCGCGGTTCCCAACGTCGTGTTCTACGACGACGTCGACGCCGGCCGCCCGCTGGTGCGTTTCACCTTCTGCAAGCGGGACTCCGTGCTCGACGACGCGATCGACCGGCTCGGGGCGTTGGCGCGATGAAGGTTGCCGCGATCCAGCACGACATCGTCTGGGAGGATCCGCCGGCCAACTTCGCGCGCCTCGCGGGCATGCTCGGCGCGGCTGCAGCCGAAGGTGCCCGGCTCGCGGTCCTCGCCGAGATGTACTCCACCGGGTTCTCCATGGACACCGAGCGCGTCGCGGAGCCGTCGGACGGGCCGTCGACCCGGTTCCTCGTCGAGCAGGCGCGCGAGCACCGGATGTGGGTGTGCGGTTCGCTCCCGGAGCGACCCGTCGGTCACGCCCTCCCGTACAACCAGCTCGTCCTCGCCGCACCCGACGGGACCGTGCACCGCTACGCCAAGATCCACCCGTTCACGTATGCCCGCGAGCAGGACCACTTCGCCCCCGGTGCGCGGCACGTCACCGTCGACATCGAGGGTGTTCGGACCAGCCTCTTCGTCTGCTACGACCTCCGCTTCGCCGATGAGTTCTGGACGCTCGCGCGTGCCACCGACTGCTACGTCGTCGTCGCGAACTGGCCCGAGCAGCGCCGGGAGCATTGGCGAGCACTCCTGCGGGCCCGAGCGATCGAGAACCAGGCCTACGTCGTGGGCGTGAACCGCGTCGGTCGGGGCGGCCGACTCGACTACGCCGGCGACAGCGCCATCGTCGACCCGCTCGGCGAGGCATGCGAAGCCTCTCGAGGTGACGAGCACGTGCTCGTGGGAGAGGTCGATGCCGCTCGGGTGACCGAGGTCCGTGAGCGGTTCCCCTTCCTACAGGACCGTCGATAGGTTGGGCCAGATGGCATCGGCGCGCTCGTACCCGGACTTCGACGGCACGGTCGGGCGCACGTTTGCCGGCTCGCAGGGCTGGTGGCCCGAACGACCGACGCCGGCACCGGGTGCGCCGAACGTCGTGGTGATCCTCGCCGACGACCTCGGGTACTCCGACCTCGGGTGCTACGGCTCCGAGATCGAGACTCCCAACCTCGACGCACTCGCCGCGCGCGGCATGCGCTACACCAACTTCCACGTCGCCCCGATGTGCTCACCGACGCGCGCGGCACTGCTCACGGGTGTGAATCCGCACCGCGCCGGCGTCGGCACCGTCGCGCACTCCGACGCGGGGTTCCCCGGGTATGCGATGGAGCTCGCGACCGATGTCGCGACCGCGGCCGAGGTGTTCCGCGACCACGGGTACGGCACGATGATGCTCGGGAAGTGGCATCTCACCAAGGACTCCGACTGCTCGGCGGCGGGCCCGAAGCACTCCTGGCCGTGCCAGCGTGGCTTCGAGAGCTTCTACGGGTTCCTGGACGCGTTCACGAACCAGCACCACCCGCATCGGCTCGTCGAGGACAACACCCTCGTGGAGGTCGACCAGTACCCCGAGGGCTACTTCCTGACCGACGACCTCACCGACCGCGCCATCTCGATGATGCGCGAGCGGAAGGCGTCGAACCCCGAGCAGCCGATCTTCTGCTACTTCGCCCACGGGTCCGTGCACGCGCCATTGCACGCGAAGGAGGCGGACCTCGCCAAGTACCGGGACCGGTACCGGGAGGGCTGGGACCGGATCCGCGAGTCGCGTTGGCGGCGCCAGCAGGAGCTGGGGGTCATCCCGGAAGGGCTCCCGCTCCCGCCCCGGAACTCAGAGCCCAACAACGAGGTGCTGCCCTGGGACGACCTGAGCGAGACCGAGCAGGAGCTGTTCGCCCGGCACATGGCGGTGTACGCCGCGATGGCCGACAACCTCGACCAGAGCGTGGGCCGGATCGTGGAGGCCCTCGACCAGCTCGGTGAGCTCGACAACACGATCATCCTCTTCACGTCCGACAACGGCGCGTCGCGCGAGGGGGAGGTGATGGGCACGAGCGCGTACTACGTGCACCTGCTCCAGGGCGATGACCTCGACAGTGACGCGGCGCGCATCGACGAGCTCGGTGGCCCGACCACCACCCCGCACTACCCGCGTGGGTGGGCGATGGCCGGCAACACGCCGTTCCGCCTCTACAAGATCAACACGCACGCCGGTGGCCACTCGGTCCCGTGCATCCTGTCGTGGCCCGCCGGGGAGATCGGCGACGGCTCGTTCCGCCGTCAGTACCAGCACGTCACGGACGTGCTGCCGACCTTGTTGGACCTCTGCGGACTCGACATGCCCTCGACGCGCGGCGGCGTCTCGCTCGCGGCGCCCGCCGGCGCGAGCTTCGTGTCGACGCTCGCGGACGCTGATCGTCCCAGCACGCATCCCGAGCAGGTCACCGAGCAGATCGGACACCGCGGCTACTACCGCGACGGCTGGGAGGTCGTGACGCTGCACCAGCCGCTGACGCCGTTCTCGGACGACGAGTGGGAGCTGTACCACGTCGCCGAGGATCCGAACGAGCTCCACGACCTCTCGGCCCAGCGCCCGGAGCTGCGCCAAGAGCTGGCCGACGCGTGGGAGGCCGCGGCGTGGGAGCAACGCATCTACCCCCTCGACGAGGGCGCGATGCTCAAGTACCTGCTCCGTCCCGAGCGGAGCAACGTCTACGCGAAGCCAGTCACGATCGTGGCCGGCACGCCGACGCTCGAACGGTGGCGCTCGGTCCAGCTGCTCTGGTTCCGGAGCTGTCGGATCTCGGTCGCGCTCGACTTCTCGCCCGGCGACCACGGGTATCTCGTCGCGCACGGCGACCAGGGTGCGGGGTACGGGCTCTACGTCCTCGACGACGAGCTCGTCTTCGTGCACAACGACGGGCGCGGACGCATGCGGACGCTCTCCGGTGGTCTGCTCGAGGGGGGGACCGGTGCCGTCACCCTCGACCTCGACGCGGCCGGGGACGGATGTTGGTCCGTCGCGCTGTCGGTCGAGGGTGCACCGAGGGGAACGCTCGAGGGCGTTCCGATGCTGTTCGGCATGGCACCGTTCGAAGGCATCGACGTGGGCATCGACCGTCGCTCGCCGGTCTCGTGGGGGATCTACGAGCGGTTCGGGACGTTCGCGTACACCGGCGACCTCACGTCGGTGCGATACGAGCCGGGCGAACCCGCTCTGAACGCGCCCGAGCGCATGCTCGACACGCTGCGGGAGATGGGCGCTCGCTTCGAGTGACCGAGTCGCCTTGGCGCGACTCGACCGATCAGCTCAGCTGATCGCGGTGAACGTGATCGGGAACTCGGTGATGCCACGCACGAAAGCGTTGGGGAGACGGCGCGGGCCGATGTCGTCGGCGTAGGCCCAGTCGTCGAGGCGGGACACGAGCTGCTCGAACATGATGCGGAGCTCGAGCCGCGCGAGCGACGTACCGAGGCAGAAGTGCGTCCCGAAGCCGAAGGAGATATGGGGGTTCGGGTGGCGCGTGACGTCGAAGCGCTGCGGGTCCGCGAACACGTCCTCGTCGCGGTTCGCCGAGCTGTACATGAGGACGACCTGCTGGCCCTCTTTGACCTCCACATCGCCGATCGCGGTGTCCTTCGACGCGACGCGGCACATGTTGAGGACGGGCGTCGTCCACCGGATCAGCTCCTCGACCGCGACCGTGACACGCTCGGGCTCCCGACGCAGCAGCTCGCGTTGGTCGGGGTGGCCGATGAACGCGTCGATCCCGTTCGCGATGACGGTGCGCGTGGTCTCGGCGCCACCGTCGAGGAGGAGGAGCGCGTCGCTCGCGAGGGCGTCGTCGGAGAGCGGGCAGCCACCGACCTCGGCCTGGGTCCAGACGGAAAGGAGGTCGTCGGCGGGACAGCCTCGCCGCTCGGCGGCGACGCCGAGCGCGGCCTCGCCGTACTCGGCGGCCGCAAGGATTCCCTCGTCGGTGAGGTAGCGGGGACCGCCGCCGAGGGCGATCGTCGTTGACGACCACCGCACGAGGTCGTCGGTCGCGTCGGGCGGGAACCCGAGCAGGTGCCCGATCATGCGGGCCGGCAACGGCGCCGCGAGCTCGGCGACGACCTCGGCCGAGCCCTTGGACGCGATGCCGTCGATGAGATCGTCGACCTGGGCACGGACCAGGTCGGCGTGCGACGTGACCGCCCGCGGCGTGAAGCGACGCGAGACCAGTCGCCGCCGCTCCGTGTGGACCGGGTCGTCCAGCCCGATGATCGAGGCGTCGGCCTCGATGTTGGGGCGGTAGCCACCGGAGTTCACCCAGGTCGCGGCATCCTTCTCGATCTCCACGATGTCGTGGTACCGGCTGACGCCGAAGAGCTCGTTCGTGGCATCCCAGTAGACGGGGCGATGCGACCGCAGGTAGGCGTAGACGGGTTCCGGGTCGCCCGCGTAGAGATCGCCGTCGAGCAGGTCGAGCGCACCCGACTCGACGAGGTCACCGGCTTGGTCCCTGTCCACATCGACCTCCTTCGACGCTCCAGAATGGCACCTCACCGCCGACGAGAACGCATGCGGGTAGAGGAGCGGGGCACATGGCACAGCAGCGACTCGGAGAGCCAGGGACCGGCATCGTGGTCACGGGCGGCGCATCGGGGATCGGGCGGGCCTGCTGCCGGTCGCTCGCCGAGGTGGGCCGTCCCGTCGCGGCCTGGGACGTCGACGGCGAAGGTGCTCGCGCAACTGCCGACGCGTGCGCCGAGCTCGGGGTCGCGGCGATCGGCGTCGGGCTCGACGTCACCGACGAGGGCGCGGTGGCAGCCGCGGTCGCGACCTCGGTGGAGGCACTCGGCCCGATCGGGGGGCTCGTGCACGCCGCCGGGATCGTCCGGCCCGCGCTCGAGGACGTCGTCGACCTCGACACGTGGGACCTGGTGCTCGGCGTCAACCTCCGCGCCGAGGCGGTCGTCGTCAGCGCGCTGCTCCCCACGCTCCGCGACGCGGGGCCGGGCGGGGCCATCGTCGGGATCTCGTCGATCGAGGGGCTCATCGGCCATGGCTTCATCCCGTCGTACGTCGCCTCCAAGCACGGCCTCATCGGCCTCACCCGGTCCCTCGCCCATCGCCTCGGTCCCGACGGGATCCGTGCGAACGCGGTCTGCCCCGGGTACGTGGAGACGCCGATGCTGGCGCCGACGATCACGACACCCGAGGCGCGGGCGTCGTTCGAGCACAAGATCCCGCTCGGCCGCCTCGCACAACCCGACGACATCGCGCGCGTCGTGCGGTTCCTGCTCTCCGAGGAGGCGGCGTACGTGAACGGTGCCGCGATCGTCGTCGACGGCGGGGTCACCGCCGTCGGGGGCCAAGAGGCGCTCGGCGGCTGAGGCGGCGCTCGCACCGATCCGGATGGGGTGGCAGCAACCGCGGATGCGAGGCATCATGCCCTCGTTCGAACTAGTTGGAGTGCGCCGAGATGACCGCAAGTCGACCGGAGCATGGTGACGCGGGGGTGGCCTCGCCGCCGACCAGCGAGGAGGTGCTCCTCGTCGCGCGTGGGATCGCGACGGCAGTGGCCCCGGCCGATGGGCTGATGCCGGTGCAAGCCTCGTTGCTGCGAGCGGTGACCGACGCGCTGACCGGGTACCAGATCGACTACTCGAGCCTCGATCCGCTGGGTCCCGACGAGCTGGCCGAGGTGCTCCGAGACCGCGACCAGGAGTACCGCCAGCGCATCGTGCACCACATGGTGCTCGGCGAGCTCGTGCTGCGGCCCTTGCCGCCCGATGTCGCCGTCCGGGTCGCGCGATGCGCGGAGGCGTTGGGGATCAAGGACAGCTTCGTCCGCGTGGCCCGCCGTTATGCGCAGGGCGCACATGGGCTGGCGTGGTTGGACCTGCAGCGCAGCGGCTTCGTCGATCACCTCCAGGCCACCGACTACGACTCGGCACAGGTTCGAGGACCGGCGGATCCCTTCGCACCGGCCGAGGTCGACCCGGCGCTGGAGGCGCGCTGGCGCGGCTACGCGGAGCTCCCCGAAGGGACCCTGGGGCATTCGGTGTGGAGGATGTACGACGGTCGCGGCTTCCAGCTCCCCGGCGCGCGCGGTGGGGCCCCGCGGTACCTCGCGCAGCACGACTACGTCCATGTCCTGGCCGACTTCGGCACCAACCTCCGGGGCGAGCTGGAGGTCTTCGCGCTCATCGGCCGGGCGGATCCAGATCCGAAGGGATTCGCCTGGCTGGCGACGCTCATCGGGCTCTTCGAGACGGGCTACATCGAGGAGACGGGCTTCTTCGAACGCGATGTGCGCGAGCGAACCCTGCAGGCCCCGGGAATGGACATGCGCATCGCGGATGCCATCCGGCGCGGGAAGGTCGTCTGCGAGCGGTACGGCATGGATCTCTTCGAGGTCGACTACCACGCGCTGGCGTCGCGATCGCTCGACGAGGTTCGAGATGTGCTCTGCCTCCCGTCGAAGCCGGAAGTGGCTGAACGAGATGGGTGGCCCGGTACGTTCGATCGCGCCGGCATGTCGGAGATCCAGCAGCGCTTCGCGGATTCGCGTGACGGAGGGTCAGGATGAGCATGAACTTCACCCAGACGATCGCGGTTCGTTGCACCCAGCCGGAAGAGCTGGTGCGCGCCCTCGTCGAGTGGGACTGCCAGCAAGCCGACGCCGACATCATGGGGTATATCGGTACCCATCTGCTGGCCGACCGGGAGCGCCCCGGCGAGTACCTGATCGTCGCCGAGTTCGCCGTCGTCGACCCCGACGTGCCGGCCGCCGACGAGGCGGCACGAAACAACGACCGTCCGGAGACGCAACGTTGGGCGGAGCGCCTCCTCGAGCTCGTCGACGGCCAGCCGGTGTACAAGCACTACGACGAGCTCTATCGCACGGGCTGATCGGCCCGAGGCCTGATCCGGGCGCCCCTCTAAATACGACTTGCCAGGTCGGGTTTCGACGCGTAGCGTCGTGCCGTGGCCACGATCACCGCCCCCGCCCGCCGCCGGCTCACCGCGTTCCCCGAGACCGTCAACGAGGTCTCCGCACGCCTGGTCGCGGCCGGGGTGGTCGCCATGGCGGTCGGGATCCTCGCCCTCGACCAGTGGTGGATCCTCGTCCCCCTCGTCTACGGGTTCGTGGCGCGCGTGGCCGCGGGACCCCGGTTCAGCCCGCTCGGCCTGCTGGTCACGAAGGTGCTGACCCCGAACCTCGCCGTCGAGCCCCGGATCGTCCCCGGTCCGCCCAAGCAGTTCGCCCAAGGGGTCGGGGTGCTCTTCTCGGTGACCGCGGCGTTGCTCCACCTCGGCGGGGCCGCTGATGCGGCCGCCGTCGTGCTCGGCATGCTCGTGTTCGCGGCGACGCTGGAGTCGGCGTTCGGATACTGCCTCGGGTGCAAGGTCTTCGCCCTGCTCATGCGGGTCGGCCTCGTCCCCGAGTCGGTCTGCGAGGCCTGCAACGACCTGACCCTCAGGCGACCGGAGCCGGCAACGTCCTAGATTGGCCGGATGGCCACCACGACAGACGCCCCGCAGCTCCCGCCCGACCTGTTCCTCCCGGACCCCGAGCCACGCGACGTCCGCTACACCGTCATCTCGGTCGACGACCACCTCGTCGAGCCGCCCCACATGTTCGAGGGCCGGCTCCCGGCCGCGCTCCAGGAGCGGGCCCCCAAGGTCGTCGTGACCGAGCAAGGCCACGAGGTCTGGGAGTTCGAGGGGGAACGGCACTTCCAGGTCGGCCAGAACGCCGTCGCCGGTCGCCGCCCCGAGACCGTGAAGGTCGAGCCCTTCCGCTTCGACCAGATGCGACCCGGTTGCTACGACCCGCACGCCCGGGTGCGCGACATGGACGTCGGTGGGATCTGGGCGTCGCTCAACTTCCCGTCGATGATCACCGGGTTCTGCGGTCGGGTCTACTCGCAGACGCCCGACCGTGCGCTCGGCCACGCGGTGACGTGTGCGTGGAACGACTGGATGGCCGAGGAGTGGTGGGGGGCGAACCCGGACCGGTTCATCCCGCTCGGCATCACGAACCTCGCGGATCCCGAGCTGGGCGCGCAGGAGATCCGGCGCAACGCGGCGCGGGGCTTCACCACGGTCTCGTTGCCCGAGCGTCCGCACCGCATCGGCTTCCCGTCGATCTTCGACGAGTACTGGGAGCCGATCATCCGCGCGTGCGCGGAGACCGACACGGTGATCAGCCTGCACGTCGGCTCGTCGGGCATGGCCGACTTCCCCGCGGGATGCCCCCCGATCCAGCTCGGAGCGACGCTGTTCGGTCAGCTCTCGCTCACCGCGTGCGCGGAGTGGGTCTGGTCCGCATGGGCCGTGCGGTTCCCGGAGCTCAAGATCGCGATGTCCGAAGGGGGCATCGGATGGGTCGCGATGCTCATCGACCGCCTCGACAACATCGTCGACCGATCGGGGTATGCGCTCGACGGGTTCGGCGGCCTGCGCCCGGCCGACCTCCTGCGGCGGAACTTCTGGTTCTGCACGATCGACGACCCATCGACGATCGAGACCCGTCGGACGATCGGCGTCGAGAACATCATGGTCGAGGTCGACTACCCGCACGGCGACGGGACCTGGCCCGACACCCAGTCGGTGATCGAGGAGGTCTGGGGCCACATCCCCGTCGACGAGCTCCGCATGATGACCCACGAGAACGCGGCCGCGCTCTACCGCCACCCGCTCCCCGACGTCGTGCTCCCGTGATCGACCCGGCGGGGAAGGACGCGGCCGCGGTCCTCGCCGACCTCGACCGGCGGCAGGCCCGTGAGCCCGACGTCCACGGCTCACGCCTCTTCGGCCTGGTCTATCCGACCGGTCGAGAGGATCTCGAGGACCTGATGCTGGAGGTCCACCGTCGCTACGTCTTCGGGAACGCGCTCAACCCGTTCAAGTTCCCGGAGCTTGCGGCGCTCGAGTCCGACGTCGTCGAGCACGTCGGGGCACTCCTCCACGTCCCCTCTGGTGGGGGCGGCGCGATGACCTCGGGCGGGACCGAGTCGATCCTCATGTCGATGCTCGTGAACCGCGAGCGCGCGAAGGCTCGCGGCATCGAGCACCCGACGATCGTCGCACCCGTCTCGGCCCACCCGGCCTACGCCAAGGCCGCGCACTACTTCGGGTTGGAGGTCGTGCGCGTCCCGCTCGACGCCGACTACCGCGCCGATGTGCGGGCGGCGGCCGACCTCGTCGGACCCGACACCGCGGTCGTGATCGCCTCGGCGTTCAACTACCCGTACGGGATCATGGACCCCGTGGCCGAGCTCGCGTCGATCGCTGCGGAGCACGGCGCCGGTTGCCACGTCGACGCGTGCGTCGGTGCCTTCGTCCTCCCGTTCCTCGAACGCCTGGGCCACGACGTTCCCCCGTGGGACTTCCGTGTCGACGGGGTGACCGAGATCTCGGCCGACATCCACAAGTACGGCTACGTCCCCAAGGGCGCGTCGGTGGTGCTGCACCGCGACGACGACTGGTTCGGCCACCAGGCGTTCGTCTACGACCAGTGGCCGTCGGGCCTCTACGGCTCGGCCGCGATGGCTGGTGCGCGGCCGGCCGCGCCGATCGCGACGGCGTGGGCGGTCCTCACGCACCTCGGCATCGACGGATACACCGAGATCGTGCGCGGTCTCATGGAGACCGTGGCGAAGGTGCGTGGCGCCGTCGACGCGATACCGGACGTCGAGGTCGTCGGCGATCCGGTGGGGCCCGTCCTGGCGTTCCGTTCGGACACCATCGACCTGTACGCCGTCGGTGACGTGATGGACGCCAAGGGCTGGAACCTCAACCGCAACGTCGACCCTCCGGGTCTGCATCTCATGCTGTCGCCGGTGCACGCCGAGGCCGTCGACGACCTGATCGCCGACCTCACCGACGCGGTGGCCCACCACGGCACGTCGGCCGGCAAGGAGATCCGGTACTCCTGAGGTCACCGGCACCGGTTCGTTCTTCGGGATCTGCGCTCGCCTACCGTCGAGACGTGGGCGAGCCGATGGACCCGACCTCCGCGAGCAGCGAGTCGCAGGCGACCGAACCGGGCCGGATCCGGGTCCGGTGGCGTCGGCTCCGCGTCGCCGGACGGGCGGCCGCCTGCCTCGAAGCCGGTGAGGGGCGCACAGCGGTGTTCCTCCACGGCTGGGGTCTGAGCCACCGCGCCTACCGCGACGCCGTGCGCGGTCTGGCGGCGAGCGGCGTGCGCGTCCTGGCGCCCGCCCTCCCAGGGTTCAGCGGGACGGCCGCGCTGCCCGAGGACGAGGCCGACCTCGAGGGGTATGCGGCGTGGGTGGCGGCCTTCCTCGACGAGATGGGGATCACGGAGCCGGCGATGATCGTCGGGCACTCCTTCGGCGGCGGAGTGGGGATCGTCACGGCGCACGACCATCCGCGCCGCGTCGGTGCCCTCGTGCTCGTGAACGCGATCGGTGGCGCCAACTGGACGCGCGACGGCGAGCTCGTCACGGCCATGGCGGACCGTCCGCTGTGGAACTGGGGCCTGCACTTCTCGGCCGACCTCGGACGGCCGATCCAGCTCGCCAAGGTGCTCCCGGTCGTGATCTCGGAAGCACTTCCGAACCTCGTCCTCGACCCACGGGCGTTCGTGCACGCCGCTCGCCTCGCGCGCGACGCCGACCTCACGACCGAGCTCGAGGTCCTGCACCGCCGTGGTCTCCCGGTCGTGGTGGTGTGGTCGCCCCGCGACCGCATCGTCACGGACGCGTCGGTCGAGGCGCTGTGCGAGGCGCTCGGAGACGCCCCGACGATCTCGGTGCCCGGGGGCCACAACTGGCTGCTCGCGGACCCCGCGCACTTCGGCGAGGTCATGACGAACGTCGTGCAGGTGGCAGCGCGCGCCCGCTGGCTGGAGCCGGGCCGCACCCGGCGTTGGCTCCGTCGCATGCGGCGCGCGAAGGTCTCCGTCTGAGCGGGATGCAGGACTGACATGGTGCGTTGGAAGCCCGGGCGTCGCAGCACGAACATCGAGGACCGGCGCGGGCAGGGCCCGGCGCGCGGCGGGGGCCTGGGCGGGCTGCCGTTCCCGATCAACCTCCCGACGGGCGGGAAGGGTTGCCTGGGCCTCGGGGGCGGGACCCTCGGGATCGTCGTGATGGTCGCGCTGCTGCTCCTCAACGGCGGCGACGTGCTCTCGGGTGGCGGGTCGGGGAGTGGTGGCTTCCCGGTCGGCCCCGATGTCGAGCTGCCGGGTGCCCCGAGCGCGCAGGGCGAGCCGCTTCCGGGCGCCCCCGACCCGGACGCCGAGCTCGTGGACTACATGTCGTTCGTCCTCGACGACGTGCAGGCGACCTGGCGTGAGGAGTTCACGCGGGCGGACGCACAATACGAGGACGCGGTGCTCGTGCTGTTCACCGGGGCGGTGGACTCGGGTTGTGGCTTCGCGCAGTCGGCAGCCGGGCCGTTCTACTGTCCGCTCGACTCGAAGGTGTACCTCGATCTCGACTTCTTCCGCGAGCTGCGCAACCGTTTCGACGCGCCGGGTGACTTCGCGCAGGCGTACGTCCTCGCGCACGAGATCGGGCACCACGTGCAGAACGTCCTCGGCATCAACGCCGACGTCCGACGCCAGCAGCAGCAAAATCCCGACGACGCGAACGAGCTCTCGGTACGCCAGGAGCTGCAGGCCGACTGCTACGCGGGGATCTGGGCGTACAGCACCTTCGAGCGGGATCTGCTCGAGGAGGGCGACGTCGAGGAGGGGTTGGCTGCCGCGGCTGCCGTGGGCGACGACCGCATCCAGCGCGAGACGACCGGACGGGTGGATCCCGAGTCGTTCACGCACGGCACCTCGGAGCAGCGCCAGCGCTGGTTCGATCGCGGCTTCTCGTCGGGTGACGTGGATCGCTGCGACACCTTCGCCGTCGACGACGTCTGAGACGCCGCCAGGCGCACCCGAGCCACATACTCGGCTCGGCCAGACTCGCGGCAGATGGCGACCGAAGGCCGCATCCGATACGAGCCGGGGCTGGACGGGCTCCGTGCGGTCGCGGTGCTCGCCGTGCTCGGGTATCACGGAAGCGTCGGATGGCTGCGGGGTGGCTACCTGGGTGTGGACGTCTTCTTCGTCCTCTCGGGGTACCTGATCACGACGCTGCTGCTCGTGGAGTTCGGGCGCACGGGGAAGATCGCGCTGGCTGCGTTCTGGGTCCGCCGGGCGCGGCGCCTTCTGCCGGCACTCGGCTTGGTGTTCGTGGGGATCGCGCTCTACGCGGCGTTCGTGGCCGCGCCCGCGCAGCTGAACCGGATCCGGGGCGATGCGTTCGCCACCATCGGCTACGTCGCGAACTGGCGGTTCGTGTTCTCGGGCCAGGGCTACTTCGACCAGTTCGGGGTGCCGTCACCGTTCCGGCACATGTGGTCGCTGGCGATCGAGGAGCAGTTCTACCTGCTGTGGCCGTTCCTGGTCGCGCTGGTGCTGCGATGGCGGCCGCGGCTGGTCACGCTGCAACGGGGGTTCGTGGTGGCGGCGGTCGCGTCCGCATTGCTGATGGCCGTGATGTTCCGGGCGGGGTCGGACCCGTCACGGGTCTACTACGGGACCGACACCCGTGCGCAGGCGCTGCTGGTCGGGGCCGTGTTGGCGGCCTGGCTCTTGCGGGTGCGCACGAGCCGAGCCCGGGCGCGCCCGGCGATCTGGGTGCGCGCGGGCCTGGTCGGCTGGGTGGTGCTCGTCGTGATGCTGGTGACGGTGCGGGACTCGGCGTCGTGGATGTACCGGGGCGGGTACCTGCTTGCCGCGGTCGCGACCGCGGCGGTGATCGGCGCCGCGGTGCAGCCGCGGCGCAACATCGTCCGGCAGGTCCTCTCCCCCTCGTTGCTTCGCGGGATCGGGAAGATCTCCTACGGCCTGTATCTGTGGCACTGGCCCATCTACCTCACCCTCACTCCCGACCGCACCGGGCTCTCCGGTACGCCGCTTCTCGCCGTGCGCCTCGCGCTCACCTTCGCGGTCTCCCTCGCCTCCTACTACCTCGTCGAGCTCCCCATCCGACGCGGCACCCTGCTCCGAACCGACCGACGCGCGGCACGCCTGGCTCCCATCGTCGCGGCGCCGCTGGTGGCAGTGTTCCTCCTCGTGCCCGCGATCCGCGGCACGACCCCGGGAGTGGTGGCGGCCGAGACCACGACCCCGACCACATCGGTCAACGCGGGTCCGTTGCCGTCCCCGATCCTCCTCGTCGGTGACTCGGTCGCCAAGACCATGGGGGACGGGTTCGACCGCGGCGCGAACGCGGCCGGCGTCCAGTTCTTCAACCGCGCCCAGCTCGCGTGTGGCCTGGCGCAACGCGCCCGGATCCTGCGCGGCAGCCTCTGGGCCGACTCGGAGCCCTCGTGCGACGACTGGCCCGCGCAGTGGGAGGGCTACGTCGCCGAGGCGACGCCGGCGGTATCGATCGTCCTCTTCGACGTCTTCGTCGTGTCCGACCTCGAGCTCGACAGCGTGGCCCTCCCGTTCGGGAGCCGCGCCTCGGACCGCTACCTGCTGGAGCAGCTCGGCCGGGGCATCGACATCCTGCGCGCGGGTGGGAGCCAGGTCGTGCTGCTCACCGCGCCGTACAACGAGCGTCGGCAGCAGGTGGGTCAGCAGGTCGAGTGGGCCGAGGACGACCCGGCGCGGATCGACCACTGGAACGCGCTGCTCGAGCGATACGTCCGTCGACGGGCCGATCCGGGCGTGGTCCTCCTCGACCTCAACGAGCTCGTGTCCCCCGACGGCGCGTACTCGAACGCCCTCGACGGGCAGACCCTCCGCTACGACGGGGTCCACTTCGAGCCCGAAGCCGGTCAGCGGATCTTCGAGTGGCTCGGTCCCCGGCTCCCGTCGAGCATCGACGCGACCGGGACGACCGGGACGACCGGGACGACCGGGACGACCGGCTGACCAACGGCGACGGTCCGGCGTGGACGGTCAGCCGGTCACCGACTCGCACGCCGGGGTCGCGGCGAACGCCGCGAGCAGTGCGGCCGCATCGGCGTCGCGGGCGGCAGAGAAGGCCGCCTGGATGCTCTCGAGGCCGGACTCCAGGCCGTCCTGGATGCCGCGTGCCGTCGTGTTGAACGCCAGCGGGTCGGTCGTCGCTGCGCTCGACAGGCCCTTCTTGGCCTGCTTGACG
>JAWOIO010000043.1:0-55915 GCA_046484625.1 Acidimicrobiia bacterium
GCGAAGCCGGGGCTCGACGGCCACGATCGCGGCGCCAAGGTGATCGCCCGCGCGTTGCGCGACGCCGGATTCGAGGTCGTCTACACCGGCCTCTTCCAGACTCCCGTGCAGGTGGCCGAGACGACCCTGCAGGAGGATGCCGACGCGGTCGGGCTGTCGGTGCTGTCGGGCGCCCACATGACCCTCGTGCCCAAGGTGGTGGAGGAGCTCGCGGCCCGCGGCCGCCAGGATGTCCTGGTCTTCGGCGGTGGGATCGTCCCGCCCGAGGACGTCGAGGAGCTCGCAACTCTCGGTGTCGCGCGCATCTTCACGCCCGGTTCATCGCTGGCCGAGATCACGACCTGGCTCGAGTCGGCGCTCGACGAGCGGGAGTCGCGGGTGGCGGGCTGAGCCGAGCCGAGCGGGTGTGAGCGGCGCAGGTACCCTGCGGCGCACGAGCGGGGCCCGAGCGGCCCGCCGTCAGGCAGGAGCGGAAGACAGAAGCGAGTGTGAGCGCCGCAGGTACCCTGCGGCGCACGAGCGGGGCCCGAGCGGCCCGCCGTCAGGCAGGAGCGGAAGAGTGGATCTGTACGAGTACCAGGGCAAGCAGCTGTTCGCCCAGTACGGGATGCCGGTGTCGGCCGGTGAGGCGGTCGAGACCGTCGACGCCGCCGTGGCTGCCGCCGACAAGGTGGGCTACCCGGTCGTGGTGAAGGCGCAGGTGCAGGTCGGCGGCCGCGGCAAGGCGGGCGGCATCAAGCTCGCGGCCGACGCCGACGAGTGCCGGAAGTACGCCACCGACATCCTCGGGATGGACATCAAGGGCCACACCGTCGACATCGTGTGGATCGAGAACGCCAGCGACATCTCCAGCGAGTACTACGCCTCCTTCACGCTCGACCGCTCGGCCAAGCTCCACCTGGGGATGCTGTCGGCCGAGGGTGGGGTCGAGATCGAGCAGGTCGCGGAGGAGAACCCGGATGCGATCGCGAAGATCCACGTGGATCCCGTCGACGGTCTCACCGAGGCCCAGTGTCGCGAGTGGATCGCCGCCGCGAAGCTCGACCCGGAGGCGACCGAGGGCGCGGTCGACGTCCTCACCAAGCTGTGGCGCTGCTACGTCGACGCCGACGCCGATCTCGTGGAGATCAACCCGCTGATCCTGACGCCCGACGGTCGGGTCCATGTCCTCGACGCCAAGGTGACCCTCGACGACAGCTCGATCTTCCGTCACCCCGAGTACGAGGCCTACGACGCCACGCAGGTGCGCGACGACCGGGAGGTCGCAGCGCACGAGAAGGGCCTCCAGTACGTGGGGCTCGACGGCTACGTCGGGATCATCGCCAATGGTGCCGGGCTCGCCATGAGCACGGTCGACATCGTGAGCCAGGTCGGTGGCAAGCCGGCCAACTTCCTCGACATCGGCGGCGGCGCCAACGCCGACGTGATGGCCGGGGCGCTCGAGGTCATCAACAACGACCCGAACGTCAAGGCGATCTTCATCAACATCTTCGGTGGGATCACCAAGGGCGAGGAGGTCGCCAACGGGATCGTGCAGGCGCTCGATCGGGTCGCGATCGACGCACCGATCGTCATCCGGCTCGACGGCACCAACGCCGACGAGGGGCGGGCGATCCTCGAGCCCCATCTCACCGACCAGCTGCGGCTCGAGCCGACCATGCGCGACGCCGCCAACACCGTCGTCGAGATCGCCAAGTCCCGGGGAGGGAAGTAGGAATCATGTCGATCTTCGTCGACGAGACCACCAAGGTCGTCTACCAGGGCCTGACCGGGTCGCAGGGACGGTTCTACGGGCTCCTCAACCAGGAGTACGGCACGCAGGTCGTCGCCGGCACCAACCCGAAGAAGGCGGGCACCGATGTCGAGGGCATTCCGATCTTCGCCAGCGTGAAGGACGCCGTCGACGCCACGGGCGCAACCGCGTCGTGCGTCTTCATCCCCGCGCCCGGCGTGAAGGCCGCAGTGATCGACGCCGCTGAAGGCGGGGTGGAGTTCATCGTCGTGATCACCGAAGGGGTGCCGGCCCACGACGAGGCGTGGTTCTACAACACGCTGCGGCGCGACCACCCGGGCGTGCGCCTGCTCGGTCCGAACTGCCCCGGGATCATCAGCCCGGGGAAGGCCAACATCGGCATCACCGCCGGCCACATCGCCAAGGCGGGTGGCCCGGTCGGCATCGTGAGCCGGTCCGGCACGCTCACCTACCAGGCGCTCTACGAGCTGAAGCAGAAGGACATCGGCGTCACGACCTGTGTGGGCATCGGCGGGGACCCCGTCCCCGGGACCAGCTTCATCGACTGCCTGCAGGCGTTCGAGACCGACCCTGAGACCAAGGCCGTGATGATGATCGGCGAGATCGGCGGCTCGGCCGAGGAAGAGGCGGCCGCGTACATCAAGGCCGAGATGACCAAGCCGGTCGTCTCCTACATCGCCGGGGTCACGGCCCCTCCGGGCAAGAAGATGGGTCACGCCGGCGCGATCGTCTCGGGTGGCAAGGGCACCGCCGCTGCGAAGATGGAGGCACTCGCCGACGCCGGCGTGCAGATCGGGCTCAACCCGACCGAGGCCGGGGAGCTCATGGTCGGGGTCGTCGCCGGGCTCTGACCCGCGCGTCCTAGGCCCGCGCGTCCTAGACTCGACTCGTGTCCACTCCCCCCACTCCCCCGGCCCCCGAGCCCGGCGTTCCGCCTCCTGCGCCCGAACCCGGGCCACCGCCACCCCCGCCCGGGGCGTTCGCGACACCGGGAACCGGGCCGGTTGCGCGCACGAACGGGTTCGCGGTCGCGTCGTTGGTGCTCGGGTTGCTCTTCTGCCTCGTCATCACCGCGGTCCTGGCCGTGATCTTCGGCAACGTCGCACTGGGACGCATCGACGAGTCGAACGGAACCGAGAAGGGTCGAGGGCTGGCGATCGCCGGGATCGTGCTCGGCTGGATCGGGATCGCTCTGCTGGCGATCGGCAGCCTCGTGTGGCTCGGCTACGGGATCAGCAACTCCTAGCCCGCCGTTGCCGTCGCGTCACCGTCGACGGGCTCCTCGAGCTTCGGCGCCAGCACGATCCCGAGGGCAACCAGACCCGCAGCCACCAGCGCGGCGAGTCCGGCGAGTCCCAGGGCGGAGTCTCCGGCGAGATCGCCGATCACGGCGAGCAAGCCGAACACCACGACGATCCCGCCGATCCACACCGATCCGCGTCGCCCCTCGCCCCGGGCGCCGATCCAGCCGACGAGCGCTCCGGCCGCGGCCGTCAGCAGGCCACCGAGCACCACGCTCTCCTGGCCGCCGAGCGAGGCCGCGCCCACGACTGCGAGGAGCGCACCGACCGCAAGGAAGGGTGTGGCCGCGCCGGCCCGGCCCTTCTTGTCGAGGCCTGCTGCCGCGCCGAGGAAGGCGAGGCCGAGGATCAGTGACACGACGTCGGTGTCGTCGTCGCTGTCGATCGAATCGAAGCCGTTGGACGAGCCACCGTCGCCGAACGGGGTGTCGAACCCGGTCTCCCCACTGATCTCGTTCTGGAACGGCGCCACGGCGTCGCCGCCGGCGACCTCGAAGTTGATCCAGGCCGCCAGGAACACCAGCGCGAGACCCAGGAAGATCGCCCGTCCCGCGGTCCACCCGAGCAGGTAGAGCGCCACGTACACGGCGAGGCAGAGCAGGAGGATCGCACGGACCGATCCGCTCCCACCGCTCTCGCCGTCACCCAGGAAGGCGAAGAACCAGAGCACCGGGGTGATGGTGGCCAAGGCAGCGACGCACGCGCTCCGAGCCGGGCCCGGGAGTCGCATCCCGATGGCGAACGCGGCCGCGGCGACGATGAGGCTGGCGAGCACGCCGGGGGCGGTGAGGTCGTCGGATGCCACCTCGGCCGCGAGTGCGATGGCCGCGATGACCAGGAACAGGCCCGCGCCGGCTGCGAGCACGTGGGCGAACCCGGCGACAGGTCGGCGCTCAGCACGCCAACCCAGCCGCTCGCCGAGTGAGGGCTTGGCTGCTCCGTCAGGCACGAGGTTCCTCCGGTTCTGTGTGGCTGAAGTAGTGCGGACGTGAACCGGCCCCCGCAGTGACGGGGGCCGGACGCAACGATTCGAGCAGTCTGGGCTTCGCGCCCGGACTCAGGCGGTAGGCGGCGGGGTCGCGCCGCCCCCGGTCTTCTCCTCCTGGAGGCGCATGTAGCCGCCGGCTGCGAGGCCCGCGGTGGCGACCAGACCGAGGAACAGTCCGATCTTCCGGCTGATGTCGATGATGTCCTCAGCACCCTCGGGGACGCTGACGCCGGCGATCGTCTTGATGACGACGAACGCGAAGGCGACGGCACCCATGCCGAGCAGGATCGCACCCCAGGAGCTACCTCCGACGTCGGGGAGCTTCACCTCGAACAGCTTGAGCGCGACGAGGACCACCATCGCGATCCCGATCAGCACGGCGAGCCAGGTGAGGGTGAAGTCCCATGCGTTGCCACCGCTGCTACCGGCACCGGGGATGCCCTTGGCGCTGGCTGCGAACCAGTCCAGGAACGAGATCGGGATGAACAACAAGATGCCGCTGACCGCGATCACCTTGTCGCTCGTCGAGAGCTTGGTGAGATCCATGCACGTTCCTCCGAACGACTGAGATGTGGGGGCGCGCCGGTCGTCCGAGGCGCCCAGCGCAGCCCATCATGGATCGCGGGCCAGCGCAAGGACCCTCGGGGGCCGGTGCCCCATGGGCTCTCCCGAGACGCCGCGGCTAGGTTCGGCCCCGTGCGGAGGCTCGGCGTGCTGGCATCGGGGAGTGGGACGATCCTCCAGGCCATCGTCGACGCCGGGCTCCCCGTCGCGGCGCTGATCGTCGACCGACCCTGCGGGGCCGTGGAACGGGCCGAGCGAGCCGGGATCCCGGTCGAGCACGTCCCGCGCGAGTCCTTCGGCGCCGACTTCGACCGCCGCGCCTACACCGATCGGGTGGTCGATGCCCTGAAGCGTCATGAGGTCGATCTCGTCGCGATGGCCGGCTTCATGACCATCCTCGAGCAGCCGGTCCACGACGCGTACGGGGGGCGGATCACCAACACCCACCCCTCGTTGCTGCCCGCGTTCAAGGGCGCCCATGCGGTCGAGGACGCCCTGGCGGCGGGCGTCCGGGTGACGGGCTGTACGGTGCACTTCGCGACGTTGGCGGTCGACGAGGGCCCCATCCTGGCGCAGGAGTCGGTGGAGGTGGCCCCCGACGACACCGCCGAGTCGCTGCACGAACGCATCAAGGAGACCGAGCGGCGGTTGTACCCCCGCGTGCTCCGCGACCTGCTCGCGGTGCCGGAGGAGGAGACGGGGTGAGCAAGGAGCAGGCCGGGCGGCGCGCGCTGCTCTCGGTGTGGGACAAGGCCGGGTTGGCCGACTTCGCCCGCGGGCTCGCCGACCTGGGCTTCGAGCTCGTCTCGTCGGGCGGGACCGCGGCGGCCGTCGCCGACGCCGGCGTGCCGGTGACGCTGCTGGCCGACATGACCGGCGTGCCCGAGATGCTCGAGCACCGCGTCGTGACATTGCACCCGAAGGTGCACGGCGGGATCCTCGCCGACCGGGGCAGGGCGTCGCACCGGGCCGACCTCGAGACCCACGGGATCGAGCCGTTCGACCTCGTCGTGTCGAACCTCTATCCCTTCACCGAGCGCCCCGACATCGAGACCATCGACATCGGCGGGCCTGCGATGACCCGAGCCGCGGCGAAGAACCACGCGTGGGTGGGGATCGTGAGCTCTCCCGACCAGTACGCGGCCGTGCTCGACGAGCTCCGCGCCAACGACGGCGCCCTCTCCGACGACACCCGCCGCGGACTCGCCCTCGAGGCGTTCGCCCGGACCGCGGCCTACGACGCCGCGATCGTGCGGTGGCTCCAGGACGACGCGCTCCTGCCGCGCCACGTCGTGCTGCCCCTCGTGCGGACCGACGAGACGCTCCGCTACGGCGAGAACCCGCACCAGGAGGCCGCCCGCTACCGGCTCTCGGGGACCTCCAGCTGGTGGGACGCGGTCGTCCAGCACAGCGGGCTCGCCCTCAGCTACCTCAACTACTACGACGCCGACGCCGCGTGGCGCCTCGTGCACGACCTGAACTCGGAGGATCGGGGCTCGGCGTCGCCGGCGTGCGCCATCATCAAGCACGCCAACCCGTGCGGTGTCGCGGTGGCCGACGACCTCGCCACCGCGTATCGGCGGGCCCTCGAGTGCGACGAGCGCTCCGCGTTCGGCGGGATCGTCGCGCTCAACCGTCCCCTGGACGCCGCGACTGTCGAGCTCATGGCTTCCGGACCGCAGGCCGACGTGGTCCTCGCGCCCTCG
Source organism: Acidimicrobiia bacterium (assembly GCA_046484625.1). GTDB lineage: Bacteria > Actinomycetota > Acidimicrobiia > IMCC26256 > PALSA-555 > DASUAO01. Next base: position 6,313 of record JAWOIO010000043.1, read on the forward strand.
TACGAGGACGGCACGGTCGACGCGCTCGTCGCGAAGCGGAAGAACACGCGCATCCTCGAGGGCCCGCCGCCCGAGGAACCGATCATCGACGTGCGCCAGATCTCGGGCGGCTTCCTCGTCCAGGCGCCGCATCACTTCGCGGCGTCGCGCGCCGACTGGCAGGTCGTGACGAAGGTCGCGCCCACCGACGAGCAGTGGCGCGACGCCGAGCTGGCGTGGCGGATCTGTGGGCACGTGAAGTCGAACGCGATCGTGCTGGTGAAGGACGGCCAGGCCGTCGGGATCGGGGCCGGTCAGCAGAACCGGGTCGAGTCCGGCGAGATCGCGGCGAAGAAGGCGGCGGGCCGGGCCGAGGGGGGCGCGTGCGCGAGCGACGCCTTCTACCCGTTCCCCGACGGCGTGGAGGCGGCCGCGGCCGCGGGGGTCGCCGTGGTGGTCCAGCCGGGCGGCGCCATGCGGGACGACGAGACGACCGCGCGCGCCGACGAGCTCGGTCTGGCGATGGTGTTCACCGGCGAACGACACTTCCTCCACTGATGAAGGTGCTGCGATGACTGCGGAGCTGCTCGACGGGAAGGCGTTCCTCGAGGCCACCAAGGCGCGGCTCGCGACGCGTGTCGCCGCACTGCGTGAGCAGGGCGTGGTCCCCGGGCTCGGCACGATCCTCGTCGGCGACGACCCCAACTCCGACGCGTACGTCCGGGGCAAGCGGACCGCGTGCGAGGAGATCGGGATGATCTCGCACCACCGCGAGCTCCCCGACGACGTGTCACAGCACCACCTGGCGGCGGAGATCGAGCAGCTGAACCACGACCCCGAGGTCGACGGCTTCATCGTCCAGCTCCCGCTCCCGGACCACCTCGACGAGGAGACGGCGCTCCTCGCCGTCGATCCGGCCAAGGATGCCGACGGGCTGCACCCCGTGAACCTCGGCCGCTTGGTCATGGGCGTCGCGGCGCCCCGGCCGTGCACCCCCCTCGGCATCCAGGCGCTCCTCGAGGCCCACGGGGTCCCGATCGCCGGGAGCCACGTCGTGATCGTGGGCCGTGGGCTCACCATCGGCCGACCGCTGGCCCTGCTGCTGGCGCTCAAGGAGCCCCACGCGAATGCGGCAGTCACTGTGGTGCACACGGGCGTCGCCGACCTCGGGTCGTACACCCGCCAGGCCGACATCCTCGTGGCCGCCGCGGGGCGCCCGTCGATCATCACGCCCGACATGGTCAAGCCGGGAGCGGCCGTCGTCAGCGCCGGGATCACGATGGACGGGCGGCGCGTCGTCCCCGACGTCGACGAGGCCGTGGGCGAGGTGGCGCGCTGGATCACCCCCCGGCTGGGTGGCGTGGGGCCCACCACGATCGCCATGCTGCTCTCGAACGCCGTCGACGCCGCGGAGCGGCGAGCAGCCCGACCGTGAGGACCCTCGTGAGCCTGCCCCGATCCCTTCCCGAGCACGTCGCCGGGACCTGCCCGCAGTGCGGGAACCCGGTGGCGGAGGTGCTCGTGCGGTGCGGCTCCTGTGGCTTCGACCTGGCCGGCGTCGACGGACGCCCGGGGCCGTTCTCTCGAGCCACGCTCCTGTGGACCGCGATCGGCTTCCTCACCGTGTACCTCGTTACCCTCGGGATCGTCGCGCTCGCGCGCTAGGCCCCGGACGTCGACCGGCGTCATCGAGGCCACCGCCCTTTCAAGAGGAGAACCACGATGCCGGAGAAGATCACGCTCGTCGACGGAGAGCTGCAGGTCCCCGACGACCCGATCATCCCGTTCATCGAGGGCGACGGCACCGGCGTCGACATCTGGCCGGCCGCGCAGCTCGTGCTCGACGCCGCGGCCGAGAAGCACGGCAAGTCGATCGAGTGGACCGAGGTCCTCGCGGGCCAGAAGGCGTTCGACCAGACCGGCGAGTGGCTCCCCGAGGCGACCGTCCAGTCGTTCCGCGACCATCTGATCGGGATCAAGGGCCCCCTGACGACACCCATCGGCGGGGGGATCCGCAGCCTCAACGTTGCGCTGCGCCAGATCATGGACCTCTACGTGTGCCTGCGCCCGGTCCGGTGGTTCCAGGGTGTGCCGTCACCCGTGAAGACACCTGAGAAGGTCGACATGGTGATCTTCCGGGAGAACACCGAGGACATCTACGCCGGCCTGGAGGTCGAGGAGGGCACGCCCGAGGCCAAGAAGATGATCGAGGTCCTCCACGAGACGTTCGGCTGGGAGATCAAGGCCGACTCCGGGATCGGCGTGAAGCCGGTCTCGGAGAGCGGGTCGAAGCGCCTGATCCGGGCCGCCATCAACTACGCCGTCAAGCGGAACCGCAAGAGCGTCACCCTCGTCCACAAGGGCAACATCATGAAGTTCACCGAGGGTGCGTTCATGAACTGGGGCTACGAGCTCACGCGCGACGAGTTCTCTGATGTCGCGGTGGGTTGGGACGACTGCAACGGCGACCCGGGCGACAAGATCCTCGTGAAGGACGCGATCGCCGACATCACGCTCCAGCAGGTCCTCACCCGCCCCGACGAGTTCGACGTGATCGCGACCCTGAACCTCAACGGCGACTACCTGTCCGACGCCCTTGCCGCCCAGGTCGGGGGGATCGGCATCGCCCCAGGGGGCAACATCAACTACGTCACCGGTCATGGCGTCTTCGAGGCAACCCACGGCACCGCGCCCAAGTACGCGGGCCAGGACAAGGTGAACCCCGGGTCGGTGATCCTCTCCGGCGTGATGATGTTCGAGCACCTGGGTTGGCAGGACGCCGCCGACAGCATCGTGGCCGCCCTCGAGGCCACGATCGCCGACAAGGTGGTGACCTACGACTTCGCTCGCCTCATGGACGGTGCGACCGAGGTGAAGACGTCGGAATTCGCCAAGGCCATCGTCGACCGGATGTGATGAGCGGAATTGATTGCCGGATGTGACGGAGTTCTCTCGTCCGCGGGTCCGGTCCGCGACGAACGCAAGGTGTGGAGCCAGAATCTGAGATGTTGCTCGCCGAGCTGAACGTCCGCCACACGCGTCGGCACATGCCGACCCGGCGCATCGCGTTGGGCGACGTCTACCTCCCCACGAGCGGCCCGGCGTACGGCGCGGTCCTGCTGGGCGCGGTGGTGTCGGAGTTCGCGCCGGATCTCGACGAAGAGCAGCGCGACTTCCTGCCCCGGCTGCTCGACGACGCCCGGAAGGGCCTCGCGGTCCCCCGCATCGCCCTGCGGTACCGGCTCCAGACCGACACGCACGGGCTCGATCGCTCCCGGCACCGCATCGTCGGTGAGTCCTTCACCCGGTCGGGTGCCGAGGTGGGGACGCACACCGATGCACGGGTCGTCCTCGAGATCGACCGGCACGGCCGCCCCGACCCGCAGGTCATCGGCGCGGTGCTCGCGGCCGCCGCACTCCCCCGCTCGGCCCGGGTCGTTGCCCTGCGCGCGGTCGAGGCGGCGCTCGTCCGGCCGCGCGTCCCGGAGGGCGTGACGATCCGCCGACTCCTCGACGGCCCCCCCGACCTCCGCCGCTCCCGACCCGGGATGGCCGGCGTCGGCGGCTCCGAGGGCGGACGGATCGACGACGCGTGGCGTGGGATCCCGGCCGACCGGCGTTGGGCCATGGAGGTCCTCGGCATCGCGGCGAACGGCACCGTCGACCGGGTCGACGTGCAGGCCCGCTTCCGCCGGCTGGCCCGACTTGCGCACCCGGATCACGGTGGCGCGCGCGACGGTGCGGCCGAACGGCTCGCCCAGCTCGGGGAGGCCAGGGCGATGCTCCTCGCCGACGACGGTCGGCGCGCGTCCGACGCCGCGGCCCGCACCGGCTGACGGCACCGGCCTCGGGCTCCTCCAGTCGGGGGTCGGGGATCCGCGCCGCGCCGGGCTTCGGGTGCGCCGGGGTGCGCCCGGTAGCCTCGCCGCATGGCTCCTTCACCCGTCCACGTCACCGTCACGGGCGCCGCCGGCCAGATCGGGTACGCGCTCGTCCACCGCATCGCGAGCGGTCAGCTGCTCGGTCCCGACCAGCCGGTCGTCCTGCGTCTGCTCGAGATCGAGCCCGCGCTGCCGTCACTCGACGGTGTGGTCATGGAGCTCGAGGACGGTGCCCACCCGCTCCTCGAGGGGGTGGTCGCCACCGCGGACCTGAAGGCCGCGTTCGACGGGACGTCCTGGTGCCTCCTCGTCGGCTCGGTGCCCCGCAAGGCCGGGATGGAGCGGGGCGATCTCCTCACCGTGAACGGTGGGATCTTCAAGCCGCAGGGCCAGGCGATCAACGCGCACGCCGCCGACGACGTGCGCGTGCTCGTGGTCGGGAACCCCTGCAACACGAACTGCTTCATCGCCCGTTCGAACGCGCCCGACGTCCCCGCCGATCGTTGGTTCGCGATGACCCGCCTCGACGAGAACCGGGCCAAGACCCAACTCGCGATCAAGGCCGGGGTACCGGTGCGCGACGTCACGAACCTTGCGATCTGGGGCAACCACTCGGCGACGCAGTTCCCCGACTTCGCGAACGCCCGCATCGGCGGCAAGCTCGCGCCCGAGGTGATCGACGACGACGCGTGGCTCCAGGGCCCGTTCCTGGAGACGGTGCAGAAGCGGGGTGCCGCGGTCATCGAGAAGCGCGGCGCGTCGTCTGCGGCCTCGGCCGCGCACGCGGCGATCGACTCCGTCAACAGCATCTGGCGCCCGACGCCCGACGGCGACTGGCACTCACTCGCCGTGGCCGGCAGCGGCGAGTACGGCGTGCCCGAGGGACTGCAGTTCGGGTACCCGGTGCGCAGCGACGGCTCGACCTGGTCGGTCGTCGAGGGCATCGAGCACGGCGAGTTCGCCCAGGAGCGGATCCGGATCACCACCGAGGAGCTGCTCGAGGAGCGGGCCGAGGTCACCGAGCTCGGACTCGTCTGAGCGACCCCATGTTGCGCTGGTGGTCGCACCCCACACCGATCGGTGAGCTGGGGGTGACCGTCGGTGACCACGGCGTGTGCTCGATCTCCCTCCCCGGTGCCGATCCGGTCCCACCGGACGGTGCGATCGAGGAGCGGGTCGACGTACTCGCGCGTCAGCTCGACGAGCACTTCGAGGGGGTCCGCCGTGCGTTCGACGTGGAAGTCGACCTCTCGGGCGTGAGCACGGAGTTCCAGCGCGCGGTCCTCCTCGCGTTGCGCCGGGAGGTGCCGTGGGGAACGACCGTCACCTATCGCGAGCTGGCCGAGATCGCCGGTCGACCGAAGGCGGCGCGGGCGGTCGGCACCACGATGGCGTCGAACCCCGTGCCCCTGGTGGTGCCGTGCCACCGGGTGCTCGCCTCGTCCGGCAACGGGGGCGTGCGCCTGGGCGGCTATGGCGGGGCCGACGGGCGACCCGACCTCAAGCGCGCGCTGCTGGCGATCGAAGGTGTGACGATCGCCTGACGATCAGCCCTTGGCGGTGCCTTCCTTGGCCTCGCCGGCCGCTTCCTCGACGGGCGGCGGTGGCGTCGACAGGCCGAGCTCGGAGCGCAGCTCGCTGAGGCGGGCCTGGGCCTCGGCGCTGGCCTGGGCCTGCTCGACCTCGAGCATCTTCACGTCGACGGACGCGCCCGTGAGGTCGGTCGTCGCCTGCGCCTTCGAGAGCCGCTTCTCGATCTTGTCGCGCACCTGCTCGAACGTCGGCACGTCGTCGCCGACGGTCTCGCTGAGCTGCGTCATCGCCTTGTTCATCTGCTCCTGCATCTTCGCCTGGTCGAGCTGGCTCAGGAGCTTCTCGCGCTCGGCGAGCTTCTTCTGGAGGGCCGCCGAGTTCTGGGTGACGGCCTGCTTGGCCTTCTCCGCCGCCTGCGTCGAGTCGAGGAGGCTCTTCTTCATCTGATCGATCTGGGTCTCGAGGCTGATGAGCTTGTTCGCGAACGCCTCGGCGGCCTCGCCCATCGACTGCGCCTTCTCGGCATTCCCCGCGCGCGTCTCCTGGTCGGAGAGCAGCAGTGCCTGGCGCGCCGACGCGTTCGCCTTCTCGTATTCCTCGATCGCGCGGTCGAGCTTGAGCTGCGTCTGCTTCTGGTTCGCGATCACGTTCGCGGCCTGCTCGGTGAGCTTGCGGTGCTGATCCCGCGCCTCGGTGATCGCCTGCTCCAGCTGCACCTTCGGGTCCGCCGACTCCTCGAGCTTCAACCCGAGCTTCGCCCCCAGGTACCTCCACCACTTCTTGATCGCTTTGAACATGCCCGTACCCTACCCAAGGGGTCTGGTCGAATACGAGGGCGGGACGGCCGCGGATCGCCACGAACACGCCCGACCTCCCGCTTCCTCCAAGGGCGGCATCGAAGGAGCGGGCCCGACCCCGAGCATCGCCATGGCGACGCCCGAAGTGGTCCAGGTGGCCCCCGGTCCGCCGAAGAGCGACTGGGGTGCGCGGAGTCGATGAGGTGGGCCGGGGGCCACCCCCACCCGTGATCGCGGCCGGGGGCCACCCCCACCCGTGATCGCGGCCGGGGGCCACGCACACCCGCAACGAGGTGATCAGCCGGAGGCGGTCGCCGCCGTCCCGCCCGCCTCTTCTAGGCCGACCCGCAGGCTCTCCATCTCCCCGACGAGCGCCTCGACGTCCCCGCCGAGCCCGCCGAGCTGGGCCACGTCCTCGGCCTGGATCGACAGCTCGACGGCGCGGGCCACCGCCTCGTCGAGGCGTGCGTCGAGGAGGCGGAGCCGGTCCTTGGCGTCGGTCGCGACCGCGGTCAGTCGGTCGGCCGAGTCGACCTGCGACTGGAGCGCAGCGACGGTGGCGTCAGCGGACGGGCCGGGGCTCGCGTTCGCGGCCTGCTGTGCCGCCTCGAGCTCGCGCCGGGCCGAGGGCGAGTCGAGGTTGGCGATGGCATCGACGAGCGCGTCGCCGCGCCGGGCGACGCGCCACACCTCGCCGACACCGGCGTCGATGCGTTCGCCGATCTCGACGAGCCGATCGCGCAGCGGACCTGAGTTCGCGGAGGCGACGGCCTTGCGGTACCGGCGCTGGGCGTCGAGGGCCTCGCGCACGAACGCCCGCCACGGGTCCGAGATGCTCATCGGGTCGATCCGGCCCCCGCGGGCGCCACGGGGGAGCAGGCTCACGACACGGGCGAGCCCGACGAGCGCCCCGACCCCGAGCGCGACGAGGATCGGGAGTCCACCGAGGATCGCAGCAGCCGCTCCACCACCGGCGAGGAGGATCGCCGACGGCGCCATGACGGCGTCGGCGGTCTGTCGGTTCTTCCACCGCTCGGGCAGCCCCTCGATCACACCCACCGAACGCTCCCGCTCGGGCTTCTCGGCACGTTCAGTGTTGCCCTGCAACAACCAGCGTGCCGAGAACGGGAGAGGTGGGTGGGATCCACTAGAAGTTGCTCACCACCGCGTTGAACACGTTCACGATGGTGGCGGGGTCGACGGCGCTGTACGCAGCGGCGTTCGTGGCCTCGGCGATGCGCTTGAGGGTCGACTCGTCGGCGTCGCTGCCATACGCGATCGTGAAGATCCGCACGGGGCTCGTGGACTCGCCCTCGGTCGTGGTGCGCAGCGCCGAGAGCAACCCGGCGAGGTCCTCGTTCCGCGGGTCCTCGTTGCGTCCGTCGGTGAGGAGCACCACCGCGTTGATGCGGGTCGGGTCGTAACCCTCCCGCATGAACGTGTAGGAGTCCTCGGCCGCCGTGTACAGCGGCGTCCCCTGCGTCGGCTTGAGGCGTTCGATCTCACTCTCGAGGTCGGGCCTGTTCGCGGAGATCGGCCCGATCGGGACGATGTCGCGGTAGTCGGTGGGCTCACGTTCACTGATCTCGGTGGAGAAGATCCGCAGGCCTACCTCGTCCTCGGGTTGGAACTGGTCGAGCGCGGCGATCGCGGCCCGCTTCGCGAGGTCGAGCTTCGTGGCGCCGGTCCTCGGGTCGGCCTCGTCGCCCATCGACCCCGACACGTCGACCACGAGGAGCACCCGCGCCTTCTTGCGCACCTGGTTCCACTGGTCGATCACACCGGCGAGGACTGCCGGCTTGGGCACCTCGAGCGTCGTCTGGGGCTGGGAGGGGTCGAGGCCGTTCGCCGCGGTGATCGGCTTGCCGATCGACACCGCGGGGTTGCCCGGTCGGAAGCCGAACTCGAGCACCCTTCGCTGGTTCTTCTGGCTGGTCACGAACTCGGTGAACGCCCGGGCCGCGGTGGCCTCGGCGTTCGACACCCACGGCGCGTCGAGGACGATGAGTGGGTTGTCGCTGAAGAGCGTCCCCTCCTTCGGGTAGATCGCGACGAGCGGGACGCGCGGCTTGCGGGGCTGCTCGCCCGGGTCGAGGATGCCGTCGGGGTTGCCGCGGTTGTAGTCGACGACCGACTTCTCCTCGACGGCGACGGCGGACGCGTACCCGTAGGGGTCGCCGCGGCGGTCGGCGCGGTAGAGGTTGTTGAGGAACGTGAGGGTCGTGTCGCCGTAGTGCACGACGGCCGACTCGACACCCCGCGCGAAGGCGTCGACCTCGGGTCGGGCGAGGTCCTCGAGCGTGAGGTCCGATGTCTTGCCCGTGGCCGCGTAGTACTGCGCGACCGTCTGTGCGAGCCCGCTGGTCGAGAAGTTGGGGTTGGTCTTCCCGAGGCGGAACGGGCCCCACTCGGGGTGACCCTTCCCGGCCCATCCGGCTGGGTCCTGGGAGAGGGCGAGGATGTCCGAGAAGCCGATCGGCGTGGCCGGGTAGCCGAGTGCGTCGGCCATGGGCTGGGGCATCGCGATCACGAGCGGGGTGAGCATGAACGACGTGCCGGGGGTGGTGACGTACGCGTCCTTGCCGTCCTCGGCCCGACGTTGGTCGAGCACCGCGCCCCAGGTGCTCGCCGCCGGTGACCAGATGACGGGCCGGGGCCCGTTCTTCGCCGGCTTCGGCCAGTCGGCCGCGAGCAGCGTCGCCGCCGCGCCCGACGACGCCTTCGTGACCCGCACGTCGACGCAGCGGTTGCCGACCTTGGCGGCGGAGGACCGACCGAAGCGCTTGGCGAGGTCGGTGAGCAGCTCGAGCTTCTCTGGTGACGACGCGATGTCGACCGTGACGCACGACTGCGCCGCCGCGGGCAGGGCTCCGGTGCCGAGGCCACCGAGCACGGTTCCCACGAGGAGGAGGCTCGCGGTCGCGCGACGGCCACGGCGTGAAGGGGCGCGCAGGCTCATCCGGTGATCTCCCGCCAGGTCTCGAGGAGTGCGACGAGCGAGCCGGCGTCGGGGAGGTTCGAGGTATCGGGAAGGTTCGGTGCAGAGGGGATTCCCCGGGCTCGGTCCTCACCGGCGACCCGCCACCCGGCGCGGGCGAGCGCGCCGCGCCCGTCGTCGCCGGTGACCGTCTCGCGGAGGGCGTCGGCACGGCGTGCGCCGGCCAACGGTGCGTACACGACGTCGAGGGTGGCCACAGGGGCAGGGTAGAGCAGGCGCACCTGGTCCCGACGGTCGCCGGCCGCCCGGGCGAGGAGGGGACCGGCCTCGGCCTCGTGGGTCCCGACCGCGTCGTAGGCCGCCGGACCGGCGGTGAGCATGCGCTCGAAGGGCGACGCGGCGGCCGTGAGCCCGCCGGGCACCGCCCGCTCGAGCCGCCCGAACCACTCGAGGAACGCGTCGTCGGCGTAGTCGTCGCGTGACGGGTCCGGGCGCCCCAGGAACTGCGTGGCGGCCTGCCCGATCACGGCGAGCCCGTCGCCGTGATCGGCCGGGTCGGCGTGCCCGGGCTTCACCGCGCCCCACCGCACGTCGCCACCGATCGAGTCCCACCGCGTCCCGGCGACGTCGCCGAGGCAGCGCCAGTCGACCTCGCCGCACGACTGCGCGAGCACCGACGCCCGGTCGTCCCACACCGCGAGCACGAGGGGGGACCGGCCGATGGGATCGGTGGCCACGCCGACGGCGGGACGCAGCGCGGCGCGCTCGCGGGCGTCCCGCACGATCTGTGCGTCGCGCTCGAAGGTGAGCCACCCGTCGTAGCCGAGGCCGGCGAGGTCGGCGTCGGCGACCCCGCTGAGCGTCGCGACGGTGTCGCCCTCCGACGCGATCGTCACCCGGACGTCGGTCCGGGAGGCCAGGTCGTCGCAGGCGACTGCGAGCTCGCGGGCGCAGAGCAGGCGCAGGGGCGCGTCGGACGATGATCCCGTCCCGCCACTCCCATCGTCGTCGAGCACGGCTCGGATGCCGATGGCGGCCCCGACCAAGGCGACCGCGATGACGAGCGCCGCGAACCGGCGCGCGGCGAGGGTCATGGCGTGGGCTCCGGGACGTCGCCGGCCACGAAGGTCACGAGGGTGTCGTGGGACGGCTCGGCGTCACCCACGATGCGGGTCGCCTGACGTGCCACGCAGGCCTCGAACAGGTTGCGGGCGAGGCGGCCGTTGCCGAACGTGGGTCCTCGGGTGGAAGCGGCGAAGTGCGCGAGCACCGCCTCCCTGGCGCCGGGATCGAGGCGGTAGTGGTGCTGTTCCCCGATGGACTCGAAGATCGCGAGGAGCTCGTCGTCGGTGTAGTCGGGGAAGTCGACCGTCTTGGAGAAGCGCGATCGCAGACCCGGGTTCGAGTCGAGGAACGTGCGCATCGGCGCGGGGTAGCCGGCCACGATGACGATGAGGTCGTCGCGGTCGTCCTCCATCCGCTTGAGCAAGGTGGCGACGGCTTCGGCGCCGAAGTCCTGCTCGCTCTCGGTGACGAGCGCGTAGGCCTCGTCGAGGAAGAGGATCCCGCCCAGCGCGTCGTCGCACGCCTTGTGCACCTTGGGCGCGGTCTGGCCGACGTAGCCGGCGACGAGCCCCGATCGGTCGGTCTCGACGAGGTGACCGCGCGAGACGACGCCGAGCACGCGGTAGATGCGCGCGAGCAGGCGGGCGACGGTCGTCTTCCCCGTGCCCGGGTTGCCCACGAAGACGAGGTGCTGGCTGCGGTCGACGATGGGCAGGTCGCGGTCCTTGCGGATCCCCTCGACCCGCACGAGGTTGGTGAGCAGACGGACCTCGGTCTTCACGGCTTCGAGGCCGATGAGGCCGTCGAGCTCGAGGAGCAGCGACTCGAGGGTCTCCTCAGGCTGCTCGGGGGTGGTGGCATCGGGCGCGCGCCGGCGGGATCCGTCGCCGCGCGGGATGCCGGCGGCGTCGATCCGGCGGAGGAGCATGGCGCGCAGCGTGTCGACCGCGAGCAGCTCCTCGCGGGTGGGGGTCGTGTCGATCGCGCAGACCGCGTGTGCGACGCGCAGCGCGCCGTCGTAGTACCGCCACGCCTCGGAGGAACGCGCCTGCTCGTCGGCGGTGACGATCGTCTCGAACAGTGGGGACGGGGTCACGGGGAAGGCGCGGTGCTGGCGGATCGCCGGGCTCCCACGCAGATGGGCGGGTGAGGTGTTCCGTAGCGACTCGAACCACGGCCCGAGCGCCTGGGCGAAGGCCGCGAGCTCGGCGTCGGAGGGGTGGCCGTCGGCCGCGATCACCGACGCCGCGATCGCCTGCGCCTCGAGCGCGGCGTCGCGCTCCAGGGCACCCGGCTCGGGCTGCTTCCCGGCCCGCCGGGCCAGTCCCTCGAGGATCTCGGTCAGCTCGACGACGAGGGCCTGGACGGGCTCGTCGAGGAGCCCGGGCATGCCGGGGCCAGCGGGTCCGGGTGGTGTGCCGTCTCGGCCGGTGGCGCCCATCGCTCCCTGCTCCATCGCGTGCGGGGGCCATCCTGTCACCCGGGCCGTCGCCCGGTGGCGGCGGTACGTCGGGAGGGCGAGCCGCTCAGACGCGGCGGGCGACGAGTGCCGCGTCGAGCCAGCCGGTGGTGACGTCCAGGAAGGTCGCAGGATCCTCGAGCTGAGGTGCATGGCCGAGGTCGTCGAGGACCCGGAGATGGACCTGGTCGTGGCGCGCGGCGGCGGCGTGGGCGAGCTCGACCGCCACCAGCCGGTCGCGTGCCCCGTGGACGAGCAGGGTCGGGCGTTCGGTCGCGGCCACACCGAGGTCGGTGTCCGCGCCGTCGGTGAGCTCACGGAGCAGCGTCCGGGCCGCGTCGGCGTAGGCCTGGGGAGCCTCGGGGTAGGCGAACCGCTCGGCGGCGAGGTGGATCAGCCTTCGCCGCAGCACGGGGTCGAGTCGACTCGGGTCGTGCAGGCTCATCGCGAGGCTGAGGTCGACGAGCCGCGCGGGTCCGAGCGCCCGGGCACGCGTCGCCACCACCCGGTGCCCGACCGACGGGACCATCACGGGGACGAAGCGTGCGATCCGTCGCCAGTCGCGGGACTTCACGCCGCGCCACTGCAGCGCCGGGTTCACGAGGACGAGCGCGTCGACGAGGTCGGGTCGCCGGGCGGCGACGCCCGCGGCGAGCACACCGCCCATCGAGTTCCCGAAGATCGCGGCGGGGCCGTGCTGCTCCAGGAACGACACGAGCAGGTCGCGGTTGCTCTCGATGGTGGCAAGCCGGGTCGTCGCCCGGGTACGCCCGTGCCCCGCGAGGTCGAGCGCCGTGACCGTCGCGCCCACCCGGTCGGCCAGTCCCTGCGCGAGCGCGAACCACGACAGCGTGTTGGCGCCCAGACCGTGGACGAGCAGGATGCGGCGATCACCGGCCCCGGACGGTCCCGGCCCTCCCGCGCGCGGCAGCCACTCGACCGCGTGGACGCGGAGGCCGTCGACCTCGATGCGATGGGCGCGTCCGGGGGCGGGCGCGAGGTTCGTCGGCACGGGAGAAATCGTATCGGCGTCCTACGCTCGGCCCATGCACGGTACCGGGACCTGGCGCTGCGACTTCGTCGCTCCCGGGATCGGGTCGGTCGTGCTCGGGGGGTTCGTGCAGCTCGAGATCCCGGCTCCCCCGGCGGCCGCGCGGTACTGGGCCTACCTCGTGGGGCCCGACCTCGGGATCGTGGCGGTCCGGGACCACGATGTCCCCCGTCCCCGTCCCGGCGCGCTGACGGTACGCGCCGACGGGTTGTGGGCCGAGCTCGTGTGCGAGATCCCGGACGTCCACTGGACGATCGGGCTCGAGGCCTTCGGCGTCCGGCTCGACGGCCCGGCGGACGCGCTCCAGGGCGAGATCGGCGAGCGGATCGCGGTGGGCCTCGACATCGAGTGGGACGACGGGGCCGTGCTCGGCGACGTGCTGATCGGGACGGACCGCATCGAGCTCGACGGCACAGGGCCGTTCGTCGCAGCCGGGCCGTCGACGTGGAGCACGACCGCAGGTCTGGAGGCGGCGGTCGACGCCGTCGGGCTCCCGGTCGCGCTCTCGGTCGCGACCGGGCGCGGTCGCGCGGAGGTCGACGTGCTGGCGGTCGTTCCCGTGCCACTCGGGGATGGTCCCGGGTCCCCGTTGCTCTTCCGTGTGCTGGGCGCTTGGCGTGACGACGACGGCGCGTCGGTGCGCGGCTGGTTGGACATCGTGAGCTCGCGAGAGGCACGAGGGCGACTCGATTCGCGTCGATGACGCGGTGTGTCCGGTCAGCGCTCCAGCGTGACCCCGAAACGATCCGTGTAGTCGCGCAGCTGTTCGCGCAGGACGGCCGCGTCGAGGTCGAAGTCGCCGGCCAGGTCGTAGCGAACACCGCCGTGACGGCCACGCGGGTGCGCGGCGAGGAAGTCGACCATCGCGGCGCGAGCCTCGTCGTCGAACGGCTGACCAGCCACCGCGTAGATCCGCTCCACCATCGCGAGGTCGTCGGCCATGAACTCATCGAACGCGACGTCGATGGTCCGGTCCATGGGGAGGAGCGCGTGGTCGCGCATCCCCGCCCGCAGCATCTCCTCGATGCGGTCGGCCCAGTAGTGGCCGATCTTCACGGGGTCCGGGGACGCGGTGGAGAAGCGGGCCGTGTACGCGATCATCGTCGCGTTGGACGCGATCACCGACACCGGGTCGCGGTGGGTGAACACGAACGTGGCGTCTGGGAACACGTCGAGCAGCACGGGGATCTGCTCGAGGTGCTGCGGCGACTTCAACACCCATCTGGTCGGATCGGGGCGGTCACCGTCGCGCAGCCATTGGCAGCACTGGAGCACTCGCACGAGATACTCGTACGCCGGGGTCTGGTCGTGCCCGACGTACCACTCCCTCCAGGAGGGGAGCACCGCCGAGGTCTCGAACAGCATCGTCGAGCCGGCGATCGCGAGGAGCTGGATCTCCTCGTGCACGTGATCGACGGTCATCTCGTGCATGCGCTTGAAGAGCGGCATCGCGTCGTTGAGGAAGTCGAGGCCGACCGCGCAGCGTTCGAAGCGGGGATCCGGCGCGCCCGCCGCGACCGCGGCCTGCTCGTCGTCCGACAGGACCGGCTCGAGGCTCTCCCAGTACCGGAGTGAGCGCAGCGCCGGGTCCTCGGCCACGAGGTTGTGCAGGTGCGTGGTCCCGGTGCGGGGCTGCCCGACGATCACGATCGGCGCCGCGATGGGAGTGTCGAGGATCTCCGGGTGCGCGCCGATCAGATGCTCCACCCGGAGACGGTTGCGCATGTGCCCGACCATCTGGCTGTGCACGCTGACGCGTCCGAATGCCGACAGCCCACCCTCGGTGTCGAGGGCCCCCAGCACGACGCCCATCGGCTCCCGGAACCAGTCGTCGCCCAAGTCGTCGAGTCCTGTCTCGGTCCGCGCGAGCGCGAGCACGGCATCGAGTGAGAAGGAGAGCCCGGCGGCCATGGGCTCCACGGCCCGCAGCATCTCGGCGACGGGCTCGGTGAACCGGGGCGCGGCGAGATCGTCGATCGCCACCGACGGGGGCCGACGTTCGCCGGCCGGGGGGGAGGCGCCAGGTGTGCTCATCGGTGCAGCGTCGCAGCCCCGTCATCCGGCCGTCCACCATGACGCCGAGGGTCGGGGTGTGATGCCGTGGGGAGACGAGTTGCGTGCGGGCCGCCACGCGACGACGACGGGACGAGGGGGATCGGCGATCACCGTCACGCCGGCGACCCGCACGCCTGGCCCACGACCCGCCGCGGCCGCCGGCGTGACGAGAGCCGGGTTCGGGGCGGGCGGCGCGCGGTGCTCAGAAGTCGAGGGCCGAGAGCCCGGGGATCCAGCCGCCCGCGCGCCGCACCGCGTCCTGCCACCGAGGCCGGTCGGTCGGTGCACCGGGCGTGATCACCTGGGCCGGGCGCCAGGTCGCCGCGATCTGCTCGTCGTCGGCCCAGAGCCCGACCGCGCGACCGGCACAGAACGCGGCGCCGAGCGCGGTTGCCTCACGGACCGGCGCCACCTCGACGGGGCGCTGCGTCGCGGAGGCCAGCGCCGTGAGGAACACCTGGTTCGCGGCCATCCCGCCATCGACTCGAAGTCGCGCGAGCGTGAGGTCCGTGTCACGCTCCGCCGCGTCCACCAGGTCGGCGCCGCGGTGCGCGATCCCCTCGAGCACCGCGCGTACGACATGTGTCCGCGCGGTGCCGCGGGTCAAGCCGACGAGGGTGCCGCGGGCGCCGTAGTCCCAGTGTGGGGTCCCGAGGCCGAGCAGTGCCGGGACGAACCAGACGTCGCCCGTATCGGCGCACTCGGCGGCGACGGCGTCGGACTCCTCGACGCTCCCGAGCAGCCCGAGGTCGTCGCGCAACCACTCGATGCAGGTCCCGGCGGACAACATCACGCCCTCGGCACCCCACTGGTCGGCGCCGTCGAAGCGCCGGGTGACGATCGGGAACGTCCCTGCCTCGCCGCGACGGTCGAGTCGTGCGGGGGCGGCGCCGAGCACCACGTCGAGCATCCCGCCGGTGCCGAAGGTGATCTTGGCGTCGCCGGGCCGGACACAACCCTGGCCGAGCAGCGACGCCTGCTGGTCGCCGATGAGGCCTGCGAGTGGCGGCGTGCCGGGGAGCGCCACGGCGTCGGCGAAGACCCCGGCGGTGTCGACGACGGTGGGGAGCGCGTCGTACGGCACGCGCAGGGCGTCGAGCGGTGCCGACGCCCAGTCGGTGTTCTCGGCGTTGCGGAGTGCGGTGACCTGCGCGTTCGTGGCATCGGTCACGTGGGCCGCGCCCTCGGAGAGCGTCCAGGCGATCCACGAGTCGACGGTCCCCACACAGAGGTCGCGGGTGCGTTCGGGGTCGGCGAGGTCGAGGAGGTGCTCGGCTTTCGTGGCGCTCTGGTTCGGGGCGAGGCGGACGTCGTCGCCGGCGAGCTCGAGGCAGCGCCCGAGCGTGCGGAGGTCCTGCCAGCCGAGGCCGGGTCCGACGGGATCCCCGGTCGCCCGGTCCCACACCACCGTGGAGGCGCGCTGGTTGGCGATGCCGACGCTGTCGACCGGGCCGGTCGCGTCGAGCGCGGCGCGCGCGAGGTCGAGCGCGACCCGGGCCATCGCGGCCGCGTCGAACTCGACCAGGCCCGGGGCCGGGGAGCTCGGCAGGAGGGGGCTGCGGTGCTCGGCGACGACGTTCGCCTCGCCGTCGATCACCGCGGCGCGCACCGACGACGTCCCCACGTCGACGACGAGCACGCGCCCGTTCACCTGTCGCCCGGTTCCGTCACGATGCGTCCGAGATCATGCGGAGCCGGGCCATGCCGGACTCGGCCCGAACGGGCTCGGCAGCCCGAGCTTGCCGGGGTTGAGGATCCCGCTGGGGTCGAGCGCCTGCTTCGTGGCGGCGAGTACGTCGAACGCCGGGCCGAGGGCTTCGCGCATGAACCGCGCGCGGTTGAGTCCGACGCCGTGATGGTGGCTGAGAGCGCCGCCGTGCTCGAGCACGGCGCGCGTCCCCGCGTCCCACACCGCGCGGTAGTACGCATCGCGCTCGTCGAGTGGAGGCTGTCCGGCAAAGGTGAAGTAGAGGCACGCGCCGTCCGTGTAGGCGTGCGACTGGTGAGCCGACGCCACCAGCGTGTGCTCCACGGCCCGGATCGCGTCCGTCGCGGCCGCGTAGATCGCCGGGAGCTCCCGCCACCGCGCGGCGATCTCCATCGTGTCGACCACGTAGCCGCGTGTGACGAGCGGCTCGAGCGCCGAGACGTCGTTGCGGTGGTCGAGCCAGCGACCCACGAGGGTCGCTCCGTCGAGCTCGGCCGCGTCGGCGCACTCCTCGGCGACGACCGCCAGGACGCCGTCGACGAGGTGCGCGTCGCCCTCGTCGAGGATCAGCAGGGGATGGAGGTCGGTGCCGGTCTCGAAGCCGCGCTCGCCCTCGATCGCGTCGTAGAGGCGGAGCACCGCGGGGGTCGCGCCGCGACGCAGGATGCGACGGCACGCGTCGAGTCCGGACTCGAACGACGTGAACCCGTAGGCCGCGCGCCGTTCGACGGCGGGAACGGGGTGCGCCCGAAGCCGGGCGCCCGTGATCACGCCGAGGGTGCCCTCGCTCCCCACGAAGAGCTGGGTGAGGTCGGGGCCGGCAGCGGCACGGGGTGCGCCGCCGGTGCGGATCGCCGTCCCGTCGGCGAGCACGACATCGAGGCCGACGACCATGTCCTCGATCTTCCCGTAGCGGGTCGAGTACTGGCCCGCGCCACGACAGGCGATCCACCCGCCGACCGTTGACAGCGCGATGGACTGGGGCCAGTGCCCCACGGTGAGCCCGTGACCGGCACGCAGGTCGTCCTCGAACACGTCGCCGAACGTGCCCGGAAGCACGTCGACCACGAGCGACTCGTCGTCGACGTCGACGATCCCGGTGATCCCGCACAGGTCGAGCACGACACCGCCGTGGACGGGGACGCTCGCGCCGCAGACGCCGCTCCGGCCCGCGGCCGCGGTCACGGGGACGCGAGCCTCGTTGCAGATGCGCAGCACCGCGGCGACCTGCGCGGCATCGGTGGGTGCCGCGACCGCGGCGGCGACGGCCGGGACCTGCCCGTCGAGGGCCCAGATCATGGCGAGCGGCCACCAGTCGCGGCTGGCCTCGGCGC
Source organism: Acidimicrobiia bacterium (assembly GCA_046484625.1). Lineage (GTDB taxonomy): Bacteria > Actinomycetota > Acidimicrobiia > IMCC26256 > PALSA-555 > DASUAO01. The sequence goes on from JAWOIO010000043.1 coordinate 24,113, forward strand.
GGGCGCCCGCGTCGACCCGCACGTCGGCGCACGCAGCACGGAGTCGCTCGAGGAGCGCGTCGTCGAGCGTGACGGTGTCGGTGCCGAGGTGGGCGGTGATCGCGTCCGCGTCCGTCGGCGACCCATCGGTGCCGATCGCGATGGGTGGGGTGGGTTCGCCTCGTCGGACGTCGGGCATGGGCGCAGCCTCGCGCTTCGCGCGCTTACGCGCCGAGCGAGGTGTCGAGTGCGGTCTCGGGGAGACCGGCGCTGGTCCGCTCGTGCTCGATGGACGCCCGGTACGACGCGACCTCGCGCGCGATGTCGTCCTCGCTCCACCCCAGGTCGGGTGCGATCAGACGGGCGACGCTCTCCGCCGCGGCGGCCGACGCGTCGCGCGCCAGCAGGCGGGCGCGGGTGCGGCGCGACAGGACGTCGTCGAGGGTGCGGGCCATCTCGTGGCGAACCGCGAACACCGCCTCGGCGCGGAGGTACGGGAGGCCGGGCACGAGCGCGTCAGCGAGGTCCGGATCGGCCGCGAGGTCGAGCACGGCCGACGCCTCGGTGCCGTACCGGCCGGCGAGGTGCTCGTGGAGGCTCGGCTCCGGGCTGTCGGGCGGGGCTTCGTAGCCCTCGGACCCGATGATCGGCAACGACTTCGTGCGGCAGCGGGCGCGCGTGCCGGCGAGTCGGGTGACCTGGTCCACGGCGTCCTTGGCCATCCGCCGGTAGGTCGTGAGCTTGCCCCCCGTGATCGTCACGACCCCGCTCTCGGAGACGTTCACGCCGTGGCGGCGCGAGAGATCAGCGGTGCGCTCCGATCGGGCGCTGCGCAGCAGCGGTCGCAGACCCGCCCAGGTCGCCACGACGTCGGACTCGGTGACGGTGCCCTCGATCGCCGCGTTCAGCGCGGTCAGCAGGTAGGCGACGTCCTCCGGGGTGCACTGCGGGTCGTCGAGGGGACCGTCGTACTCGGTGTCGGTGGTGCCGATGAAGGTGGTGTCACGCCACGGGACGACGAAGACCGAGCGCCTGTCCTTCGGGACCGGCACGACCGCGGCGATGTCGTTGCGCACCCGGTCCCAGGGCACGGTGATGTGGATGCCCTTCGCCGGACGGATCGAGTCCGGGTCCGAGCCCTCGTCCATCGCGCGCACCTCGTCGGCCCAGACTCCGGTCGCGTTGATCACGGCGCGGGCGCTCACCTCGATGGTCTCGCCGTCGGCGTGCACCCGTGCCCCACGGACCTTGCCGCCGGTGCCCTTGAGGATCTCGTCGACCGAGGCGTAGTTGGCGATCGCGGCACCGTGCGCCGCAGCGGTGCGGGCGATCGCGAGTGTGAACCGAGCGTCGTCCACCCGGGCGTCGTAGTACAGGTACGCGCTGGCGACGTTGTCACGGCGCAGGGTCGGCATGTGGGCGAGGGCCTCGTCGCGCGAGATGCGTTCGTGGAACTTCCGGATCCGCCAGCCACCGGTGAGGTCGTACAGCCACATGGCACTACCGAGGGCGCGGGCGATCCGCCGGTTGATGAGCCCGTCGCGGGTGAGGATCGGGATGAGGAAGGGAAGCACCCGGACGAGGTGCGGCGCGTTGCGCAGCGCGACCTGCCGCTCGTGGAGCGCCTCGTACACCAGCCGGAACTCGCGCTGCTGGAGGTAGCGGATGCCGCCGTGCACGAGCTTCGACGACTTCGACGATGTCCCGGCCGCGAAGTCGGACCGGTCGACGAGTGCGGTGCGCAGGCCCCGGCTGGCGGCGTCGAGCGCGCAGCCGACCCCGGTGATGCCGGCGCCCACCACCAGCACGTCGAACTCCTCTGCGCCGAGGCGGTCCAAGGCGACGCGCCGGTCGGCGGAGGGGGTCATGGGCCCAGGTTACCGATCGGTAGCAAGAGGCGGCCGAACGGGCGGAAGCCGAGGCGCGTCCCCCGGTTCGGGCTACTCGGCACGCTGGTTGTCGCCAGGCAACGATGAACGTGCCGAGAAGCCGGGTGGAGGGTCAGTAGGCGAGCAGGTGGCCGAGGTCGCGGGCGATGTCGGCGACCTGGGGAAGGACCGCGTGCTCGAGCGTCGGCTCGTAGCCGACCGGCGTGTCGGCCGCGGCGAGGCGCAGGACGGGCGCGTCGAGGTCCTCGAAGCACTCGTCGGCGATCCAGGCCGCTACCTCGGCCCCGAACCCGGCGGTCAGCGTGTCCTCGTGCAGGACGAGGACACGCCCGGTCCGCGCGACGGACTCCGCGACGATGTCTCGGTCCCAGGGCGCGATCGTGCGGAGGTCGATGAGGTCGACGCGGGAGCCCTCTGGATCGACCTCCCGTGCCGCGAGCGCGGCGCGGTGCACGGTCGCACCCCACGTCACGATCGTCACCCTGTCCCCGTGGAGCACGTGCGCGCCCCGTCCGAACGGGAGCATCCAGTCGGGCGGAGGGAACGGGTCGCGGTTGTAGCCCTGCCGGTAGAGGTGCTTGTGCTCGAGGAACAGGATCGGGTCCTCACCGGCGAAGGCGGTGCGCATGAGTCCGGCGGCGTCGCGTGCACGCGACGGGAACGCGATGAGCAGTCCGGGAATGTGGGCGAAGATCGACTCGCCGCTCTGGGAGTGCCAGATCGCCCCCCCGGTGAGGTAGCCGCCGATCGGGATGCGGATCACCGTGGGGCAGGTGAAGGCGCCGTTGCTGCGCCAGCGGATGGTCGCGGCCTCGGACCGGATCTGGGTCATCGCGGGCCACACGTAGTCGAAGAACTGGATCTCCGGGGACGGCCGGAGGCCACGAATGGCCTGCCCGACGGCGCGGCCGATGATGTTGGCCTCGGCGAGCGGCGTGTTGAAGCAGCGCGCCTGACCGAACGCGCGCTGGAGCCCGAAGGTGATTCCGAAGACGCCGCCCTTTCCCGGGACCTCGTCGAGCGCGCTCGGGTCGGCGTCGGCGACGTCCTCACCGAAGACACGGATGCGCTCGTCGGCGGCCATCCGCTCGTGGAGCGTCCGGCGGATCGCCTCGCCGAAGGTCACGGGCTCGGCATCGTCCGCGGCACCCGTTCCGGAGGGTTCCGCCTCGACGACCGGTGGGTCAGGAGGGAGGTCGACGACCGGGGGAGGTCCCACGAGGTGGTCGCGGACCGTGCTCGGGTCGGGTCGGGGCGACGCGAGCGCGCGCTGGGCAACTTCGGCCACCTCGGCGGTCGCGTCGGCTCGGATCTGTCGGGCCTCGTCCTCGGTGATCGCGCCGGAGTGGACCAGCTCGCGCTCGAGGACGTCGATCGGATCGTGCTCGGCCTCGTCGACGAGCTCCGCGTCGGGCCGGTACTTCTTCTGGTCGTCGGAGAGTGAGTGGGAGTACGGGCGGGTGACGGTCGCGTGGATCAGCCCGGGGCCCTGGCCGGCCCGGACGCGGTGGACGGCGTCGGCGCCGAGGCGACGCGACTCGAAGTAGTCGCGGCCGTCGAGCTTCGTGACGTGGAGGCCGCGCACGCCGGCGACCATCTCGGAGATCGGGGCAGGCGCCTGGTCCGTCGCGCGCGTCGAGATCGCGTAGCCGTTGTCGGCGATCAGGAAGAGGACGGGCAGCGCCAGCCGGGCCGCGGAGCTGATGCTCTCCCAGAACTCGCCTTCTGACGTCGCTCCCTCCCCGAGGGACACGTACGTGACCTCGTCGCCGTGCGCGACGCACCCGGGAAGGTCACGACGCACGATGTAGCGCCCGGCTTCGGCGCACCCGACCGCGGGGAGGCACTGCGAGCCGGTGGGGCTGGACTGGGTGACGATGTGACGTGCGACATCGCCCCAGTGGCACGGCATCTGGCGGCCACCGGAGGCCGGGTCGTCGGCCGAGCCGACCGCCTGCAGGAGCAGGTCGAGCGGCGGCACACCCAGCCCGAGGACCAGCGCGCGGTCCCGGTAGTAGGGGAAGAACCAGTCGTAGCCGGGCCGCAGCTCCCGGGCGAGGGCAAGGAGCAGCGCCTCGTGCCCGGCGCCGGAGATCTGGAAGAAGACCCGGCTCTGCTGGCGCAGCGTGATCTCGCGGTCGTCGAGCGCTCTCGAGACGCACGCCAGCCGGAAGTCGGCGACGGCCTCGTCAAGGGCGATCCCGCGATGGTGACCACTGGTCCGGTCGAGCGAGCGCACCGGTCGCGAGCCTACGGCGCACCGGCACGCGGCACGAGCAGGGGTCGGTACCGTGGGGTCGTGCGATCGCCATCGGCGGGCTTCCTGTCCCCGGTCGTCCGGCGCCTGGGTGCCGAGCTGGGGATCGACCCTGCGCAGCTTGCCGGAACCGGCCGCGGGGGACGGGTCACGCGCGACGACGTGCTGCGCGCTGCGGCGGCGCCCGGCGCCACATCGGGCACTGCCCCCGTCGACACCATCGACGGACCGACGCCCGCCCCACCGACGCCCGCCCCACTGGCGCCCGCCCCACCGGCTGGCCCTCCACCGTCTGGCCCTCCACCGTCTGGCGGAGCGATCCCGTTCTCGAAGCTCCGCCGGCAGATGGCGACCCGGCTCGTCGCGGCGAAGCGCTCGGCGGCCCATGCGTTCTGCTCGACCGAGGTCGATGTGCAGGCGATCGAGCGGGTCCGCGCCGCCTACGGACCGAGCTTCCGGGTCGAAGAGGGCTTCTCGCTCACGTACCTCCCGTTCTTCGCGCGGGCGACGGTCCACGCGCTGCGCGAGTTCCCGCGCCTCAACGGGACGGTCGGGGAGGACGAGCTCCGCATCTCGGGGGCGGTCCACCTCGGGATCGCGGTGGATCTCGACGGCGAGGGCCTGCTCGTCCCGGTGGTCCACGACGCCGGGACGAAGGGCCTGCGTCTGCTCGCGCGGGAGATCGTCGACCTCGCGCGTCGTGCGCGTGCCGGCGCGCTGCGGCCCGACGACGTGAGCGGCGGGACGTTCACCGTGACCAATCCCGGCCCGTTCTCGACCGTGGTGTCGGTCCCGATCATCAACGCGCCGCAGGTCGGGATCCTCGCGACCGACGCGGTCCGCCGCCTCCCCGTGGTCGTCGAGCGCGACGGTGCCGACGGGATCGGTATCCACTCGGTCGCGACGATCGGGCTGTCCTTCGACCACCGGGCGGTCGACGGTGCCTACGCGGCGTCGTTCGTGCGCCGAGTCGGCGAGATCCTCGTGCGCCACCCCTGGGCCGCCGAGCTCGTCTGAGCGTTCACCGGCTCCGGCATCGGGCTTCTCGGCACGCTGATCGTTGCTCTGCAACAACGAACGTGCCGAGAAGCCTGGCTCAGGCGACCGTCCCGGGGCGGCCGTCGTCGGTCTCGGTGACGATGGGGAAGCCCGCCGCGGCCCACGCCTGCATGCCGCCGGCGATGTTGCTGGCGTCGTAGCCCGCCTGGACGAGCGCCTGGGTCACCGTGCCCGAGCGGTTCCCCGAGCGGCAGATCACGACGACGGGCCTGTCGGTGGGCAGCTCGGCTTGTCGCGCCTGGATCTCACCTATCGGGATCCATGCGGCCCCTGCGGCGTGGCCCGTGTGCCACTCGACCGGCTCGCGCACGTCGAGCAGCACCGCGCCGGACTCGACCTGCTCCCGAGCGGTCGCCACGTCGACGGTGGGGACCGCGTCGTCCGCGCTCATGCGTTGGTGCCCGCAACCTCGTGACGCCACGCCTCGAAGCCGCCGAGCACGTCGGACACGTCGGTGAACCCGCGAGTGGCGAGCACGCTCGCGCCGACCGCTGATCGACCGCCGCCCGCGCAGTACACGACGGTCGGCGCACTCGGGTCGAGCTCGGCGATCGCGTCCAGCAGGCGGGGGAGCGGCGTCTCGTGCGCGCCCGGGACCGTGCCGAGCGCCGTCTCGCCGGGGTCGCGGACGTCGAGCACCTGGAGTGAGTCGACGTTCGAGCGCCGGTCCTCCAGCTCGCGCGCCGTCATGCGCGAGGAGCGCTGGGTCGCCTCGGGGTGACTGGACAGGGTGACGAGCGCGTCGGTGAGGAACCCGGCGACGCGATCGAACCCGATGCGACCGAGACGGACCTTGGCCTCGAGCTCGGTGCCCGGGTTGCCGACGAGCACGATGCGGTCGGCGTGGTCGAGCACGTCGCCGGTCCACTCGGAGAACCGACCGCCGAGCGACACGTTGATCGAGCCGCGCAGGTGCCCGGCGGCGAAGTCCATGGGGTCCCGTGTGTCGAGGACCGCGGCGCCGTCGCGCTGGGCGGCGAGCACGGCGTCGAGGTCCATCGGTGGCGGCGATTGCTCCTCGTCGAGGGTGGGTCGCGCCTCGCGGTTGCGGGCGGCGTCGAAGGCGAAGTAACCGGGCGCGGTGGGCTGCCCTTCGGTCACCACCGCGACGAACTCCTCCTCGGTCATGGGCTGGAGGGCGTAGTTCACGAGGCGCTGCTCACCGATGGTCGACTGCTTCTCGGTCGAGAGCTGCTTCCCGCAGGCGGAGCCGGCACCGTGCGCGGGGAACACCCGGGTCTCGTCGGGGAGCGTGAGGAGGCGCTCGTGCAACGAGTGGTACAGCTTGCGTCCCAGCTCGTCGGCCGTCACACCGATCGAGGACAAGAGGTCGGGGCGACCGACGTCGCCGATGAACAGTGTGTCGCCGGTGAGCACCGCGTACGGGACGTCGTCGTCGACGTGTTCGAACACGACGATGCTGATGGACTCCGGCGTGTGGCCCGGGGTGGCCCGGATCTCGAGCGTGACGTCGCCGAGCGACAGCCGGGTGTCGTCGGCGAGCGGCTCGTAGTCGAACCCGATGCCGGTTGCCGCGTCGCCGTAGGAGATGACCGCGCCGGTCTGCTCCGCGAGCTCGAGGTGTCCGGACAGGAAGTCGGCGTGGACATGCGTCTCGAGGACCCGTTCGATCGTGAGCCCCTGTGCGGCGGCGTCGGCGACGTACTGCGAGACGTCGCGCTGTGGGTCGACGACGACGGCACGGCCGCTCGTCTCGTCGCCGACGAGGTACGACGCGTGCGAGAGGCAGTCGAGGTAGTACTGCGTGAAGATCATTGGGCTCCGTCTTGGCGTCAGGAACCCGCTCTCAGGGCGGGTTCCTGACGCCAAAGGTAGACGCGGGGCCGGTCAGCCGCCGATGCGGGCGCGGGCCACCTCGCGGAGGCGGCGGTAGTCGGCCTTGCCGGCCGCCGATCGATCGAGGGTGTCGAGCAGGACGACGTGGCGGGGTCGCTTGTAGCCGGAGAGCCGACCGCGACACCACTCCACGATGTCGGCCGACAGCTCCTCGGCGTCGAGACCCGGCGTCGCGACCACGAGCGCGACGACCTGCTCGCCGAACCGCTCGTCGGGCACACCGACCACGAGGCAGTCGACGATCTCGTCGTGCTCCCGGAGCAGGAGCTCCACCTCCTCGGGGTACACCTTCTCGCCACCGGTGTTGATGCACGCCGAGCCGCGGCCGAGGAGCCGGATCGCACCGTCGGCGTCGACCGTCGCGTAGTCGCCGGGGATCGAGTACCGGACACCGTCGACGACGCGAAACGTCGCTGCGGTCTTCTCCTCATCCCCGTGGTATCCGAGTGGGATCGGCCCGGTCACCGCGACGAGCCCCACCTCGTCACTCCCGGGAGTCACCGGGGCGTTGGTCTCCTCGGACAGCACCGTGACGCGGTCGTCCACCGAGAAGCGCGCCGGCCGGATCTCGGTACCGGAACGGATGGCGGTGCGCGACATCAGACCCTCCGAGGCGCCGAGGGAGTCGATGAGGGTCAGGTCCGGCGCGTGGGCGAGGAGGCCGGCCTTCACATCGGGGCTCCACGTGACGCCCGACGACGTGATCGCACGGAGCGCACCGAGGTCCCATCGGTCGGGATGCTCGTCGAGCTCATCGAGGAGCGGGCGGGCGAAGACGTCACCGACGATCGTGAGCACCGCGACTTCGTGCGCGACCACCTGGTCCCAGAGCAACGTCGCGTCGAGTCCGACGCGGTCGACGAGTACGACCGTGCCGCCGCCGGAGAGCGTGGACAAGGCGATGAACAGCCCGGTCCCGTGCATCAGCGGACACGCGGGCAGGCACGTGCCCGTTCGCTTGCCGGCTCGGGCGGCGGCGATCGGGTCGGGCGGCTCGCTGGCGGGCCGTCCCATCTGCCAGAGCGCGCGGTAGAGGTCGTCGTTGCGCCACATCACGCCCTTGGGCATGCCGGTCGTGCCGCCGGTGTAGAGCAGCATCAGGTCGTCGCCGTCGGGCGACCGGTCCTGCCACGGCCCGGACGGGTTGGCGGCCGCGAGCGCGGCTTCGTAGTCGGCGCCCGTCTGGAGCACGGCCACCTCGCTACCGATCCGGGCCACGGCGTCACGGACCGCGGGCGCGAACTCGGGATCGTGGACGATCGCCCGGGCTCCGCTGTTCTCGAGCACGTACCGGACCTCGTCGGCGACGTACCGGTAGTTCACGTTGACGGGTGCGGCGCCGATGCGCAGCGCCGCGAAGAACGTCTCGAGGTACTCGGGGCGGTTGGTGGCGTCGATCGCGACCTTGTCGCCCGGTCGAACCCCGAGGTCCCACAGGTGGCTCGCGAGGCGGCCCGAGCGGTCCGAGAACGCGCCCCACGTGATGCGCCGGTCCCCGCAGATCAGCGCGTCGCGATCAGGCACGACCTCGGCGATGCCCGTCCAGGTGGCGGCGAAGCTCCAGCCCGGCATGGGGAGCAGGGTAGGCGCGGTGCCAACCGCAGCGTCCCGGCCCGCGATGATGGTGCATGGCCATCGCCAAGATCCCGCGAGCCTTCGCCGAGGCCCTCGCCGGCACCGTCACGGGGGTCGTCACCGACACGACCAGGGCGGTGCGCGACGGGGTCGCGCGGTCTGTCCGCCTGCGACTGGTCGAGGACCCGGCCGGGCCCATGGTCGAGACGCACGGCGACGTCGGGTGGTTCGGCCCCGACTCGGTCGCCTGGCGAGTGCATGCCGACCTCTCGACGGTCACGGGTGGCCTGCGGGCGCTCTTCTATCAGACGCTCCATCCACTGGCGATGGCGGGGATCGCCGATCACTCCGACTACCGCCGCGATCCTTGGGGTCGCCTGCGCCGCACTGCGCAGTTCGTGGCGGCGACCACCTACGGCACCAGCGAGGAGGCCGAGGCCGCGGTTGCCCGCGTGCAGCGCGTCCACGAGCACGTGCGCGGTACCTCGGCAGACGGGCGCGCGTACTCGGCCGACCGCCCGGATCTGCTCGCATGGGTGCACGCCACGGAGGTCGACAGCTTCCTCGCGGCCTACCGCCGGTACGGCCCCGGGCTCGACGACTCCGATGCCGACCGCTACGTCGACGAGATGGCCGTGGTCGCGCGCGCCTTCGGCGCCGACCCGGTGCCCACCACGGCGGCTGAGCTACGCGCCGTACTCGAGTCCTACGACCTCCACGCGACGCGACAGACCCGGGAGACCGTGCGCTTCCTGCTGACCCCGCCGCTCCCGCTCGCCGCCCGTCCCACCTACGGACTCATCGCGACCGCGGCCGTCGAGCTGCTGCCGTGGTCGGCGCAGCGGGAGCTGCGCCTCGTCGTACCCCCGGTCGCCGGACCGTTGGGCGTGCGCCCCGCGACCCGGGCGCTGCTCGGGACGTTGCGCTGGGCGCTCGGAACGTCTCCGGCGCTCGCAGCCGCGCACGCGCGGGCGGCGAGCCACTGACCGGTCGGTCGACGCGCGCCCGCGGGGCGCCGTCCCGGTGCCGGCGGTCAGCTCGGAAGGGCGTAGCGGACAGGGACCAGCTCGACCGGTGTCGGCTTGCGGCCCGCGGCGTCCACGCCGCTGGGGAGCGGGAGTGCTCGCACGGCCGCAACTGTCCGCTGGGCGTCCCAGCCCGAGTACGCGACGCCCGCCACGGGCACGAAGCCGGCGCCCCAGCGGGCGAGGAGCCGGGCCGTGACCATCTTGACCATGCCGCGGGTGGCGTGGCGGGTGACGTGACCTGACGCCGCGGTCGATCCCGTCATGGCCGCGATGACGTCGCTTGCCACCTGTTGGGGATCGGGCTCGAGTCCGGCCGCCTCGAGGTCGTGGACGCGCAGCGACGCGGCGACGTAGATCTCGACCGACAGTGCGACCAGGTTCGCGCCGATCGCCAGTGGCAGGGTTGCGGGAACGGTCGTCCCGGCCGACACCAGTGCGACGAGCGCTTGGGCCTCTTCGCCGGCCGCCGCCAGCCCACCGGCCGCGGCGAGGATCCCTCGCGCGCTCGCATCGCGCTGCACCGGGAGGGGGTTCGCGACGAAGATCGGGGTCACGATCGTGAGCAGACGCTCGGCCTCGGTCTCCACGACCGCGTTCGCTCGCGCCGGGTTGCGGATCGTGCGCAGCGCGTACAGCGACTTGCCGATCTCGGGGAGGGCTTCGCGCGGCAACGACCGCAGCATCGTCGTCGTGCCGTCGCGCAGCCGGGCGGCGGCGACCGCGCCGGAGTCACCCGCCACACGGGCCTTGTCGGTGAGGGAGCGCAGTGGTCGAGCGAGGTCGCGCGCGACGAGCCGCGTCGCGCTTGCGACATCGCGCGCCGCATCAGTGGCCTTGGTCGTCGGAATCTGCACGTGATTCCCCCTCACGTCGTGTGGATTCTTCGTGCTCAGGGGTACAACACCGCGGAACCGGAATGAGTTCCCGTCACGTTCGCTTCGGTGGCCGCGGCACGAACGGGCTCGTCCGCGCGACGTACTCGTCGTACCCCGGACGCCGTTTCACCAAGGACTTCTCGAGCAGCGTGACGCCCGAGACTCGCCGGAGCAGGACGGTCATCACGACCGCGCCGACGATCCCGATCGCGCCGAGCCCGCTCTCCGCAGCGACGATGGCGATGCCCCACCACACGCACGCGTCCCCGAAGTAGTTCGGGTGACGCGTGTAGCGCCACAGTCCCCGGTCCATGACCCTGCCGGCGTTGGCGACGTCAGCCTTGAAGCGCGCGAGCTGGAGGTCGCCGACCGACTCGAACGCGAGCCCGATGGCCCAGAGCACGATGCCGACGATCCCGATCACACCCAGCCCCGGGTCCTCGGGCACCTGGCCCAGCTGCACGGGCAGGGACACGGTCCACATCAGCAGGCCCTGGAGCCCGAACACCGTGAAGAGGCTCACCCACCAGAAGCGTGCGCCCCAGTGACGGCGCATCGCCTGGTACCGGAAGTCCTCGCCGCTCCCGAGGTTGCGCCACGCGAGGTACCCGGAGAGCCGAAGCCCCCACGCCGAGACGAGCGCGACGAGGACCCACTGTCGGGTGCTGTTCCCGTCGACCGCGAGCCGGACCCCCCACGCCACGAGCACGAAGCCGAAGCCCCAGATCGGGTCGACGATCGACGCGTCCCGCAGCGCGACGCTCGCGATCCACGCGACCGCCATCAGCACCGCGACGACGGCGGCGGCGACGACGAGCGCGGTGACTGCGTCGCTCATGCGCGCGCTTCGGCGAGCGCGGCGCCCACCTCGGCGTCCAGCTCCAGCCACCGCTGGTCGAGCCACTCGGTGAACGCTTCCCCCGAGGGGACCTCGGACCGGGGAACCCGGCGGGCCGCGAACCGGATCGTCCTGCCGACGAAGAGTGGGGGGACGCCGGCGAGGATCCCCGGGAACGTGTCCATCCCGTCGAAGCCGATGTGCCACGCGAGGACCACGTCGGCGTCCGGTGCGCCCTCCAACATCGCCAGCGCCCCCGCCGGACGCGGCGGGATGAGGTGGCGGAGTCCCGCCAGCCGCTGTGCGCGGGCCGGGTCCCGCTCGCCGATCTTCTCGAGCGCGCGGGCGCGCTTCTTCGGGTTCGCGCGGGTCCCCTCGGGATAGATCGCGCCGCACTCGTCGGGGCCGAGCCCCACGGTGAGCGCACGCAGTGCGTCGAGCTCGGGGCCCGAGTCGGTGGCGTGCCGGTCGAGGAAGTGGTTCTGGAGTCGGTTGCCCGCGATGTCGAGGCAGGGATCCGAGAGCAGCTCGCGCTTGAGCACGAACCGGACGCGCTTGCCTGCCGCGCCCACGATGGAGAAGGCCGTCACGAGCGAGTCGGCGAGGCAGGCATGCCGGGCCATCACGATCGCCCGGCCCGGCGTGATCGCCTCGAGGCCCTCGATCTCGACGCGCATCCCCGCGGTGAGCCGCAGGGCGCGCAGGAGGTTCGTGGCCCACCACCGCTGGGCACCCGTCATGCGCTCGAAGTCGTCGGCACCACCCGTGACCCACACGAAGAAGATGCGGAGGAGGGCACCGGTCTCGAGCCAGAACCAGCAGAGACCGAAGAACAACAAGCGTGTCCGTGGGAGTCGCTTCGGTGCCGTGACGAGATCCACGACGAGCATGATCGGGACCCAGATCGGGAGCAGCACGAGCAGGAGGACCCCGCCGAGCGGGATCATCGGGACGGACACGATCCGGCGACGGAACGTCGCCGCCCGTGGGGTCGTCGTGCGGTGACCGGCCATGGTCAGACCGGATGGCGTTCGTTGAGCGCGCGGGCGTTGTCCCGCAGCACGAGGAGGCGGTCGCCGTCGCTGAGCTCCTTGACCTCGTTCACGTAGTCGAGTGGTTGGGGCATGCCCTCGATGTGCGGCCAGTCGGACCCGAAGATCACCCGGTCGGGGCCCATGAGGTCGACGATCTCGTAGACGTCGTCCTCCCAGAACGGGTTGATCCACACGTGGCGTCGGAAGGTCTCGGCGGGATCCTCGGAGAAGTACCCCATGAGCTTGTTCGCCGTGGAACCGAGCTTGCGGAAGAGGTCGGGGAGGAACCCGGAACCGTTCTCGACCGAGGCGATGCGCAGGTTGGGGAACCGGTCGAAGAGCTTGTCGAAGACGAGCGACAGCAAGAAGTCGTACGCGGCGCGCTCGATCGCGAACATGCGGATCGATGGGCGCCCGGCACCCGAGCCGAACGCGGCGCTGAAGGTGTCGTCGGCGTATCCCTGGCTGGAGTACCCGCTGTCGCCGGCATGGACGACCACGGTGATCCCCGCCTCGTTCACGCGGGCCCAGAACCCGTCGAACATCGGATCACCCGGGCTGCGCTGGCCCACGCTCGTCGTCGGCGCCGCGGGACGCATCACGATGGTCCGGGCATCGTGATCGAGCGCCCACTCGAGCTCGCGGACAGCCCACTCGGGGTCGCACAGCGAGATCGAAGGCGCGCCGAAGATCCGGTCCTGGTGGTTGCAGCCCCAGTCGTCCTGGAGCCAGCGGTTGAAGGCGCTGAACATGAGGGTCACGCCCTCGACGTCGTGCTTGAGCAGCTCCTCGTAGAGGATGCCCAGGGTGGGGAAGAGCCAGACCGCCTCGATGCCCTGGCGGTCCATCACGGCGAGGCGCGCGTCACGATCCCGGTACTCGGGGCGGATCGGCTCGCGGTCGCGGAGGAATTCCATCGGGCGCTTCCCGCCGGGGTTCCCGCGGAAGTAGTCGTGCATCGCCCCGGCCTTGGCGACCGGGTCGAACGTCGGGTTCACGACCGCCCGGCTGACCTTGCCGCCGACGACGTGGTAGCGGCGCCCGTCGATCTCGCACCACTGGACGATGCGGGGGCCCAGTGCGGGATCCAAGTGGCGGGTGAAGGCGTCGAGCGCCTCGTAGTAGTGGTTGTCGGCGTCGAACGGCCGAAATCCGAGGTCGTCGGCGTTCACGGGCGTGCTCCCTCTCGAGCGGGGTGGAACCGGGGCGGCCGCAGCCGGCCAGGACCCGCGGGACGATCGTAGGGGTCCGGCGGTAGCCTGCGCCCCCTCTGCTCATGCGTCCTGCTCGTTCCCCGATGCTCGCGGCCCTCGTGGTCGGTGGTGGCCTCCTCCTCGCCGGATGCCTGCCCGCGGGTCAGCCCCCACCGCCGCCACCGCCGGTCGTCCCCGCCACCCCCGCCTGCAACCCGTGGCGGGGGTATGTCGTGGCGGCCGACCACAACTACGCGGGCATCGGGGCCTACAACGGCAGCACCCGGTTCATGTGCAAGGACACGCCGACCCAGGGCGTGCGGGCGCAGATCCAGCACCTCCGGAACTACGCCGACGGCACCTCCACGCCGTCAACGCTCGGCAACCCGTTCGAGCCGCGGCTCTTCTACGACGAAGCGGCCTTCCTCTCGTTCGTGTACCGCGGCGCGGCGCCGACCTGGCGCGAGCTGGGAGGGAAGTGGGCACCGAGCGCGACCTACGGCACGGCGGGAAGCGCCGTCGGACGCTGCACGGGTTGGCGACCGGAGATCACCCCGGTGCAGATGGCCCAGCTGTTCCTCGACGAAGGTGCGGCCGCCAGGGTCCGCGGCGACGTTGCGTTTGCCCAGTCGATCCTCGAGACCGGCTGGTTCAACTGGCCGAGCTCCCCCGCGACGGCCGCGGCGACCCTCGAGGGAACCGAGGGCGCGCCGGATCCGGCCGCCGGCGATCCGGTGCTGGACTGGTACTTCGAGCTGCGGGCCGCGGCGTCGAGGGAGTGAGCACCACACTCGGGTGTGGTACCCGGGTGTGGCGTCGGCCCCACACGCTGGTACGCTGGGGAGGTCACGACAGCAACGGGCACCACGGTTCTCTTCGCACGTCTCCCGAAACCGCGACATCCAGTCGCAGCCGAAGGGTCAGCGCCACGAGGCTCGTCCCACCCCGTGTCCCCACCCTCGCCGGAGCGAGCTCACGACCCGTGTCACCCAGTACCCCCCCACCTTCCTGCGGCTCGAAGCCCCTCGCGCACCCGTCGGCTCATGCCGATCGCTGCCGGGGCTCGCTGCACCCGACCGCGGCACGACCACGTCAGTGGACCGTGCCGGGGAGCAACACCTCCCGCAACCCTGCACGATGCGACCGCGGGAGCCGTCTCAGCAACAAGACAAGTACCAGAGGAGCAACACAATGACGCAAGGCACTGTCAAGTGGTTCAACGCCGAGAAGGGATTCGGCTTCATCTCCCGCGAGGGTGGTGACGACGTGTTCGTGCACTTCTCGGCGATCGAGGGCACGGGATACAAGTCCCTCGAAGAGGGCCAGCGCGTCGAGTTCGAGGTCGGCCCCGGTCGCAAGGGCGACGAAGCCCGCAACGTCAGGGTCATCTGAGCGAGTCCGTCGTGTGAGCGGCCGGGCTCCGGCCCGGCCGCTACGCGGCGTCGGTGTGTGCGACCTGCCACGCCGCCGTCGCGGCATCGAGCTCCGAGATCCGTCGGAGCTCGCCCAGGGTGTGGCGCACCGCTTCGGTGAGCGTTCCCCGAGGGTCGTGCCGCGTGAACACCTGCACCATCGCCTGGTAGCGCTCCAGCTGCTCGTCGGGAGGCACCGCGAAGCGGGCGAACGCCACGCTGCCGGTGCGCCGCACATCGGCCACGAGCGCCCGCAGCTCCCGCACCGTGTCGGACGCGAGCACCCGCCGCACCGACTCGTCGTCCTCCTGCTCGAGTCGCTCGTGCCGCGTCGGCGCACCTGCGTCGCGGTCGTCGCGGCACCGTTCGACGAGGCGCGCCACCTTCTTGCCGAACCGGTCGCGCAGCTCGTCGAGGGCCATGTCATCGTCGCCGAGCGCGTCGAGCACCATCGCGGCGATCGCCTCGCGTTCGGTGCCACCGTCCTCGAGCACGAGCGACGCGATCCCCAGAACCTGTCCGAGTGAGGGACGCCCACCGCGCCGGTCGTCCTCGTGGCGTGACGCGGCCCATTCGGTCGCCCGGAAGAACCGCTTCGAGAGCTGCACCTCGTGTGCCGTCATCGCGACCTGAATCTACCGAGGCCGGGGCGCCACCCGGAGCATTCCCGCGCCACCCGGAGCATCCCCTCGTCGCCGAAGCATCCTGGGCGCCGGCCCACCTACGCTCGCACCGACGACGACGAAGGAGACATCGTGCGGATCGGGATCTTCGGGGGAGTGGCCGGCAACGGGTCGATCGACGAGATCCTCGAGGCCGCACGGGACGCGGCCGATGGGGGCTTCGCCTCGTACTGGCTGCCGCAGATCTTCGGTCCCGACGCGCTCACCGCGCTCGCCGTGGTGGGCCGCGAGGTGCCGGGGATCGAGCTGGGGACCGCGGTCATCCCGACGTACCCCCGGCACCCGGCGATGCTCGCGGCACAGGCCCTCACGACCCAGGCCATCAGCGGTGGTCGTCTGGTGCTCGGCATCGGCCTCTCGCACCAGGTCGTGATCGAGGGGATGTTCGGCTACTCCTACGACAAGCCCCTGCGGCACATGCGCGAGTACCTCGAGGTGCTCCTGCCGATCCTGCACACCGGTGCGGCGTCGTTCACCGGCGAGACCCTGTCCGGGAACGTCGGCGTCGACGTCCCGGGCTCGTCGCCGTGTCCGGTCCTCGTCGCGGCGCTCGGCCCGAAGATGCTCGATCTCGCGGGCCGCGTCGCCGACGGCACGATCACCTGGATGACCGGGCCGGCCACGCTCGAGTCGCACGTCGTCCCCTCGATCACCGCGGCGGCCGAAGCCGCGGGCCGGCCCGCTCCCCGGGTGGTCTGTGGCCTGCCGATCTGCGTGACCGACGACGTCGCGGCGGCTCGGGAGCGAGCCGCAAGGAACTTCTCGGTCTACGGGACCCTCCCGTCGTACCGGGCGATGCTCGACCGCGAAGGTGTCGACGGGCCGGCCGACGTGGTGATCGTCGGCTCCGAGGACGACGTGCGGGCCCAGGTGGCCCATCTCGCCGAGGTCGGCACGACCGACTTCATGGCCAACGAGTTCGGCTCGTCCGACGACCGTGCCCGTACCCGGGAGCTGCTCCGCAGCCTCTGATCGGGCGACGGGCGCGTCGAGACGGGGCGTTTCCCCGTTCGGAAGGGCCCGGTTCCGGGCGGTACAATGGGGTTCCCCGCTCCTGGAACGGAAAGCCTGCTGTGCCCGCGCGCAACGACCTCCGAAACGTCGCGATCGTCGCCCACGTCGACCACGGCAAGACCACCCTCGTCGACGCCATGCTGCGCCAGACCGGGGCCTTCCGCGCCCACCAGGCGGTCGAGGACCGGGTCATGGACTCCATGGACCTCGAGCGCGAGAAGGGCATCACGATCCTCGCCAAGAACACGGCCGTCCGCCACGAGGGCGTGAAGCTGAACATCGTCGACACGCCCGGCCACGCCGACTTCGGCGGCGAGGTCGAGCGGGGGCTCACGATGGTCGACGGGGTCCTCCTCCTCGTCGACGCGAGCGAGGGGCCGCTGCCCCAGACCCGGTTCGTGCTCCGCAAGGCGCTCGAAGGCCGCCTGCCGGTGATCCTGGTCGTCAACAAGGTGGACCGGCCCGACGCCCGCGTCGACGAGGTCGTGCACGAGGTCGAGGAGCTCTTCCTCGACCTCGACGCCGACGAGCACCAGATCGCCTTCCCCATCGTCTACTGCAACGCCCGCACGGGCCGCGCGTCGATGGACGCGGCCGACCCCGACCTCCAGCTCACGGACCTGTCCGGCGAAGGTGGGCTCAAGCCCCTGCTCGAGATCATCATCGAGCACATCCCGGCGCCCACCTACGACGACGCGCATCCGCTCCAGGCGCTCGTCACGAACCTCGACGCCTCCCCCTACGTCGGTCGGCTCGCGCTGTGCCGCATCCGCCACGGCGTGCTGCGCAAGGGGGCGCCGGTCGCCTGGTGCCGGGCCGACGGCACGATCGAGACCGTCCGCATCACCGAGATGTACGTGACCGAGGCGCTCGAGCGCGTCGACGCGGCCGAAGCCGGTCCCGGCGAGATCGTCGCGATCGCCGGGCTCGCCGAGGTCACCATCGGCGAGACGCTTGCCGATCCCGACGACCCCCGACCGCTCCCCGTGATCCACGTCGACGACCCGAGCCTCTCGATGACGATCGGCATCAACACGTCGCCGCTGTCGGGCACCGAGGGGAACAAGCTCACGGCGCGGCTGGTGAAGACCCGACTCGACACCGAGCTGGTCGGCAACGTCTCGTTGCGGGTGCTCCCCACCGACCGGCCCGACGCGTGGGAGGTCCAGGGCCGCGGTGAGCTGCAGCTCGCGGTGCTCGTCGAGATGATGCGACGCGAGGGCTTCGAGCTCACGGTCGGCAAGCCCGAGGTCGTCACCCGTGAGGTGAACGGCAAGGTGCACGAGCCCGTCGAACGCGTGTCGATCGACGTCCCCGAGGAGTATCTCGGCGTCGTCACCCAGATGCTCGCGCTCCGCAAGGGGCGCCTCGAGCAGATGGTGAACCACGGGACCGGGTGGGTGCGGATGGAGTACCTCGTGGCCGCACGCGGCCTCGTCGGGTTCCGCACCGAGTTCCTCACCGAGACGCGGGGCACCGGGATCCTGCACCACGTGTTCGAGGGATACGAGGCCTGGCATGGCGATCTGCGGGCGCGGCCGACGGGATCCATGGTCGCGGACCGTCGAGGGGCCACGAACTCCTATGCTCTGATGAACCTGCAAGAGCGCGGCCAGCTCTTCGTCGGCCCCGGCATCGAGGTCTACGAGGGGATGGTCGTCGGGGAGAACGCCCGTGGCGAGGACATGGACGTGAACCCCACGAAAGAGAAGAAGCTCACGAACCACCGGGCGTCCTCGGCCGACGAGATGGTGCGGCTCGTGCCGCCTCGGGCGATGTCGCTCGAGCAGTCGCTCGAGTTCATCGCCGACGACGAGTGCGTCGAGGTGACGCCCGAGTCCGTGCGCCTCCGCAAGGTGGCGCTCGACGCATCGACGCGTGGCCGCGAGCGCGGGCGGGCACGTCCGCCGCGCGGCTGACGGCCACGAACGACAGGGATACGCCAGACAGAGAAAGGGATCGGCATGGCGGGACGACAGCGGACGACCTTCGCGAAGCTCCAGAAGGAGCGCGCACGACAGGAGAAGCAGGCGGCCAAGCGGGCCCGACGTCAGGGACTCGCCCCCGAGCCGACGGTCGAGTACACGCCCACCGCGGATCTCAACGACCCGTCGACGTGGAAGTACGCCGACGAGATCGAGGCCGAGAAGAAGGCTGCAGCCGAGCAGGCCGAAGCCGCGGTTGCCGACGGCGAGTCGAGTGACGGGGCCGAATAGCGCTCAGGCGAGGAGCGCGTCCAGCTCGGTGAGGGCGACGCGTGGATCGGGGCCCACGACGATGCCCTGCATCCCGAGGGCGCGCGCGGCCACGACGTTCTGCTCGAAGTCGTCGAGGAAGACCGCGGCTTCCGGGCCGATGCCCAGGCGCTCGAGCGCCCGCTCGTAGATGACCGGGTCCGGCTTGCGGATCCCCTCGAGACACGAGTCGACGACCAGGTCGAAGAGCTCGTCGACGTCGAGGCGAGCCCGCCAGTGGTCGCCGTACTCGCGGATGTTGTTCGTGAGGATCGCGTTGCGGATCCCCCGGCCGCGCAGCGCGCGGACGTAGTCGGTGACGACCGACCGGTCGACCGCGTCGTCCACCATCGTGCCGAACATCTCGCCGACGTCGAAGCGGACCCCGGATGCGACGGCGGACGCCCCGATCTCGTCGAGGGCGACGGTGAAAGCGATCTCCCCGCGCTCGAGGCGGTGCCACGCGTGGTCGGTGTCGGCGTCGTAGTCGCCGAACACGATGCGCACGAACGCGTCCGGCTCCGTGCCCTGGGCGCGCGCGTACGTATGCGCGGCGGCGAACGGTGAGGGCGTGAAGACCCCGCCGAAGTCCCAGATGACCGCCTCGATCGCCATCCCTCTACGGTAGGCGTCGTGACGACGGGCGATGCCACCCCGGTTCCCGACTACGCAGGACAGATCCGCCTCGACGGGCGACGGTCCTCGACGGGCGCCGGCCAGGGCATCGGACGACAGTCCGCGCACGCCCTTGCAGCGGTCGGCGCCCGCGTGGCATGCGTCGACATCGACGCCGATCGTGCCCACGAGGTCGCGCCGCTTCAGGCGACGCGGCGGTAGCGGGCGACTGCGATCGGTGCCGCGACGGCCACGATCCCGACGATCCACGCCAGCGCCGCCAGGACCTCGGATCGGGCCTCACCACCGATGGTGAGGACCCGAACCGCGTCGACGACGACCGACACCGGCTGGTGTTCGGCGAATCCCTGGAGCCAGCTCGGCATCGTCGCGACGGGGACGAACGCCGACGACGCGAACACGAGCGGGGCCATGATGGGGAAGGACGCCGCCTGCGCGGTCTCTGCGTCGGGCGCGTACAGCCCCACGATCGCGAACACCCACGACAGCGAGTACGAGAAGGCGAGCACGAGCCCGAGTCCCGCGAGGATGCCCAACGTTCCCCCGTTCGGCTCCCAGTCGACCAGGTATCCGACCGCACACATGAGCGCAATGACGAAGGCGTTGCGGAGCAGGTCGGCGAGCGTGCGACCGACGAGCACGGCGGACCGGGCCATCGGCAACGAGCGGAAACGGTCGATCAGGCCCTTCTGGAGGTCGTCGGCGAGCCCGACGCCGGTCGTGAGCGAGCCGAACACGACGGTCTGCACGAAGATGCCGGGCATGAGGTAGTTGACGTACGAGCCGCCGGGGACCCGGATCGCACCGCCGAAGACGTAGCGGAACATCAGCACGAAGATGATGGGCTGGATCGTCGAGAACACGAGCAGCTCGGGCGTCCGGCGGATGTTCAGGAGGTTGCGCCACGCGATCGTGAGTGCATCGGCGGCGATCCGGGGGCCACCGGCTCGGAGCGTGGCGGGCGCGGTCATGACCGGCCTCGCCTCCACCGGCGGGGCCGTGCGGCCGCGGGCTCGGCGCCCGGCGCGCCGTCGGGGCCCGGGACGGGCTCCTCGGCGGCATGGCCGGTGAGGCTGAGGAAGACGTCGTCGAGCGTGGGCTCGTGCAGCGCCATGGTGGCGGGCTGCAGACCGTTGGCATCGAGGCGTCGGACCGCCTCGAGCATGGCCCGGGCGCTGTCGACGACGGAAAGGTGCACCTGGTCGTCCTGCACCCCGATCTCCCCGATGCCGTCGAGCGCGGTCGCGGCGCGACGAGCGCTGTCGCCTTCGGCGAACCCGACCTCGATCACCGTCGCCCCGAGGCGCGCCTTGAGCGCCGTCGAGGTCCCCTCGGCGATGACCAGGCCGTGGTCGATCACGACGATGTGGTCTGCGAGGCGGTCCGCCTCCTCGAGGTACTGGGTGGTGAGCAGCACCGTGGTGCCCAGCTCGACGAGACCTTCGATGACGGCCCACAGGTCGATACGGCTGCGCGGGTCGAGACCCGTCGTCGGCTCGTCGAGGAACAGCACCGGCGGGCGGTGCATGAGCGCAGCCGCGAGGTCCAGCCGACGCCGCATCCCGCCCGAGTAGGTCTGCAGGACCCGGTTGGCAGCATCGACGAGCTCGAACTGCTGGAGGAGCTCGTCGGCCCGGGAGGCGATCACGGAAGCCGGGAGGTGCGTGAGGCGCCCGACGAGCCGCAGGTTCTCCCGGCCCGTCAGCTTCTCGTCGACGGCGGCGTTCTGCCCGGCCAGCCCGATCGACATTCGGGTCTGGACCGGCTGGCGCGTGACGTCGAGGCCGAGCACCTCGGCCCGACCGGACGTCGGGCGGAGCAGCGTCGTGAGGATCCGGACCGCCGTCGTCTTCCCCGCGCCGTTCGGCCCGAGCAAGCCCAGCACCGTCCCGCGCGGCGCGGCGAAGGACACGCCACCCAGCGCTTCGACGTCGCCGAAGTGCTTCACCAGGTTGTCCGCGACGATCGCCGAGTCGGTCATCCTCCGCGCGGTGTCTCGCCTGCGACCGTCGTGCGGTGCATGAGCCGTCGATGGCCGCTGAAGTCGGCCATGGCCATGTGCTGGACGCTGCGGTTGTCCCAGAACGCGACGTCGCCGACGGCCCAGCGCCACCGGCACGTGAACTCGTGGCGCACGCTGTGCGCGAAGACGAAGTCGAGGATGGGCTTCGCCTCGTGCGCGGCGAACCCCTCGAGCCCGATGGTGTACTGCGCGTTCAGGTAGAGGGCCTTCTCGCCGGTCTCGGGGTGGAGGCGGACGGCCGGATGGGGCTGCACCGAGTTGGCCGAGTCGTCGGTCCGCACGGTCATCCCGGTGAACGCGTCGTGGACGGCCTGCATCTTCGGGGAGTACGCGTGGACCGCGCTGTGGAGTCCCACGAGACCGTCCAACATCGCCTGCATGCCCTGTGAGAGCGTCCGGTGGGCGAGGACCTGGTTGGCCCACACGGTGTCGCCGCCCGACGGCGGGACCTCGCGCGCGTGGAGGATCGACCCGAACGGCGGCTCGGGGAGGAACGAGAAGTCCGAGTGCCACAGACTCCCGAATGTGAACGGTTGGCGCTCCTCGGCCTCGCGCACCACAGCGATGACCTCGTCGTGGCCGGCGATCGGCTCGATGAACGGCACGGGGCTGAACGGGCCGAAGCGGCGGCTGCACGCGACCTGGCGGTCGGGCGAGAGGTCCTGGCCCCGGAAGAAGACGACCCGGTGGTCGAGGACGGCTCGGCGGACCTCGGCCACGACCGCGTCGCCGAGGTCGTCGGCGAGGTCGATGCCGCTCACGAGGGCCCCGCACGCACCCGCCACGGGCTCGACCGTGATGTGTCGGAAGGGCTCGCCGGAGGGCGCGGCGGGGACCGGGATCAGGATCTCGGTGCGAGCGCTCACCGCGCCAGCATACGAACGACGCCCGACGGGTGCCCGGCGTTAGATTCGGCCGCCATGGACGTCGAGCACGATCGCCCGCAGGTGGGCTTCACGTCGGAGCTCGGCCTCCACGTCTCCCTCGGCGACGATCCCGACACGCTCGCCGGTCGCGCCGAGATCACGCCCGAGCTGTGCATCCCCGAGGCCGGGGTGCTGCGTCCGTCGGTCCTGCTCACCTGGGCCGACATCCTCACCGGCTCCCTCGCCAACGAGCGGACGCTGCCGAAGATCTGCATGACCGTCGACCTGGGCGTGCGCGTCGCGGGGCCGATCGCCGCGGGCACCGAGATCACGGCCGTCGGGCGGATCCTGAAGAGCGGTCGCACCGTCTCGTTCACCGAGACGACGTTCTCGGCCGCGGGCGCGGCGGGTCGGGACGAGATCGTCGCGATCTCGCTCGGGACCTTCGTCGCGTCCCCGCGACCCCAGGACACCGCCACCTCGGCGTTCGCCGCGGTGACGACGCGCGAGCGCGCGACCCGCCGTCCGCCGTCCGCCGTCGCCGAGATGCTCGGGAGCAGGGTCATCGCGCCCGGTGTCGTCGAGGTGCCGCGCAGCCCCCGCATCCTGAACTGGGCCGACACGGTCCAGGGCGGCGCGGTGGCCGCAGCGGCCGAGGAGGCCGTCCTGGCACTCGACGGTCCGTCGGTGCCGGTCGAGCTGGAGGTCCGCTACCTCGGCGCCGTCCGGGTCGGCCCGATGCGCGCGACCGCCCGGCGCTTCGGCGAGTGGATGCGGGTCGAGGTGCACGACATCGGCAACGATGACAGAATGGCCGCGGTGGCAACGGCACGCGGCGCATGACCGATCCCAGTCCGGCCGGACCGCAGGCGCAGTCGAGCACCACCGCGCGCCTCGAGGCGTTCAGTGACGGCGTCACCGCCATCGCGATCACGCTCCTGGTCATCGAGATCGGGGTTCCCGAGGTCGGCCACGACGACCTGTGGGACGCGCTCGTGGAACAGTGGCCGTCGTACGCGGCGTTCCTCATCTCGTTCGCGGTCATCGGCATCATGTGGGTGAGCCACCACGCGATGTTCGAGCGGATCGCGACCGTCGACCGGGGGCTCCTCTTCCTCAACCTGGCCCTGCTCATGGGGATCGCGTTTGTCCCGTTCCCCACTGCGCTGCTGGCCGAGTACGTGCGCGAGGGAGGGGCCAACTCGCACGTGGCCGCGGCCATCTACAGCGCGGTGATGGCGCTCATCGGCCTCGCGTTCGTCGGGATGTGGCGTCATCTCCTGCGGAACCCACACCTGCTCGTCGCAGGGATCCCGCGGGAGCGCATCGAGGTCGCGATCAAGAAGTCGATGGTGGGACCGGTCGTGTACGGCGCGTCGATCGGGCTGGCGTTCATCAGCGCGCTCGCATGTCTCTTCGTTTACGCACTGGTTGCGCTGTACTTCGCGGGGAACCCGTCGTCGCGGGTCGCCACCCCGGGGTCCCATGGTGCGGACGCATCCCGGAAGCAGGCTCCGGCGAAGAAGTCCTCGGCGAAGAAGGCGCCGGCGAAGAAGTCCTCGGCGAAGAAGTCCTCGGCGAAGAGGTCCTAGGCCGACGCCAGCGAGGTCAGCGCCGACGACGGAAGCACGCCACGGCGTCCTCGACGCCGAACGCGCAGACCGCCACATCGACCTCGAGTCCGGACGCTGACGCGAGATCCCCCTCGTCGACGGCGCCCAGTGCGACCGCGGCCCGCAGCTGCGCTGCCCCGGGAAGCCAGTCGCGTCCGAGGTGCGTGCCGATCCACGCGCCGAGGCCCGCGTCGTAGCGGAGCGGATCGGGGAGCGCCGCGCCGGGCACGACGACGCGCTCGAGGCAGCGCCCGAGCAGCGTCGGTGCTTCGGGCGGCGCCGGCGGAGGGTCTCCCACCACGAACGGGATGCTCCAGAAGTCGGGGGTCTGCATGTCCGGTGCCCCACCCGGGATCGTCCCCGGCCCATCGGCGGCGATCAGGGAGATCTCGCCTCGTCCGGGTCGACGGGAGTCGAGCAGCGTGAGCGCGAGCGAGTTCTGGCGGCGGGCCAGCTCGGTGCCGAGGTGTGCGAGCGCGGGAGCGCGGGCGACGAGCTGGAGGTGGACCATCGCGCCGAGTGCGTGCAGGGTCGCCTCTTCCACCTGGTCGGGCTCGCGCGCACGCCAGAGCAGGTCGTGGGTGAGGGAGATCGCGAGCAACGCGGGGTGCTCGGCCCGATAGCGCTCGTTCACGACCCGGATGCTCGGGTCGTCGGCAGGAGGACCCACCACCCGGCCGGGCGATGCCGGAGGGCCGATCCCGAGGGTCTCGACCGAAGCGTGGCCGGCGATGAATGCGTCGAGGAGCGGCGCCGCGACCGTGCCGGCGAGCGCCACCAACCCGGCGCGGACGAGCGGCTCGGGGACGCGCGCCACCAGCTCGGCGTCGTCGAACCGTTCCGCGTCGGGACACACCACCTGCACCAGGGCCCGGCGCGCCCCCGCGTCGTCGACCGGGGGTCCAGCAGCCGGCACCATCTCCGGACCGCCGGGGTAGATGCCGGGCTCGCCGAACAGCGAGTTCGACGAGAAGAGCACCGGGTCGCGCGGCGGCCGGGGTGGCCGTGCGAGCACCTCGGCGGTGATCCGCGCGATGTCGACGGCGTGGCCGTCGGGGGTTCCGGGAATGGTGGGCGTGTCGATGCGAGCACCCTAGAACCGAGCCCTGCGTGCGAGCCCTACGATTCGGCGGTGCCGTCCGTCGCCGATCCCGTGCCCGGGTGTGGCGAGTGCCGCGCGTGCCGGAAGGGACGCCCGGCCGTGTGCCTCCGGCGGAGTCCTCCCGACTACCTGTCGTTCCGTGGTGCCTTCTGCCAGTTCGTCGTGGTGCCTGCCGACCGACTCGTGCGGATCCCCGACTCGCTGTCGCTGCGGGGCGCGGCCCTCACCGAGCCGACCTCCATCGCCATCCACATCGTCGAGCTCAGGGCGACGAGGCGCCGGTCCCCATCCACGAGTCGTAGAGGGCGGAGTACGTGCCACCGGCGGCGATGAGGTCGTCGTGGTGCCCGATCTCGGCGATGCGGCCGCCCTGGACCACCGCGACCCGGTCGGCACGTGCCGATGTCGAGAGCCGATGGGCGATGACCACGACGGTGCGCCCTGCCATCAGCCGTTCGATCGAGTGGCCGACGAGCAGCTCGGTGCCCGGGTCCAGGCTCGAGGTCGCCTCGTCGAGGACGATGACGTCGGGATCGGCGAGTGCCGATCGCACGAGCGAGACGAGCTGTCGCTCCCCGGAGGAGAAGTTGGCGCCGCGCTCGCGCACGAGGGTGTCGAGGCCATCGGGGAACGCCGCGAAGTGGGGGGCGAGGTCCAGCACCTCGATCGCGTGCTCGACCTCGGCGTCGGTCGCGTCGGGCTGCGCGATGAGCAGGTTGTCGCGGATGGTGCCACCGAAGAGGAAGCCCTCCTGGGGGACGACGACGATCCGGGAACGCAACGAGCGCTTGGTGGTGTCGCGCAGGTCCACACCGCCGTAGCTGACCGATCCGGACACCGGGTCGTAGAAGCGGACCATGAGCTTCGCGAGGGTGGACTTCCCGGCGCCGGTCGGCCCCACGAGGGCGACGCGCTCACCGGCGGCCACCGTGAGCGAGACATCGTCGAGCACCAGGGGGCCGTCGCGGTAGCGGAACGACGCATGGTCGACGACGAGCGCCCCCCGGTCGGGGAGGTCGCGGGCGCCGGGGTGATCGTCGACCGCGACCGGCTCGTCGAGCAGGTCGTAGAGCTTCGCCAGCGCGGCGCCCGCCGCCTGCAACGTGTTGAACAGCTGGCTCATCTGCTGGATCGGCTCGAACAGGTTCTGCTGGTAGAGGACGAACGCTGCGAGGGTCCCGACGGTGACGACGTCCTGCCCGGTGAGGTACCCACCGAAGAGGAGGATGATCGCGATGGAGGTCCCCTGACACAGCTCGAGGATCGTCGTGAAGCGCGCGGTGATCGCCTCGGCGTGCAGGTTGGTGCGGAACTGGCGGTCGTTCGTCTCCCGGAACTTGTGCCGGAACACGTCCTCCTGGTTGAAGCCCTGGACCACCCGTACCCCGGCGATGCCCTCCTGGAACGAGGAGAGCGTCCCGCCCACCCGGTCGCGCAGCGCGAGGTAGGCGAGGTTCGACGCCCGCCGGAACCAGCGGGCCGCGAGCACCACCACCGGGACGACCACGAGCACGCCGAGCGCCAGCTGCCAGCTCATGCCGATCATCACGACGATGGCGCCGAAGAACACCAGCATGTTCACCACGAACATCGAGAGTCCCTGGGAGACCAGCTCCTGGAGGCTCTCGACGTCGGCCGTCATGCGCGACACGAGATCCCCGGTGCGGGACCGGTCGTAGAACTCGAGCGACAGCCGCATCTGGTGGTCGAAGACCATCTCCCGCAACGACCGCAGGAAGCCTTCGCCGAGGCGTGCGACGAGGAGGATCGTGAGGCGCCCGAACCCGTAGACCGCCGCGATCGCGACGAGAAACGCGACGGCGGCGAGGTTGAGCGCGCCGAGGTCCTCTGCCCGCACGCCCTCGTCGATCCCGACGCGGATGATCGCGGGCGCGGCCAGCGTGCCGGCTGCCTGGAGCAGCGCACCCAGGCTTGCGAGCGCGAGCAGGCCGCGGACGGGACGGAGCAGGCGAACGGTCCGCCGGAAGACGAGCTGCTTGACCTCCCGGGGAAGGCGTTGCTCCGTCATGGTCACGGGGCCACCTCCTCGGGCTCAGGCCCCGAACCGTCCGCGATCGTCGCTTCCGCGAGCGCCTCGGCTTCGGCGAGGACCTCGCGGTAGCGAGCCGACGTGCGGAGGAGCTCGTCGTGGGTGCCCTCGGCATCGACACGGCCTTCGTCGAGCAGCACGACCCGATCGGCGAGGGCGATCGTGGCGGGACGATGGGCGATGATGATCGTGGTCCGACCGCGCATCACCTCTCCGAGCGCGTCGCGGATCGCGTGCTCCTTGGTCGGGTCCACCGACGACGTCGCGTCGTCGAGGATCAGGATCCGGGGGTCGGCGACGATCGCTCGTGCGATCGCGACCCGTTGCCGCTGACCGCCGGACAGCGAGTATCCGTGCTCACCGAGCAACGTGTCGTACCCGTCGGGCAGGGCTGCGACGAAGTCCTGACAGCCCGCGAGGCGCGCCGCGCGCTCGATGGCGTGCTCGGGCGCGTCCTCGTCGGCAAACGCGATGTTGGCCCGAACCGAGTCGGAGAAGAGGAACGTCTCTTCGAACACCATGGACACCGCGTCGCGCAGCGACGCCAGCTCGACGTCCCGCACGTCCACGCCGTCGATCAAGACGCGTCCGGCCTGCACGTCGTAGAACCGGGGGACGAGTCGGGCGACCGTCGACTTGCCCGAGCTCGTGGGGCCGACGACGGCGATGGACTCGCCTGGCCGGATGACGAGGTCGAGGTCGCGGAGGACCGGCACATCCGAGAGGTATCCGAACGTCACCCCTTCGAACCGGATCTCTCCGGCTCCGCCGGGGAGAGCCATGGCACCGGGTCGATCCGACACCTCGGTCTCGGTCGCGAGGATCTCGTGGACCCGGCTGGCCGACGCGGACGCGCGCGCGAGCTGGGCGACGAGGAAGCTCGTCATGCGCAGGGGGAACACGAGGAGCAGGACGTACGAGTTGAACGCGATGAGCGCGGCGACCGAGAGGTTCCCGTCGATCACCTGACGTCCGCCGACGACGAGCACCGCGACCAGGCCGAGCATCGGGATCGTCTCGAGCAAGGGGTTGAACAGACCTCGAAGACGGGCCAGCTCCATCCCGCGTCGGTACACGTGCGCGGCGGCGGTGCGCAGCCGATCGCTCTGGAGGTCCTCGGCGCCGAAGCCCTTCACGACCCGGATCCCAGAGACGCTCTCCTCCACGACGTGAGAGACCTCCGCGAGCGACTCCTGGAGCTGGTTCGCGACCGGGTGGACGCGCTGGGAGAACCGTGTCCCGGCGACGGCGAGGAACGGCAGCGCGATCAACGACCACACGGCCAGCGTGCTGTTGAGGACGAAGAGCACGACCGCGACGCCGATGATCATCACGAAGTTCGCGCCGCCGACGGGGATGAAGACGAGCAGCATCTGCACCTGCTTCGCGTCGGTGCTCACGCGCGCCATGAGCTCGCCGATCTCGGCGCGGTCGTGGTACCCGAAGTGCAGGCGCTGGAGGTGGTCGAAGAGCCGCCGGCGGAGCTCGGCCTCGGCCCGGAGCGAGATCTGGAAGGCGGAGTAGCGCCGGAGGAACGTGCACGCGCCGGTCACCACCGTCACCGCGAGGATCGCGAGGCAGATCCGGAGCAGTGTGGGCCCGTCGTAGGGGTCGACACCCTGCTCGATCGCTTCGAGAGCGAGCAGCGGGATCGCGATCTTCGCCGCAGTCCACGCGAGCGCGGCGACGACACCGATCGCGATCCAGCGCCGGTTCGTGGTGCTGACCTCGCGCATGAGCTGCCAGCCGCCGCGCCCGTCGTCGGGTGTCACGGCATCAGCTTCCGGAGCGGTTCGAGCACCTCGTCGGATACCCGGCCGAAGCGATCGGCCGCGCACGGGGACGGAGCGGACGGGGAGTGCATGAGGATGAGAGACTGGCCCACGTGGAGCGAGCCGTCGACTCGACCGCGCACGGCCGGGACGGAGTCCCGCGAGATCCGCAGCGCGCGCGGGACGCCGGGAATCTCCGAGGAGCGCGGGTACTGACCGCTCGGCGTCGGCCTCAGGCGGGCAGCGTGGGCCGGATGTCAGTTGCGAGGAACTCGATCACCGCGTTGCTGAACGCGTCGTTCTGGTCGCCGGCGACCATGTGGGCGGCATCGCCGACGTCGACGAGCCGCGACCCGGGGATCTTGTCGAGGAAGTCCTGCACGCCTTCCTCGGTCACCACGTCGCTGAGCACACCTCGGACGAGGAGCGTGGGGACCCGGATGCCCCGCAGCGCAGCTTCGAAGATCGCCTGGAAGTCCTCGGTGGGGACCTCGGTCCGTCCGCGGCTGATGAACTTCGGGTCCCAGTGCCAGTACCACCTGCCGTCGGGCTTCTGACGCAGGACCTTCATCAGCCCGGCGGGGTTGACCCGCTTCGGACGGTTGGGCGTGTACGCGGCGATCACCTCGGCCGCGTCCTCGAGCGTCGCGAAGCCTTCGAGCCCCGACGCCATGAAGTCGTGGATGCGCTGGATGCCCTCCGGGTTCGAGCGGTGGGTGATGTCGACGATCACGAGTCCGGAGGCCACGACCCGGTCGGAGCCGCCCTCGGCGATCATCGCGGCCACGCCCCCGAGGGACGCGCCCACGAGCACCGGCGGTCGTCCGAGGGTGTCGGCGATCGCGACGGTGTCGGCCGCGAAGGCCGTGAACGAGTAGTCGGCGTTCATGGCCCATTCGCTGTCGCCGTGGCCGCGCAGGTCGAGGGAGACCGCCTTCCATCCCTGGGCCGCGAGCGAGTCGGCGGTCTTCCCCCACGCGTGACGGGTCTGGCCACCGCCGTGCATGAGGAGGACGGGCCAGGCGTCCTCGTCGCCGCGGACGTCGGCGACGAGGTGGATGCCCTCGAAGCCCTCGAAGCGCACGGTCCTCGGTTCCATCACCGCATCCTGACATGCGCGAAGGGACTTTCGACCTGTCGACATCGCAGGTCGCAACTCCTACGGTCACCCACAACCGAGATGTGTGAGCGAGACCGGGAGCGGGGTGATCCGTTGATTCGCATGTGGAGTGTGGCGGCGGTCGTTGCCTTGGCGTTCCTGGTCCTCGGCGCGCCCGCTGCGGGCGCCGCCGACGCTGACGGTTGCCGCGGGTCAGGGGTCTCGCTGGATGGAGACGGTCTCGAGATCGACTCCGCGTCCGCGCCCGGCCGGGGTGGGACGAAGGACGATCCCTTCGACGTCACTACCGACGGTGAGGTGCAGTACGACTACGACGTGCAGGCGCCCGTCGCCGGGGGGACGTGGAAGGTCGAGATCGACACCGGGCTCTTCCCGATCAGCTTCGGGGGGGATATCAGCGACGACTCCGACCAGTCCGGGGCCGGGGTCGAGCAGCTGAAGGATCACCTGCAGATCGGAGGCTTCGCTCCCCTCACCGGCCTGCTGAAGGTCGATATCGAGGCAACCGGCCCCTCGGGGGGGACGTGCACGGTGAGCGGATGGCTGAAGATCCACGACTCCGTGTTCACCACGCCGGCGTTCTACCTCGGGCTGATCTTCGCGGTCCTGGGGATCTTCCTGCTCGGGTTCGGCATGGCGAGTCCGCTGTGAGCGCGGTGAAGCGTCACCCGATCCGGGGGTTCTTCGGCGGGCTGTTCCTCGGTCTCGGGGTCGCGCTGCTCCTGGTCGTGACCTCGCAGATCGCGCTCGGCACGCTGACCCCGCTCGTCGTCGTCGTGGTCGGGGTCGTCGTCGGTGTCGTGTGGGCGATGCTCGGACCCGCGCGTCCGAGACGCGATCGGAGCGATGTGGCACCGGCTCCGATCCCGATGCCGCCTCCGGCCGTCGAACCTGTCGCGGTCGTGGAGCCCGCCGACCACGTCGAAGCTCCTCCCGCTGACGCCCCTGGTGGTGAGCCGCCGGCGTCAGAGCTGTCGAGCGAAGAACTCGCACCGGAGGTCGACGCACTCGCGGGGTGGGTGCCCACTCACGCCGCGCCCGAGGGCGGGCTCGTCACCTATGCGGGCTCCGACGAGGGCGGCGGGGAGAGCGGGAGACTGGAGCCCGGCCTGCCGGTGCAGGTCACCGAACGCCAGGGCGACTGGGCGCGCATCGTGTGCTCGAACGGCTGGTCGGCCTGGGTCGACGCGAACCTCCTCGTTGAGCAGCCTGGGCTCGTCGAGCAGCCCGGGCTCGTCGAGCAGCCCGGGAGCGACGCCGACGAGGGCTGATCGGCGTTCCCCGGCCGGCACAGGGAACCGGGATCGCTACCGGCTCGCGTTCAGGTCGTAGGTTCCGCTGAACTCCCCGTTCGTCACGTCCGTCGAGCCGTCCTGGGCGGGCAGCGATGCCGGACCGAATGCGTCGGCGACGAAGTCGGCGAGCCCCTGGGCCTGGGCCCGGCAGTCGTCGCCGAGCGAGCCGGCCGCCACGTCCACGGAGTCGACGCTGAACGTCGTGGTCGAGAAGGTGAGCGCGTAGCTGCGATTCGGCGGGTCGCCCGAGGCCGTCCCCGAGATCGTGAGCGAGAAGCTGCCCGAGACGTCGAGGTCGGAGAACCTCTCTCCAGTGCCCTGGTTGTAGCAGCCGCCGTCGAACGTCGCCGTTCCTTGACCCGTCCCGCTGATGGTGTCGCCGTCGACCGTGAACGATCC
>JAWOIO010000065.1:0-3904 GCA_046484625.1 Acidimicrobiia bacterium
AGTGCGCAGCGGCGAGGCTGGCGAGCCTTGACACGGCGGGCCCGAGTCGGTACTTCGAGCTGTCCCCGAGGACCGTGACGTAGTCCTGTGCACGCAGCGTGTTGAGGATCTTCTGCGTCGTACCGGGGTGAAAGTCGAGCCGGCGGGCGATCTCTCGTGGGCCGATTCCGAACGGTTCGTCGGCGATGCAGTCCAGTACGCGAAGAGCCCGCTGAACCGACAACACGATCGGCTCGCCAGGATCAGTGACCTCCCCGCGCTCGACCTGCTTGCCGAGACGACTTCGTCTGGACATGGTGAAACGAGAATACCGCGGGATGCCAACGGCGCGTTGCTTGACGCCTCGACCCCGGCCGTGTCAGGCTCTTGCCATTGTTGGAAACACTGTTGCCACGCGCTACGCCTCGGGCTCTCGGCCCGTGGCCGTACCGCCGACAACGAAAGGAGGTGTTGGCCCGTCAGCAGCCCATGACATTCGTCAAGATGGGGCGGGCACCCTGATGACCACGGCCTCACCACGCCTTGGGGGATTCCACGGGTCGACTTTCGACCGATGCAGGAGGACGACGATGAAACCGAGTAACCCGAACCTGACCCCGCGATGGGGCATGCTCCGTATGGCCCTTTCCGTAGTTCTTGCCGCCATCGTGCTCGGCGCCGCGGCACAAGCGCAGACCGTATTGCGCTTCGGCCATATCGCCAACCCTGGTCAGCCTGTACACAGCGGCGCGCTCGAGTTCGCGCGCCTGGTGGAAGAAGCGACGAACAGCGCCGTCGTGATCGACGTCTACCCCTCCGGACAGCTCGGTGGCTCGAGGGATCTCATCGAAGGCGTGCAACTGGGCACGGTGGACCTCACGATCGTTGGCCCTGGTGCACTGGGGCCGTTCTACAGTGCATACAGCTGGACGGAGTACCCCTTCATCTACGCCTCGGACGAGCACGTTCTGAACGTGATGCAGGGTGAGATCGGCGCCGAGCTCGCCGAAGCACTGCTTCAGGCGACGGGTACGATCCGCCCCATTGCACAGAACTGGCTGCGCACGCCGCGACACGTGTTCACGACGAACACTCCGGTCGAGCGCGTCGAGGACCTGCAAGGCATGAAGCTGCGCGTGCCCAGCGGCCCGCTCCTGGAAGGGTTCCGGTCGATGGGCGCGTCACCCACGCCAGTCGACTTTTCGGAGTTGTTCACCGCGATGCAGCAAGGCGTGGTGGACGGGGCCGAGTTGCCCATCGACTTCATCTACGACAACGGGTTCTACGAGATCGCCGAGTACTTGAGCCTCACCGGTCACGTCTACGCCGCCCAGGTCTTGCTCATCAACGACTCGAAGTTCCGTCGCCTCTCGGAGGAGCATCAAGCGGCTGTCGTGGAGGCTGCGATCCAGGCGGGAATCTACCAGAACGAGATCATCGCCGAAGTCACCGACTCCTACTTGCAGCGGCTGGAAGAAGCCGGCATGACGGTGATCTACCCCGAGCGCGACGGGTTCGCGGAAGCAGCAGCCACCGGTGTTGCCGCGTTGGAAGCGAACTGGGGCGCCGGTTGGTACCAGCGGATCCGCGACGCTCGCTGAATCCCCTAGGGGGGTTCGCCTAAACGTCGTACGTTCGCGCCACGATCGCACTTGAGCTTCTGGGTGACGCGTCCTTCTGGGCGCGTCACCTCGAAGGAACGATCGAAGGGACGGTTGCAGTGACAGCAGGACTTCTGGACCGCGTCTTCCGCGTCATCACGCTCGTGGTCGCTACCACGGGTTTGATCGTCATCGTGCTCGCGGTTGCGGCACAGGTCTTCATGCGCTACGTCCTTTCGGCGCCGTTGAGTTGGTCGGACGAACTGGCGCGTTACGCCCTCGTTTGGACGACGTTCAGCGGAATGTCCTTGGCCACGCGATATGGCGATCACATGCGCGTCGATGCCGTCACGAGTTACGTACCGGAACGCGCGAAAACGCTTCTGACTCGGATCGGTAGGGGCCTGGAGGCCGTCTGCTATCTCACGTTGCTGTATGCCGGGGTCCGCATGCTTCCGGTCCTACATAAGCAGTCATCGCTCGCGCTCGACATCCCCATGAGCCTCATCTACGCAGCGATTCCGATGGGGAGCGCGATCGCGCTGCTCTTCCTGCTGTTGCTCGTTCTGCTACGCGTGCAAAGGGCCCCGAAGTGAATACCGTCTTCATCGTCTCGTTCTTCGTGCTGATGCTGAGTGGGGCCCCGCTCTGGGTAGCCATGGCGCTTCCGAGCATCATCATCGTGCTCTGGTCGGACATTCCCGTCGCGCTCGTCGTGCAGCGCGCCTTCGTGAGCATCGACTCGTTCATCCTGCTAGCCGTACCGCTCTTCATGCTCGCTGGCAAGTTGATGAACGTCGGGGGCATCACGCGTCGCATCCTCGATTTCGCCATGAGTCTGGTTGGGCACGTCCGCGGCGGACTCGCACAAGTGAACATCGTTTCCAGCATGCTCTTCGCCGGGATCTCCGGCTCCGCCGTTGCCGATGTCGCGGGCATCGGAACGATCCTCATTCCCGAGATGGTGCGAAGACGCTACGAAGCGGGCTTCAGCGTGGCCGTCACGGCGGCTTCGTCCATGGTCGGCCCGATCATCCCCCCGAGCATCCCGTTCATCATCGCGGGTGCACTCGGTGGCGTGTCGGTAGGACGCCTATTCGTGGGCGGGATCGTCCCCGGGCTCCTGCTGGGCTTCCTCTTGATGCTGATCACCTATCTCATCAGTCGCGCGAAGGGCTACCCCGTCGAGCCGCGGGCTACGTTCAGACAGTCCCTCCGGTCGTTCCGAGCGAGTTTCCTGGCGGTCATCATGCCCGTCATCATCGTCGGCGGCATCGTCACCGGAGTCGCAACGCCAACCGAGGTAGCCGTCCTGGCCGTGCTCTACGCGCTCGTCGTCGGCCGTTGGGTGTACCGAGACCTCTCCTGGTCGGACGTTCTGGGCGCAATCACGGGTGTGGCCCGCGAAGTCGGCGTGATCCTGAGCCTCGTAGCTTTCGCATCGGTGTACTCGTACGTGTTGACGCTCCTTCGGATCCCGCAGAACCTCGTGGCAGCGCTCGTGTCGATCTCGGACAACCCGACCGTCGTCATGCTGGCCGTCAACGGCGTGCTCCTCGTCCTTGGAGCCTTCATAACCACGACACCCGCCCTCATCTTGACGGTTCCCGTGCTGATGCCCGTTGCGCACCAGGTGGGCATCGACCCCGTCTACTTCCTCGTCGTGGTCTGCTTCAACTTGACCCTGGCGATGATCACGCCCCCCGTGGGTATCGCGCTCTTCATCGCGTCCAAGATCGGCGGAGTTCCCGTCGCCCGAGCATCGGCGGCACTCGTTCCCTATTACCTGGTCATGTTGACCGTGCTGTTCGCGCTCACGTTGGTTCCGGAGTTGTCTACTTGGTTGCCTAGGTTGCTGAGTTAGGGGCGGGCGCTCGGTTGCGGGGGCATCGAGGCACTCGCCGCCGAACTCGAGGTGATGGCCACCGAAACCGGCAAACGCATACGCGACGACGTGCGCGACAGCTGGCACTCCCCCGGCAACCGGCGCCAACTCAGCCGGCTCATCGACATCCTCTGCACCCTCCACCAAGCCCGGCCGGACATCGAGATCATCAACCTATCGGGCGACATCCACACCTCCAACGCTTTCACCGCGCAGCCCAAGGGGTTCGCGAAACCGATCTACCAAGTCACCTCGTCCGCCCTCACCAACCGGCCACACCTCCCACCGGGCACCATCTCTCGGGTCGAGGTAGTGGCGGGCGTACTCCCCAGGGCAGGGAACCAAGAGCGGTTCGATCACGGCGAAGTCATCGCCGAAGACATGCCGCCAGTTGGCCAGTGCATCCTTCCGGTGCCGCAGGTGCGCCAGCGCCACCCAG
>JAWOIO010000067.1:0-3833 GCA_046484625.1 Acidimicrobiia bacterium
TCGTCGGCGTAGTCGAGCGCGACGCGGCGGGGGCACAGCTCGGGGGCGTCGCGTAGCTGCGCGGGCGTGACCCGGGGGAGCGGCGCATCGTCCACGACCCGAGCATGGCAGGTGTCCGGCGCGCCGTCGGGCTACCGGGGCGCGACGCGCGGGCGCGCCGACTGCCGCGGTGACGGGGACCGCCGACCGTAACCTGACGTGATGTCCGCGAACCGGCTGCGGCGGCGGCGATCCCCGTCGCGACGATGGGCCATCCGCATCGTCGTGCTCGTCCTCGCGGTCTGGCTCGTGGCCTCGGGAGTCGTGCTCTGGGGCGTGCGGTCCCGGACGAACGCCGGGCTCGACGCACTCGATCGGGCCGAGCAGCGCCTCGATGCGGCCCAGCTGCTCCGTGGCGCCGGGGCGAGCGACCTCGTCTTCGCGGAGAGCGAGTTCGCCGACGCCCACGATCTCGCGGCGTCGCCCGTCCTCGCACCCTGGAGGGTGGTCCCGCTGCTCGGCGGGAACGTGTCGTCCGTCGCGGACATGACGGACGCGGCGGCCGAGGTGGCCGCGATCGGCGAGCGGGTGTCGAGTGCGGCGGCCGCGGTCGTCGCCCAGCAGCCCACCGACGGGGCGGCACGACTCGATCTCCTCGCCCAGCTCGAGCAGATCAGCGCCGCGGCCGACCGCTCCCTCGCGCGGCTCGACCTGGGCAACGACTTCTTCCTGATCGGACCGGTCGGCGACGCGCGCCGTCGGTTCCTCGAGCGCCTGATCCAGCTGCGGAGCACGGTCTCCGACGCGCAGGCGGTCACCGCGGGAGCCCAGACCCTGCTCCGTGGCCCGCGCCGGTACCTGGTGGTGGCCGCCAACAACGCGGAGATGCGAGCGGGCTCCGCGACGTTCCTCTCCGTCGGCGTCGCGACGTTCGCCGACGGCGCGTTCAGTCTCGGTGAGATGGCGCCCACGCAGACCTTCGGCGTCCCCGGCGGGGTCCCGTTGCCGCCGGAGGTGGAGACGCTCTGGGGCTTCACGCCGATGGGTGAGGACTGGCGGTATCTCGCGATGTCGCCGCGGTTCGAGGTGACCGCACCGTTGGCCGCCGACATGTGGGAGGCCGCGACCGGGGAGGTGGTGGACGGGGTGCTGCTAGTGGACCCGGTCACGCTCCAGGCGTTGCTCGCCGCCCAGGGTCCGGTGACCGCAGGAGGGCGCGAGCTGAGCGCTGACGACGTGCTCGCGTACCTCCTGCTCGGACAGTACGAGGGGCTCGGCATCGACGATCCCGACCAGTCCGATCGTCGGGACCAGCTGAGTGTCGTGGCCCGAGCCGGGGTCGACACGCTCACCACGCGTCCCTGGGATGTGGACGCGCTCGTCCAGCAGCTGGGCGACGTGGGGGCAGGTCGTCATCTGCTGGCGTGGGCCCGTGACACCGAGGAGCAGCGGGCGTGGGTCGCCGGGGGGGTCGACGGGTCGTTCGAGGGTGACTCGCTGGCCCCGAACGTGTTGAACCTGGGTGGCAACAAGCTCGACCAGTTCCTCCAAGTCGGGGCGAACCTGGCGCTCACCGAGCGGGCCGACGGCGGCCGGGACGCGACCCTGACCCTCACACTGCGCAACCAGACGCCCGAGGGCCTCGCGCCGTACGTCACCGGACCGCATCCCTCGACCGGGCTCGCGGAGGGCGAGTATCAGGGGATCGTCACGGTCAACACCCCGGGGTTCGCCACCCTGCCGTCGATCGAGGGCGCCGACCCGGTCGCCGTGAGCGGCGTCGACGGGCCGACGAAGGTGGTCGGCGGGTTCGTCCGGCTGCTCAGGGGCGCGACCCAGACGGTGACGGTCCGCTTCACCCTGCCGGCCGGGGTCTCGAGCCTCCGGGTCGAGCCGTCGGCCCGGGTCCCTCCCATCGCCTGGACCGCCCTCGGCGAGGAGTGGACCGACACCGCTCCCTACCACCTGGAGTGGTGAATACGCCGCGAACCGTGGCGGGCACTGGGGTTTCAGGGGTTCACACCGAGAGTGGTGCTTCTGCTGGAAATCGACCACAGAGGGTGGTACTGTGCGTGACCGGAACCGGGGACCGCGGATCGAGCGTGGCCCTGGCGCCGGCGCAGGACACCGGCCTTCCCCTCGGTCCGGTGAGGCGAAACTCGGCAGATGGTGCGGGTGGGCACCGGGAGGTTGATGATGAAGATGTCCGGGAAGCACCTGCGGAGGCGTGCCCTCCGTGTGGTGATCATGGCTGGCGCAGCACTCAGCGTGTTCGCGCCGACCGTGGCATTCGCGCAGGCGGATCCCTACCCGACGGTCCCCACGACGCCGACCACGGTGGAGTGCACCCCGGGTGACAAGTCGGTGGTGTGCGGGACGGCCGTGACGGTTCCCCGTGACTCCAGCTCGAGCCTCGCCTTCACCGGTGGTGACTCGGCGGTGCTCGCGGCGCTCGGCGTTGCTGCGGTCGGGAGTGGTGGGCTGATCCTGCTGTTCAGCCGCCGGCGCTCAACTTCACCCGCCGCCTAGCCGACACCACTCGCATGGCAGTTGCGAGTCAGACCGCGCCCCCGAGCCTCCACGCCGCCAAGCGCGAGCCGGTTGCCCGGATCGAGCGGGTCGCGGCGTCGAGCCGGCACCGGGCGTGGATCTCCACCGGCGTCGTCGTGGGCGGCGACGCGCTCGCGCTGGTCGCCGCCGCGCTGCTCGTGGCCGAAGGCTCGGTCTACGCCGCGCTGTACGTCCCGCTCGCACTGCTCGTGCTCGCCGTGTCCGGCGCGTACCACCGACGACTCAGCCTCCGCGCCCTCGACCTCGCACCCTGGATCGCAACGCGGCTCGCGGTGCCCTTGCTCGTGCTCGGGCCGATCGCCGCGATCGCGGGCGCCGACGCGGGCGCCCTGCTCACGACCGCGGTCGTCGCGGTCGCCCTGGTCGTCCCCGAGCGGGTCGTCTCGTTCGCTGTGCTCCGACGCATCCGCCGACGGGGCCACCTCCTCGAGCCGGCGGTCATCCTCGGGGCCGGTGAGGTCGGCGCCGAGCTCGGCCGGGCGTTCCTCGAGTACCCCGAGTACGGGGTGGACCCGGTCGGGTTCCTCGACTGCGTCGACGGCAACCTCCCCGCTCCGCTCCTCGGCGACGTCGACCAGCTGCCGAGGCTGCTCGACGAGCACCGGGAGATCCGCCGGGTCGTGGTCGCGTTCGGTCCGGCACAGGAGTCCGAGCTCGTCAGCGTGCTGCGTACCGCGGTGATGTTCGACGTCGAGGTGTCGGTGGTCCCGCGCTTCTTCGACAACGGGGTGGCGCCGGAAGGCCCCGACACCGACGACGTGCGCGGTGTCCCGCTCTACCGGGTGCGCCAGTCGGCCCTCCGCAAGCCCGCCTGGGTGCTGAAGCGGGGGCTCGACATCGTGGTCGCCGGGACCGCGCTGGTGCTCGCGGCTCCCCTGCTCGCGATGTTCGCGATCCTCGTGAAGCTCTCGAGCCCGGGGCCGGTGCTGTTCCGACAGGGTCGGGTCGGCCAGCGCGGGCGCGAGATCATGGTGTCGAAGTTCCGGACCCTCAAGGTCAACCACGACAGCGACACCCAGTGGTCGGTCGACGACGACCCGCGGGTCACCTGGGTCGGACGGATCCTGCGGCGCACGTCGATCGACGAGCTCCCGCAGCTCTGGAGCGTCCTCAAGGGTGACATGTCGCTCGTCGGGCCCCGTCCGGAGCGACCGCTCTTCGTCAAGCGCTTCAGCGCCCCGAAGCGGGCCATCGATCAGTCGGAACGCAAGCCATACCCGCGAAGGCGCCCCCCGCTCTGCCTGTTCTCGGCCTCTACGACGTCAATCGCCGGTGCTTACCCC
>JAWOIO010000103.1:0-4036 GCA_046484625.1 Acidimicrobiia bacterium
GCGGTCCCGAGGGGGGCGGTCCCGAGGGGGGTGGTCCCGACGGAGGGGGCCCAAGGGGTGGGCTCGTGCTCACCGGGCGTCTCGGTCTGCGAACTCCATTGGCGAGGTCCTCCCGCGCTGGAGGCGCCCTGCGTGGGTGCCGGGCCGATCGTAGGACGTGACGCGTGCTGCCTCAAACCGCGCACGAGTCCATCGGCCGCTGCACCGGTCGCCGAGTGA
The DNA here is from genome assembly GCA_046484625.1 of Acidimicrobiia bacterium. GTDB lineage: Bacteria > Actinomycetota > Acidimicrobiia > IMCC26256 > PALSA-555 > DASUAO01. The sequence goes on from JAWOIO010000103.1 coordinate 220, forward strand.
CAAGGCGCGGGAGCCGAAGATAGGTTCCGACCATGGGCGAGCCGTTCGCACCTCGTCACACGACCGCGGTCGGTGGGATGACGACCTGGTCGGAGCCCGACCCCGCACGGGCGGGTGACGGGCACCTCGACGGTGGCCTGCCCGTTCAGGTGATCAACGAAGCGACCGGCTGGGCGCACGTTCGCTGCAGCAACGGCTACGAGACCTGGCTCGATGCCGGGCAGCTCGTGGCGATCGCCGACCCGGGCCCCGCCGCCGCCGCGACCCACCGCGTCGGGGGTCAGGGCGCACCGACGCGGCCCCGACCCGAGACCTCGGACCCCTCCGACCACCGGCTCGAGCCCGCACTCGAGGTGGTCGAGCTCGTCCGGTGGGGTGCGTGGTCGAACGTGCGCTGCTCCAACGGCTGGGAGACCTGGGTCGAGGGGTCCCAGCTCGAGTCCCTGTCCGGCTCGGCGGGCGGCGGCGGACCGCTCGCGATCTGGGTCCCGATCGGCGGCGCCGCACTGGTCGTGCTCGGCAGCTTCGTCGCCTGGTTCTCGAGCGCGGGTGCGTCGGTGAACGCGTGGGACCTCCCCTGGGTGGGACTCGCGACCCGGGACGCCACCGACGTGAACATCGACGCCGGCCCGCTCCTGCTCGTGGTGCTGGTCGTGGCTGTAGCGCTGCTCATCGGTCGGGCCCTGCCCGTCTGGGCAGTCGTCGTGCCGGGAGCGTTCGCGCTCGTCACCGCACTGCTGGGGTTCTGGTTCTACTTCGACTCCGAGCCGCGCCCCGGCCTCGGTGTGGGCCTGCTCTTCACCTTCCTCGGCTCGCTCGTCATGCTGGCCGGGGCCGCGCTGCCGCGTCGCGCGAGCTGAGCGGCAGGGCCTGCACTGCGCCGATCGGGACAACTCGTGTCGTTGCCGCCGGGTGGGCCGCGGCGCGCGCCCATCGCAGCCCCATGATTCCGTGGTCGCTCACGCCTCGTCCAGCCGTCCCCCGGGTCGGATCACCCAGGACGACGCGCTCGTGACGGGCGATCCCTCGACGACTGCGTCGTCGACGAGCCGGTACTCGGTCCGCCACTCGTCCGGCGTCACGTCGTGGCGCACCCATCCGGTGCGCGTCGTCTCCGACCACCGGAGGTGGGGACTGTTGGCGTGGATCGCCGGCTCGATCGACGGGAGCAACGAGCTCGGCCTCGACGAGATGCCGGGCCCGACGAGCTCGACGCCCAGCACCTTCGACGCGGCGTCGTCGAGATCCTCGGCGAGCGTGCCGACCCAGCTCGAGTGCACGTCTCCGGTGAGCACGACGTTGTCGGAGACGCCGCGGGCCGACATCGCGGCGAACAGGCGATCGCGCGCGATCGGGTAGCCGTCCCACTGGTCGAGGTTCCACACCTCGTTCCCCGGCGCGAAGCGCCACTGCTGCATCACGACCTGGTTCGCGAGGATGTTCCACCGGCGCTTCCCCCGCAGGCCCCGCGCGAGCCACCGCTCCTGCTCGGCCCCCAGCACCGTGGTCGCCGGATCGAACGCGACGTCGCACCGGGGCCCGATGTCGGCCGTGCCGCAGGTCTGGTCGGTGCGGTACTGGCGCGTGTCGAGCACGTGGATCGTGGCGAGCCGCCCCAGCGCGACCCGGCGGAAGATCGGGTAGTCGGGCCCGTCGGGGGCGGGGAGTCGCACCGGCTGGTGCTCCCACCATGCCTTGTACGCGTCGGCGCGCCGGACGAGGAAGGAGGTCTCGTCGGGCGTCGGACTCCCCGTCTGCGGGAACTCGGACGTGTAATTGTTCTCGACCTCGTGGTCGTCCCAGGTCACCACGAACGGTGCCACCGCATGGGCCGCCTGGAGGTGCTGATCGCCCTTGTAGAGCGCGTACCGAGTGCGGTAGTCGTCGAGCGAGACGGCGATGGGGAGCCCGGGGTTGCGCACCGGACCGCTGGACGACTCGTAGATGTAGTCCCCGACGTGGACGACGAGGTCCAGGTCGTGCTCGGCGAGGTCGGCGTAGGCGCTGAAGTACCCGGACTCGTAGCGCTGACACGAGACATGCGCCATGCGGATCCGCGCCGCGAGCGCGTCGTCGGCCGGTGCCGTGGTGGTCCGGGCGATCGGAGTTTCGTCGTCGCCGACTACGAACCGGTACCAGTAGGGCCGGGCCGGGTCGAGTTCCCTGACGTCGACGTGCACCGAGTGCGCGTGCTCGGGTCGGGCGGTGGCCGTGCCCGAGCGCACGACCTTGCGCATGCGCTCGTCGCTCGCCACCTGCCACCGGACCTTCACTGGGCTCGCCGGCATCCCGCCGCCGGCGAGGGGATCCGGAGCGAGGCGTGTCCACAGGATCACGCCGTCGGCGACGGGATCGCCCGACGCCACGCCGAGCGTGAACGGATACGACGTGGTCGACTGCGTCGCCCCCACCGGGCCGAGCAAGCGGGTCGGGAGCGTCGTCGCCGCGAGCGTCGTCGCGAGCGCGCCCCCGAGGAACGTCCGGCGCGAGATCCCGTGCGGTGCCGCCGTGTGATCCATGGCGGACCGAACCTACTCCTCGCTCTCTTGCCGCGTCTTCGGGTCGTCGGCCCCCGCGGCGCGGCCGAGCATCGTCAGCGCGATCGGCGGGAACAGGACGACGGTCAGGAGACCGGCGACGACGATCGCGGCCGCGGTGTCGGAGTCGATCGTCCCGAGCTCGACCCCGACGCGGGCGGCGACCACCGGCACCGAGAGCGTCGTCGCCTGGAGCAGCCCGACCGCGGCGGTCTCGGCCCGGGTGCGCAGTCCGCGGTAGAGCAGGGCCGGAACCCCCCGCACGATCAGGAACGCCACGAGCAGGATCGGCACGAGCACGAGCGAGCTCGGATCGGCGAACAGCGCCTCCATGTCGAGCTGGATGCCCGTGGTGACGAAGAACGCCGGGACGAGGAACCCGTACCCGATCGCATCGAGCTTCGAGCGCAACCGGGCGTGGGTCAGCCGCTCGTCGGGATCGGTGATCCGCAGCAGCGCCCCGGCGACGAACGCGCCCAACACGGCCTCGAACCCGAGGTCCGTCGACAGCGCGACGAACACCGCCATGACGAGCATCGCGATGCGGACGCCGAGCTGCGACGAGGTCTCCTCCTGGCTGAGCAGCGTGTCGGAGAAGCGGGGGGAGCGCTGGACGCGGGTGAAGGTCCACGCGACCGCCACGACCAGGATCGAGAACGCGACGAGGAGGAGGATCTGGGACTCGATGCGGGCCCCGCCCTCCGAGTAGAAGAGCGCGAGGCCGAGCACTGCACCGAACTCGCCGACCGAGCTCGCCGCGAGTGTGAGCTGACCGAGCGGAGTGAACGAAGCCCCGGCGTCGCGGAGGACCGGGACGACGAGGCCGAGCGAGGTGGACGCGAGGGCGATCGCGACGAACACGGCTTGGTCGTTGTCGTCGATGATGCTGATGAGCGCACCCGCGGCGAGTGCCAGGGCCGCCGAGAACCCGTAGGCCACGACGATCCGCGCCCCCTGGCTCCGGACCGACCCGAGATCGAGCTCGAGCCCCCCCAGGAAGAGGAGGAACGAGAGCCCGATGATCGACAGCACCTCGAGCGGGACCTCCACCTCGACCCACCCGAGGAGCGACGGGCCCACGAGCACACCGAGGAGGATCTCGAGCACCACCGCAGGGACCCGCAGTCGCGGCGCGAGGGAGACGAGCAGTGGCGCGATCAGGGCGATGGCGGCCACGGCGGCGACCGAGCCAAACGAGAGGTCCTCCACCGGGTCCGTCTACCAGACGGTGGGACACCCCACCACCCGGCTCGAGTTCCTATGATGGGCACTGGGAGGTC
>JAWOIO010000148.1:0-4441 GCA_046484625.1 Acidimicrobiia bacterium
TCGTCGGCGATCGCACGGAACCGCTCGAAGTCGATCGTGCGCGGATAGGCGCTCGCGCCGGCTACGATCATCTTGGGCTTGTACTCGCGTGCAGCTGCTTCGACCTCGTCGTAGTCGATCGTCTCGGTCTCGGGGTCGAGCCCGTAGGCGACGATGTCGTAGAGCTTGCCCGAGAAGTTCACGGGCGAGCCGTGGGTGAGGTGCCCACCGTGAGCGAGGCTCATGCCGAGGATGGTGTCGCCCGGCTGCAGCGTAGCGAAGTAGACCGCCATGTTGGCCTGCGCACCCGCATGCGGCTGAACGTTCGCATGCTCGGCTCCGAAAAGCTCCTTGGCGCGGTCGCGCGCGATATTCTCGACGATGTCGACCTTCTCGCAGCCACCGTAGTAGCGCTTTCCGGGGTAGCCCTCCGCATACTTGTTGGTGAGAACCGTGCCGGCGGCCTCGAGCACCGCAACCGACGTGAAGTTCTCGGAGGCTATGAGTTCGATGGTGTCCCGCTGGCGGGCAAGCTCTGCGTCGAGCGCGGAGGCGACCTCCGGATCGACCTGGGGGATGTACTTCAAAGCCATGAGCGTCGCGCTTCCCTTCTGCTTCCACGGGCCCCGCAGGGCACCCGTCGCCGGCCCTGTGTTCAGTCGCGCCGCTGTTCGAGCGCGGTTATCTTGTCGACGCGCCGCTGGTGACGACCGCCTTCAAAGGCGGTCGCGATGAACGTGTCGACGATCTCCTGCGCGGTCTCGTCGGGCAGATACCGGCCGCCCATCGTCACGACGTTCGCGTCGTTGTGAAGGCGCGACATCTTCGCCATCTCCGGGTCGTAGACGTTGGCCGCTCGCACGCCATCGATCTTGTTGGCCGCGATCGCGACGCCGATTCCGGAACCACACACGAGCACGCCCCGCTCGGCCTCGCCCGATGCCACGGCCGTACCGACCTTGGCGGCGAGATCCGGGTAGTCTACCGAGTCGTCGTTGTGGGTGCCGACGTCGGTCACGTCATGTCCCAGCATCTTCAGATGCGCTTCGAGCTTCTCCTTGAGTTCGAACCCGGCGTGGTCGCTGCCGACGGAGATGCGCATAGCTGGAGGCCCTTTCGGCTCGGAGACGATGCGGCGATGGCACCCGGCCGGATGCCATCGCCGATTGTATACCACTGTGCGGGCAGGCGCGCCGCCTCCCCGCCGTCTATACGCCGACCCTGGCGGCGGCCATGATCTGGTCGGAAGGAATCGCTCCCTCGCGCAGGATGACCGGCTCCGGACCGGTGCACTCCACCACGGTGGAGGCCATGCGATGAGCGGTCTCACCGCCGTCGAGAACGACGTCGGCCGCCGCGAGGATGCGCTCCTCGACCTCGGAGAAGTCACCGGGGGCCGGCATGCCGCTCGTGTTCGCCGAGGTGGCGATGATGGGCCCGCCGGAGGCCTGGATAAGCTCCATGACCACCTCGTGGTCGGGGCTCCTCAGCGCGACGGTGTCGTCGTCGGCGCGGAAGTCCTTGCCGACGACGTCCGAGGCCTTCACGACGAGGCTCAGGGCCCCGGGCCAGAACGCTTTCGCCAGGTTATGGGCGTACTCGGGAACTTCGACACCGTACTTGTCGAGGGCGTCCTCGTTCTCTACAAGCCAGGGCAGGGGCTTCTCGAGGGGACGGACCTTGATATCAAAGATCTCGTGCGGGCCGAAACACGAATGTGCTGCCGCTCCGATGCCGTAGACCGTTTCGGTCGGGAAGACGACAATCCCGCCGTCACGCAACACCGTGGCGGCGAGATTTATCACTTCCGCTGACGGCTTCTCCGGGTCGATGTGGAATATCTTGCTCATCGCCGATCGCCTCCGCTCATCCTGGACTGCCCTGGCCGGACGAACCTATCTCTTCCGACCGAGCACCACACGCTCCCGGCCGGCGAGGTCCCTTACCACTCTTACTTCTTGATACCACTCCCCCACTCCTTTGGAAGCATGCTCGGCACATGTTTCGTCTATCTCCATCGCAAGCACACCTCCCTCTCTCAGCCACGCATGCGCCTCCGCAGCGATCCGGCGCACCACGTCGAGCCCGTCGGGACCGCCGTCGAGTGCGAGGTGCGGTTCGTGGCCGAGCACCTCGTCGGGCAGTTCGGGCAGGTCACCGCTCGGAATGTACGGCGGGTTGGACACTACGAGGTCGATCCTGCCGCGCAACTCGTCGGGCACGTCCGCGAACAGGTCGCACTCGAGCACCGTGACGCGGTCGGCGATCCCGAGCCGCTCGACGTTATCGCGCGCGACCGATGCCGAGTGCGCGGCTATCTCTGTTGCGACCACCCGGGCGCCCGGTCGCTCGGTGGCGATCGCACACGCGATGCAACCCGAACCGGTGCAGACCTCGAGGACGAGAGGGGTTTCGATGTCGGCGACGAGTTCGAGAGCCGCGTCGACGAGCACCTCTGTCTCCGGCCTCGGGATGAAGACACCCGGTTCGACGCGGACTACCAGGTGGCGGAAGGGCATCTCCCCGGTGACGTACTGCAAAGGCTCGCCGGCGGCGCGACGCTTCACGGCCTCGCGCAGTGTGGTGCGCTCGTCATCGGTGAGCGGGCGTTCGTGGAATGCGTAGACCTCGACCCGGGAGAGACCGGTCGCCGCGGAGAGCAGCCACTCGGCGGATCTGCGGGGCGCTTCCACGTCCTCGCGCTCGAAGTACGCGACCGTCCAGTCGAGCGCGTCCTTGACCGTCCAGACGCGCTCTCCCATGCGTCAGACCACCGACGCCAGGCGCTCGGCCCTGTCGGCAGCAGCGAGCGCCTCGATCACCGGACCGATCTCGCCCATCATGATGGCGGGCAGGTTGTGCACCGTGAGGCCGATGCGATGGTCGGTGAGCCTGTCCTGCGGGATGTTGTACGTTCGGATCTTCTCCGAGCGTCCGCCCGAGCCGATCTGGCTGCGCCGCTCCGCCCCGACCTCTGCCTGCTGCCGCTCGAGTTCGATCTCGTAGAGACGTGCGCGCAACACGCGCATCGCGTTCTCCTTGTTCTGCAGCTGCGACTTCTGGTTCTGGGACTGCACGACGAGCCCGGTAGGAAGGTGCGTGATGCGCACCGCCGAATCGGTCGTGTTGACCGACTGACCGCCGGGCCCGCTCGAGCGGTAGACATCGATGCGCAGATCGTTCTGGTTGATCTCGATCTCGACGTCCTCGGCTTCGGGAAGCACGGCGACGGTGGCAGTCGAGGTGTGGATACGCCCTCCGGACTCGGTCGCCGGGACGCGCTGCACGCGGTGAACGCCCGACTCGAACTTGAGTTTCGAGTACACCGACGCGCCCTTCACCATGAACGAGACCTCTTTGAAGCCGCCGACCTCGTTCTCCGACGCGTCGATCTCCTCGACCTTCCAGCGCTGGGACTCGGCGTAGCGGGTGTACATCCGGTAGAGGTCCGCGGCGAACAGGCCGGCCTCGTCACCTCCGGCGCCCGCCCGGATCTCGACGATGACGTTCTTGTCGTCGTTCGGGTCCGCCGGAAGCATCATGACCTTGAGTTCGTCCTCGAGTACGGTCCTGCGCTCCTCGAGTTCGGCCAGCTCCTCGCGGGCCATCTCGCGCAGTTCGCCGTCGCTCTCGGAGCGCACGATCTCCTCGGCATCCGCGATGCCGTCCAGGACGCCGAAGTAGGCGACGATCGCGTTCGCCAGAGGGGTCTGGGAGGACTGCTCCTTGGCGAGCCGTGCGTAGGTCTTCTGGTCGGAGAGCACGGCAGGATCGCCGAGGCGGTCCGTGAGCTCCCGGTAGGATTGAAGAATCGATTCGAGCTTGTCACGCATGGGGGAACCGGTCCTTTGACTCATGAGTGTGGTCGTCTGAAAGGGTAGCACGACGCGATGCGCCCGCGGGGGTCAGCGGAGAGCCGACCAGCCCCGGCCGAGGACGAGCCAGTATGCGCGACTTGCCAGCACGAGCGCGGTCGCTATGGCGACGTAGAGCACGCCAAGAACCGGACGCGGTGCAGCGGTGAGGCGAAGGGCATGCCCGCCGGCCATCATGATCACGACGACGACCCACGAGCGCACCGACAGGAAGCCGGCCACGGAGGCCCCGGGGCCCCGGTCGTGAATACGACGGGCGACGCCGAGAGCCACGCGGTCGAGGAGGAAGCGCGCCTTGAGCACTCCGAGCGCGACACCGGTGAGCGCGAGGGCAAGCGCCCACGGAGCGGCGACCAGCCACCCCGCACCGCGGACGCCGAGGATCACGGCGGCCACGATCCAGAGTCCTCCCGCGAGTAAGAGCTGGACGCGTTCGCCGGCGGCGAGCGACGGTCGCACGTGCGCCACGGCCGGGTCTTCCAGCTGCGGGGTGAGCGGGGCGGGCACCGCAACCGGTACTTGAGCGGTCGCGGTCACGGCGGCACGGGGTTCTGTCGTCTGTTCCATGGAGCGGTGCATAGCAAACC
>JAWOIO010000228.1:0-2696 GCA_046484625.1 Acidimicrobiia bacterium
GGGCATCGAGCCCCGAGAAGGGAGTCCACATGCCACGAGGGACAGCACCATATCCACCCGAGTTCCGTCCCTAGGCCGTGCCCCTGGCCCGGGAGCCGGGCCACTCCATCCGCGAGGTCGCGCGTGATCTCGTCGAGCTGGCCCAGGCTGGCCCCAGGGGCAGGCGGTCGGTCGGTCCGCTCGCGGATCACACTCTGATCACGCGCATGCTCTGATCAGAATCAGCGCCTGTCGATGATGGCGACCCCGGCGGTCGGTCAGCCGGCGGCGAGCGCGATGCCGGTGGTCATGACCCCGAGCACCACGCTGAGCATGAACCCGACGAGTGCCACAAGGATCGTGCGCATCTCCTTGCACATGCCGGCCATCTCGACGCGCAGGTCGCGGAACCCCTCGTCCATACGACGACAGAGCACGTCGGTCTGGGCATCGAACCGCGCATCGATCTGCGAGAACCGCGCATCGATCTGCTCGAAGCGGGCACCGATCTGCGAGAACCGGCGATCGACATCGTCGAACCGACGATCGATGTCGGCCTTCTTCGGGATCTCGTGCCAATCGAAGGGCGGCATGACCCCAAGTATCGCACTTGCGACCTCGTGGTCGAGATCGTGATCGACCAGCCAGGCGTGGAAGGTCAGGCGGGAACGCTCGTCGAGCGGCATGGGGGACTCCTCGGAGATCGGTTGCCGAGGGGAAGTGGGGCGAAGCTACCGACGGGGTGTGACATCCCTCGCAGCGGGCCGCGGGGCGGTCGATCCGGACCGGGCCGGCACGGCACCGACCGGCGTCCGCCGCATCGCCGCCTGGAGGCCCGAGCGGCCCGTGCCCGATGGGCACGAAGAGCGACGACGACCGGTCCGGATCCGGGCGCCTTCAGCTGTCTGCGCGACCCCTGGCATCATGGGGGCGTGCACGAGCTCTCGCAGGTCATCGTCGATGCCGACCCTACGGCGTGGGCGGCAGCCGGGTTCGCCGTGCCATCCGCCGACGCCGGCTGCACCGGGACCTGCACGATCGGGCAGACCACGATCGTCTTCGGCGACGCCGTGGCAGCGGCGGGCGACGGCATCCCCGGCGGCAACGGCGATGACGATGGCACCAACGACATCGGCAACAGCGGTGCGGGCCCAGCCTCGGGGATCGTGGCGTTGGCGATCGCGGGACTCGACCCCGGCGATCTCGACGGCATGACGCTCGTGGCCGCCCCGCCGACGGCGCCGGGCGCCGAGGCCGTGGCGCACCCCAACGGGGTGATCGCCCTCGACCACCTGGTGGTGCGCTCGCCCGATGTCGACCGCACCACCGCGGCACTCGTCGACGCCGGCCTGGTGCTGCGCCGCGAGCGCCGTTTCCCCGTGGAAGCCGGCACGGCCCGCCAGTCGTTCTTCTGGCTCGGCGACACCATCCTCGAACTCGTCGGCGACGACCTCGCGCACGGACCCGGCCCGGCCGTCGCCTGGGGTCTCGCCTGCACCGCCGTCGATCTCGACGTGGCGGCCGCCCTCGCCGGCGACGCTGCGACCCCACCGAAGCGGGCCGAGCAGCCGGGGCGGCGCATCCTGTCCCTGCACGGGCTCGGGGTCCCGGTCGCGCTGCTCACGCCGCACCCGAAGGTGCGGCCGGCGCTCCCGGGCGACCTCGACCGGATCGCCGAGGTCGAGGTGGCGGCCGGGGCGCTCTTCGCCGGCATCGGGCTCGCGGAGATCGCCGACGACCCCGTCGACACCGACGAGATCGGCCGCGCCGTCGCCGACGGTCGGGTCTGGGTCATCGAGCGTCGCGGCCGGATCGAGGGCTGGGTCATGGCGGCGGTGGTCGACGGCGAGGCCCACCTCGCCCAGGTGTCGGTGGCGCCAGAGGCGGCCGGGCTCGGTCTCGGTCGGCTGCTCGCCGAACGCGTCCACCGCTGGGCGGCCGACCAGGGTCACGCGTCGATCACGCTGACCACCTTCGTCGACGTGGCCTTCAACGGCCCGCTCTACGAACGATGGGGCTACAGGACCCTGGATGCCGGCCAGCTCGGCCCCGAGCTCGCCGCCATCCGTGCCGACGAGGACCGCCGCTGGCCCCACCTCGCCGGGCGCCGCCGGGCGATGCGCCTCGACCGCTGAGCCCGCCTCCGCTCATCCTCCGAGCACGGACATCGTCGACCCTGCTCTCGATAGGGTCGCCGGGTGATCCTCGACGACCTCGAAGCCGTGCTGGCGGAGCGACGCTCCGCCGACCCGGCGCAGTCCTACACCGCCCGCCTGCTCGCCGACCCCGAACTCGTCCGGCGCAAGATCATGGAGGAGGCCTTCGAAGTCTGCCTCGAGCTGGGGCGCGACGACCACGGCCGGGTGGCCGAGGAGGCAGCCGATCTCCTGTACCAACCTGCTCGTCGGTCTGGTGGACCCGGCGCGTACAAAGTGAAGTGCGCTGCCGACGTCGGGTCTGGCTGATGTGCGATCGACCGACCAGCAACCACTACCTCTGGTAATGGCGCGCTGATGCTTGTGCTCGCCGACGGTGACCCCTGACATGACCCCTCTGGGATGGGGCAACAGGGGAGACGAGAAAGGGTGCAGATGGCACGCACAGCCAAGTTGGCGGGTTCCGAGGCCACCGAACCCCGCGGCGGTGGGTCTACGGGGGGCACGTTGGCGGCGAGATCGTCCGGCGGGCCGACTGTCCTCTACATTCGTAAACAGCAG
>JAWOIO010000238.1:0-8833 GCA_046484625.1 Acidimicrobiia bacterium
TCGTCGCTCGCCAAGGTGGTCCAGGGTCTCGCGGAGATGTGAGCTCGGTCGCTCGACGTGCTCCGGGGGTGGGACTCGAACCCACAAGCATCTTGATTAACAGTCAAGCGTTCTGCCAATTGAACTACCCCGGAATCGCGTCTGAGGATAGCAGTGCACGCACAAGACCCATCACCAATCGATGCGTGCGCGAACACCCGTAACGGATGTAGCAACACCCGTAGACGTGCTTGCTGGTCCGGAATCCGCCGTCGGCGACGGGGCGGTATGGCTTGCGGAACTGCGTCCGCGGAACTCGAGTTTCCTCGGACCAATGCGTGGTCGCGGCGTCGAGGTCGAGCCCCTCATGGAGATAAAGCGCAACCCTGAGGCGGGATTCGTCGATCTCGAAGAAGTGACGCAGCCAGCTGCAGAAGAACCCGATCATCCTAGCGTCGGTGTTCGCGAACGAAACGCAGCCGTCTCGCTTCGATCCCTCCCCCGCGTAGAGGGCGACGCCCGCCGCCAAGAAGGCATCCTCGCTGAGTGTGCCGATCAGACGTCGGCCTTCGGCGTCGCACTCCTCGATCTCGCGGACCTTGCGGTCGTGGGCCGGGTGGGGGCGGCGTCGGGCGCCGGTTCGTCGCTTCGACGGGGTGAACGGGACGTCGCGGACCCAGACCGACACCGACGACTTCGCCACGCCGAGCCGCGTCGCGATGTCGGCCAGCGTGACGCCCTGCGCCCGGAGCGCTCGGGCCCGTTCCCGTTCTCGCACCTTGCCGCGGTAGCCCATGGTTCGGACGGTACGGCCGGGGTGTGACACCATCGAGGGATGCCGAAGTTCCGTTTGGGAGTGATCATCGGGTTCGGCGCCGGGTACTACCTCGGCGCCAAGGCCGGCCGCGAGCGCTACGAGCAGCTCCGCTCGTTCGTGGCGAGCAGCCCGCTGTCGAAGGTGCAGGCCGCCTACGAGCTGGGGATCGAGCGCATCAAGGACAAGGCGCCGACACCTGAGTCGCAGACCGTGGTTCCCCCCTCCAACAACTAGCGCCTCCGCCGATACATCACGCCCGGTCGGGCTCCTTCGGGACGGCGTCGAGGTCGTCGCCGAAGCAGATGAACGGCTTGCCCGGCTCGCCGAACACGGGCTTGAACTTGCCGTCGACGATCTGGGAGATCGCCACGCAGTCCTGGTCGTTCTCGTGCGCCGTGGTCCAGTCGACGGGCGGCACGAAGCCGTTCGCGGTGTAGTCGGTCAGCGCGTTGATCGCGTCGACGACCCCCTGCTGGGAGAAGTCCGGCCCGTTGGCTTTCAGCCCGGTCACGAAGAGGTCGGCGTTGATCCAGCCGATGATCGCGTTCTCGGTCGACCGACCACCGGTGCGCTTGATCCACTTCTGGAAGAGCTTCACGGCCGGCGGCTTCGGCCGCGTCTCGAGCGGGGCGAACAGCGTCTGCACGTAGAGACCGTTGAGGAAGTCCTGGTTCTCCTCGATGGTCTCCTGCTCGTACGCGTTCGGCAGGATCATCGCCGCCTCGAGCCCCTGGCGCAGCATCTCCTTGCGGAGGTTGATGATGCCGTTGAAGTCGATGCAGGCGATGACGTAGTCGACGTCCGCGTCGACCATCTGCGACACCTGAGCGGTGAAGTCGGGGCTCCCGAACGCGAGGCTCTCGTCGTCGAACGCGACGTTCGCGGTTCCGTACTTCTCGAAGCCATTCTTTGCCCCGAGGGCGCAGTCGGTCGACTGCGGGACGTTGTAGGCGAGGAGTGCGACGTTCTTGAGCTTTTCCTTCGTGGGGAGCCATGTGCTCACGCTGGCCTGCGCGCACGTGAAGCAGCCCCACGAGCCCGCGGCGCCGAAGAGGTTCTCCGGTCCCGGCACATTGTCCTCGTTGCCGAACTCGGCGTTGATGTTCCATCCGAACGCCGGGATGCCATCCTCGACGAGCACCGGAGCGCCCGTGAAGAGGCTCGTGGCGAGTGGGAGCGCCGCGAACACGTCGTCCTGGGCGAGAAGGGCCTGGATCTCCTCGCGGTTCTTGGCAAGCTGGTCGTCGCGCTTCGAGGCGAGCACGAGCTTGCGCCCGAAGACCCCGCCCTCGGTCTTGTTGATATAGGCGAAGTACGCCTCGACCCCGTCGAATGCGGGGCCGTAGGAGACACCCGTCGGGTTCATGGTGTCGGTGAGGACCCCGCCGACCCGGATCTCGTCGTCGGTCACCCCGGGCTGGTCGACCGACGGGAAGTCCTCCTGCGCGGTGGCGATGGCAGCCGGCGTGGCTGCGAGCAACACGGCTGTGACCAGCAATGCGATCCCGCGACCGACGCGAACACGTGAACCCGACATCCGTCCCCCCTCACACCGGCCCGACCACCGATGCCTCGGGTGATGATGACACGGCTGCGGCGCCCCGACCAGACGCGCCCGAGCGGATCCGGCGCATGCCTCGGACGGCATCACTCGCTGCGGCGACGAGCACCCGCCTCGCTACGCTGACCGCCTGACGTCGAGCCATCCGGTCGAGCGAGGGAGAGACCGCTGACGTGGACGAGCTGATCGGCTACATCGTCCGCGGGATCCCCTTCGGATGCGTCTTCGGGCTGGTCGCGATCGGTCTCGTCCTCACCTACAAGACGTCCGGCGTCTTCAACCTCGCGTTCGCGGCCCAGGCGTTCGCCTCTGCCGCAGCCTTCTACACGCTGCGCAAGGACGAGGAATGGGGCATCGTCCCGGCGTTCCTCGTCTCGGTGGTCGTCCTCGCGCCCCTCCTCGGGTTCGTGCTCGACCGGTTCTTGTTCCGACACCTTCGGACCGCCTCCACGCTCGCCAAGCTCGTCACGTCGCTGGGGCTGCTCGTGGCCACCCCCGAGATCATTCGCCAGGTCTGGTTCGGATCGGACACGAAGTACGCACCGCCCTCGATCTGGCCCGGCGGGGACTTCGACCTGCTCTTCGTGGGCAAGGTCTACGCGATGGACGGCAGCCAGGCGGCGACGATGATCGTCACTCTCCTGGTCGTCGTGGCGCTGACTGCGCTCTTCCGGTACTCGGCCATCGGCCTGCAGATGCGAGCGGTGGTCGAGAGCCCGCGCATGACGGCGCTCGTCGGCGTCAACCCGAACCGCGTCAGCGCGATCGCCTGGATGCTCTCCAGCGTCATCGCCGGACTCGCGGGTGTCCTGCTCGCGCCGCTCTTCGCCCAGACCGAGGCCGGCAGCTTCACGACTCTGCTCGTCGGGGCGATCGCGGCCGCAGTGTTCGCGCGGCTCACGAGCATCCCGCTCGCGCTCCTCGGTGGACTGCTGCTCGGCATCCTCCAGGGGGTCCTCGCCGGCTACCTTCCCCCAGGCAGCATCCTCGCCGCCGGCCTGCGCCCTTCGCTGCCGTTCGTCACGCTGTTCCTCCTGCTGCTCTTCTGGCCAGGGCTCCGCCGGAAGTCCGAGATCACCGACCCGCTCTCCGGCGTCGACCCTCCGGCGCCGGGACTGGCCGCAGCCGAGCGCAGCCGTGCACTCACGATCGGGACCCGCGCGCTGGGCGCGTGCTTCGCGATCGCCGCCTTCGTCATCACGATCACCGTGCTCGACGTCGTCTGGTTGGGCAACGTCACGCGAGTGGTGATCTATTCGCTCATCTTCCTGTCGATCACGGTGATCACGGGCATGGCCGGTCAGATCTCCCTCTGCCAGGCGAGCTTCGCAGCTGCCGGCGGCTTCACGACCGCGCAGCTCGCGGACAACCTGGGCTCTCCGATCCCGTCGTTGCTCCTCGGTGTCGTCGTCGCGATGGTCGTCGGCGCCCTGCTCGCCCTCCCTTCGCTCAGGCTGGGAGGGATCTACCTCGCGCTCGCCACCCTCGCGTTCGCGCTGATGTTCGACAGTGTGCTCGTCCCGATCCGGTGGATCGGTGGCGGCCAGCTGCCCACCCAGGCGCCGCGTCCGGAGTACCTCGAGGATGACCGCATGTTCTTCGTCGTCGCCGTCGTGGTGTTCGCGGTCGTCGCGACGCTCGTCGTGCTCGTCCGGCGGGGGACGACGGGGAAGTTCCTCGATGCGCTCCGCGGCAGCGAGACCGCCGCGGCCTCACTGGGCATCAGTGCCGCGAGATCTCGGGTCCTCGCGTTCGCGTTGTCGGCCGGCATCGCGGGGCTCGGCGGCGGACTCCTCACCATCTACGAGGAGCAGGCGAACTACGGCAAGAACTTCAGCCCGTTCCTCAGTCTGTTCTGGATCGTGCTCGTCGTGACCCTCGGTTCCCGGACCGTCGAGGGCGCGATCCAGGCCGGCATCGCGTTCGCGCTCTTCCCCGAGCTCCTCGAGCTGCTCGGCATCTCGAGTGGGTTTCAGTTCGTGTTCTTCGGGATCGCGGCGCTCACGTACGCCAAGCACCCGGAGGGCCTGGTCGAGTACGGGAAGCGGCGTCAGCTCGAGGCGCTCCAGCGGTGGCTCGACCGCGACAAACGCGAGCCGCACCACGAAGAACCGGATCACGCTGCGCCTCCGGGCGACGGCATGGAGGTGGTGCCGTCGTGAGCCTGCTCGAAGCCCGTGGGATCACGAAGCGGTTCGCGGGCATCACCGCACTCGACGCTGTGACGCTCGAGATCGAGCGGGGCGAAGCGGTCGGCCTGATCGGCCCCAACGGCGCCGGGAAGACGACGTTCTTCAACTGCCTGCTGGGCATGCTTCGACCGGACGAAGGCAGCATCCACTTCGATGGACGGGACATCACGGGCTCCCCGATCCACCGGCGGGCGCGACTCGGGTTCGGTCGGACATTCCAGCGGATCGAGCTCTTCGGCGGGATGACCGTTCGCGATCACCTTCTGGTGGCCACGCGCGCACATCTCGGCACCGGACGGTTCTGGAAGGACTGCTTGAACCTCGCGCAGCCAACGGCCGAGGAGCGCGGGCGCGTCGACGCCACCCTCGAGCTGCTCGGCCTCGACGACATGGCCGATCGACGGATCGAGGCCCTCAGCCTCGGCCAAGGACGCCTCGTGGAGCTCGGCCGAGCACTGATGACCGACCCGCTCCTGCTCCTGCTCGACGAGCCGTCCTCGGGACTTGACCAGTACGAGACCGCGAGCTTGGTCCGAACCCTCCAGGAGGTGCAGCGCGATCGCGGCACCGCGATCCTCCTCGTCGAGCACGACGTCGGGATGGTGCAGTCGTTCGCGTCCCGTCTCTACGTCCTCGACTTCGGCACCCTCATCGCACAGGGAGCGACGGCCGACGTCATGAACGACGACACCGTGCAGCGCGCCTACCTCGGTGAGCTCACCACCACGACCACCGAGGAGCCCGAGCGCGTGGTCGTCTCGTCCGAGCCCGAACCGACTGCTACCCCCACCACGACCGACCGCGAGGCCCTCCTCGAGCTACGAGACGTGGAGGCCGGCTACGGGCCGTTCCGTGCGCTCTTCGGCGTCTCCTTCTCGGTCGCCGAGGGGGGCGTCGTTGCCCTGCTCGGAGGGAACGGCGCCGGGAAGACCACGACCGCGCGCGTCGTCAGCGGTCTGGTCCCGGTCACGGCCGGCGAGGTGCGCTTCGACGACACCGACATCGCGCACATGCCGCCATGGAAGATCGCGCCGCTCGGCATCGTGCACGCCCCCGAAGGGCGCTCCGTCTTCAGTTCCCTCACGGTCGAGGAGAACCTGACGCTCGACTTCCGACGCAACCTCGGACGACGGGGCGTCGACGGGGGGCTCGAACACGCGTACAACCTCTTCCCGCGTCTCGGCGAGCGTCGCAAGCAGCTCGCCGGCACCCTCTCCGGTGGGGAGCAGCGGATGCTCGCGCTCGCCCGCGTGCTCGTCCGCCCGCCTCGACTCCTCGTCGTCGACGAGCTCTCACTCGGGCTCGCGCCGATCATCATCGACGAGGTGTACGCGACCCTCGAGGAGGTGCGCCGGAGCGGCACGACCATGCTCATCATCGAGCAGTACGTCGGTCACGCACTGGCGATCGCGGACACCGCGGTGCTGTTGCTCCACGGCGAGGTCGCCTACGACGGCCCCGCGTCCGAGCTCGGCGACGTCTCCGAGCGTCTGCTCGCCGCCGGGAACGCTCGGGAGCACTGAGAGCCGCCCGAGCAGGCGCGGTCGTCGGCCAGGGACGCAGCACTTGCCGGGCCGGTGGGGCCGGAAGGGATCGAACCTTCGACCGAGCGAGTATGAGCGGGCCCAAGGCGCTCTCTCCTGTTCGCGCGTGTGCGGATCTGTTGCTGCATGAGCACACGCGCGCACCCATCGTGCACGTGCGACAGGTGCTTTCGCGCAACTCGGTGCCAAACCGGTGCCAAGAATCGGTCTCGAGAACGGGCGACCGCTACTTCAGCAAGAGACGCGCGCTGACGTCAGTAGTTGGATCGACAAATGCATTCGTTGCTTCAAGATCAACACGAGCGGTGTCGACCGTAGAGAAGTCCAGACCTGCCGCCCATTGCTGAGCAAAGACGCACACCTTGACCAGCGCGTCGACATCGCCATGGTTGGAGGCAAGTCGGAGGGCGTTGAGGTACTCGTATCGGAAGACGGTCGGAATGATGATGCGGGTGAGCCCGAGCGCCGACAGCTCCGCATTCGCGAAGACACGCGCGATACGACCGTTGCCGTCGGAGAACGGATGGATCTCGGCGATCGCGAAGAGCCAATAGATGGCGCGAGCAGCGCCGGGAGTGAGCGAGAGTGCACGTGAGTACGCCTGCTCGAGTGTCCCGACCACGAGGTCGTGGGAGACGAACACGTAGCCGCCGGCTTGGTTGTTCGTGCGCTTGAATGCTCCGGGCGAATGCTCGGGACGTCCAGCCATGAGGACGCGATGTCTTGCAAGGAGGAGATCGAAGAGCTCGTCTGGGTCTGTCGGAACGAGCGATCGATCGACCGGGTCAGTCACGAGCCCGAACGTCCCTCGTACATCGTGCGCGTCACCCGAAGGGCGGCCGGTTGGCTCAGCGCCCTGGAACACGACCTCCAGGGCCTCGTCGACCGCGAATTCCGTACCCTCGATGAAGTTGGAGAAATACGCCTCGAAGAACGCAAAGGGCAGTTCGACCGAGCTGTGCGCGGTGAAAGCGGGCAGTCCTGCAACGGCCAACTGGCCTGCGATGTCGTCGAATCGCTCGACACGCGTCTGATCGAAACCTCGACCGGCGTGGAGCGCATGAACGGCCGGCGAGGTACCGGCGGGCACCGCCCTGGTACCGAGCGCAGCGCCGATCAGCCCGTCGACCACTCGATACTCAGCTTGGAGGTCGAGCGTGTCTGCGACGTCGCGCATCTGGTCTCGGAGCCTGCCCATGCGCTCGGCCCCGCGCGCGTTCACGAGTTCAGCGATCCAGTCGGCGAGCTCTTGCCGGCTCAACGTGCTCGGAGGCAGATCGCGTGAAGCGCGGCTCTTCCGTGCGTTCTCCAGCAGCGCGCGCGGCTCCGATGCGATCCGGGTCCCATCCCGAAATGGAGGGTCCTCCGGTTGAGGCCCGAGACCGGTGCGAGCCACGATGGTCGCGCCTGGGAGACGAATCACCCGCCGCCGATGCGGGTGGGCAGCGAAGACCACGATCGGGTCGTCCGCTTGCCACGCCGGAGCCCGAGCAGTCCGATCCGTGACGACCGCGTCGGGGAGTGCGTGCGAAACGATCCTCCAGATGTCGCGCCGCACCTGGAGCTCGAGCGGGGCGTCGAGGTCGGTGGTGTAGATACCAGGGGCAAGACGGATCGCAGCGCCGCGAGCGACCGCACGAGACCACTTCCCGGTTGGGTCTTGGCTGAACTCGAGATGATTGGCCATGAGGGCTCGATGCCGATTGCAGCGGGGTGTGATCCGTTCAAGCAGGATTCCTGGATCTCTACGAGGAGGCTCAGCAGGATATCCGTACTTCAACCAGAAGGATAGCAGGATATCCGTCTCTCAACTCAACTGAGACAGGATAATCGCCTCTCACGCATCTAGCCGCAGGAAATCCGTCTTTCAACGCCCATCTAGGCAGGAAATGCGTATCTCCAGAAGCGTGGCGTTCACCCGCCTCCGCCAGCCGGCAGGTGATCCCGCAGCGCCGCGAGATGACGAAGGAGACGGTGGAACGAGTCGCGGAGCTCAGACCCCTCCGCCCTGAATACCGCCAGACCCTCGTCGGGATGGCCGTCAAGAGCGAGCGCCGCAGCACTCAGGAGCGTCAACCGAGAACGTGTGACCATCGAGTGCGCGCACAAGAGCACCTCCGCCGAGGCGGGGCGCGATGCTCCGGTCGATGTAGCGGCGGTACCCGTGGGCGGTGTGGGGCGACAGGTCGGGCGCCGCGTGCTCGAGCCAGCGGTCGAGGAGCTCCCCCACCGTCACCCGGGCCTCCCGGTGCTCCCCAGCGCCAACCTCGAGCAGGAGCCGGGCCTCGAGCTCCCGGGCCTCCTTCGGCGGGCGACGCTGGGAGGCCAGGGCCGGCACCGAGCGCGGGCGCAGCGCTCCCGGCCGGTCGTGGGATCGACCCCGGCGTAGACGGTCACCTGCCAGCGGTTCCCCTCACGGCGGATCATGCGACTGGGGACCACTCGGTGCCAAACCGGTGGCAAAACCGATTCGGGCCTCGCCAGAATCGCGAAAACCGTTGTGCGGTAAGTGGGGCCGGAAGGGATCGAACCTTCGACCCCAGCTCGTCATCGAGTCCTGGGCGAAGAATGCACGCGCCGCGACCGCGTCAGGGACCCTGGCCGCGGTGCGCGAGGACCGGGGCGTGTTGCTCGGGCCGAATGGGAAGGAGCCCGCGCGATATCGATTGGTGTTGCGCTCGCCGATGGGAGTCTCGCGCAAGGCCGGTGGCCGCGCACAGAGCTTCGTGGACAGCGTGCT
>JAWOIO010000028.1:0-28970 GCA_046484625.1 Acidimicrobiia bacterium
CGAAGCCGACCTCGCCGAGGTTGACGCGGTGGCCGACACCGTCCGGACGACCGCGGACCGACTCGAGCCGATGCCGAGCCTCCACGCCAAGGGCGGTCTGGGAAGCGTCGGAGGCGACGACGGCGCCCTGCTCGAGCGCAGCGGCATCGCCGGGCGGTCGAACCCGTTGGCGGCTCCGCTCCAGTGGCGCATGTTCGAGGACCGCGCCGAGGGCTGGGCGACCTACTCCCCCGCGTACGAAGGGCCGGCCGGTCACGTCCACGGCGGTTTCGTCGCGGCCGCGTTCGACGACCTGCTCGGCTCGGCGCAGACGCTGTCGGGACTCGCCGGCTACACCGGCACGCTCACGGTGAAGATGCTGCGCCCGACCCCGCTCGAGAAGCGGATCGACTACGCGGCCGGCATCGACCGGGTCGACGGCCGCAAGATCTTCGTCTGGGGCACCGCCGAGTGCGAGGGCACGCGCCTCGCTGAAGCCGAGATCGTGTTCATCGCCCCGAAGGACGGGCGCCGCCCGCGCTAGTCGCCGGGAAGGCTGATGTCGGGAAGGCTGACGTCCGGCAGGCTGATGTCCGGGAGCTTCGTGTCTCCGACCAGGCACTTCAGCGTCGCCCCGACGAACGTCGCCGCGGCACTCGCGTAGCCGCTCCCGAACACCTCGGCCGCGCTGTCACCGTCGGCGAGCTGCTCGAAGAACCCAGCGAGCTTGAGCGTCGCCTTCTTCGTCTTGCCCTTGGCCTTCCTGCCGATCTGCCGCAGCTCTACGGCGGTCGCGGCGGCCCGCTCGCGCGCATCGGGATCGTCGCTGACCTCGGGGACCTCGAAGTTCTTGACCGCCTTGCAGAACCTCGAGGTCTTCGCCACGACGCGGTCATCGACACTGGCACCGGTAGGCGCGGCGACGAACGTCAGCCCGCCGATCACCCCGATCGTCACGAACAACGTGGTCATCTTGCGCATCGAGGTCTCCTCACCGTCAGCTGCGTGCACCCACGGTAGCCGCCCGACGGGATGACTCTCAGGCGGGCGCCGGCCGCCAGCTCGCGACGCCGATGTCGTCGGCGGCCTTGGTGAACCAGACCTCGACCGGCATCCCGATCGCGACTTCATCGACATCGCAGTCGGTGACGTTCCCGAAGACGAGCGGGCCTTCCTCGAGCTCGATCATCGCGATCACGTACGGCAGCTCGTCACGAAACGCCTTCATCCCGAACTGGCGAATCACCGTGAACGTGTGGACGGTCCCGCGACCCGAGCACTCGAGCCATTCGGGCGTACCCGCGCACTTCGTGCACAGCGCCCGCGGGTACCACTGCCGGTGTCCGCACGTCGGGCACTCCTGGACGAGGAGACGACCGTCGGCCGCCGCCTGCCAGTACGCACCGTTCACCGCGTCGGGGCTCGGCAGGGGCTTCGCCCATTCGGCGATC
Source organism: Acidimicrobiia bacterium (assembly GCA_046484625.1). Classification (GTDB taxonomy): domain Bacteria; phylum Actinomycetota; class Acidimicrobiia; order IMCC26256; family PALSA-555; genus DASUAO01. Next base: position 1,431 of record JAWOIO010000028.1, read on the forward strand.
GCCACGACCTCGCCCACCGGGGTCCCCGGCCCGAGGCCATCGGATCGGTCGGTCGCTCCACTCATGACGGTGCGTCCTTTCCGAGGATGACCACACCGATGCAGCTGAGCCATCCCCCCGAGCCGGCCGCGAGCGCGATGTCGCAATCCGGGACCTGGGCGTCGCCCCCCTGCCCGCGCAGCTGACGGGCGGCTTCGAGGATCAGGAAGATCCCCCTCATCCCCGGGTGACACGACGAGAGACCGCCGCCGTCGGTGTTGAGCGGCCACTTCCCGCCCCGCTTCAGGTGCCCTTCGGCGACGAAGGGGCCGCCTTCACCCCGGGGGGCGAACCCGAGGCTCTCCAACAGGATGAGGCAGGTGATCGTGAACGAGTCGTAGAACATGAGCATGTCGACGTCGTCGTGGGTGACGCCGGCGCGCTCGAACGCGACGGGTCCCGCCTTGGCGCCGGCCGAGGTCGTGAAGTCGGGTTGCTGCGAGACGTTCCAATGGGTCTGCGCGCCGGCCGCGCCGAGCACGTAGACCGGGGGCTGAGGGAGGTCCCTCGCTCGCTCGGCAGTGGTGATGACGAACGCGCCGCCCCCATCGGTGATCGCGCAGCAGTCGAGCTTGTGCAGCGGGTCGGCGACGACCCGGCTGTTCACGACGTCGTCGACCGTGATGGGGTCGCGGTAGATGGCATTCGGGTTGAGGCCCGCGAACTCGCGCACCCCGACGGCGATCTCCGCCAGCTGCTCGGACGTCGTGCCGAACTCGTGCATGTGCCGCATCGCGTGCATCGCGTACGAGCCGACGAGCGAGTTGCCGTAGGGCACCTCGTACTGGACCGGGCCGCTCACGCGGGCGCCCGCTCGCTGGAATCCCCCCGTGCCGAGGGAGCGGCCCATCCGCGACAGCTGGTTGGACCCGTAGGTCACCAACGCCGTGTCGCAGAGGCCCTCGCGGATGGCCGCCGCGAGGTGCTGGACGTGGAACTCGAACGACGAGCCGCCGGTCATCGTGCCGTCGATGTAGCGGTGGTCGATGCGGAGGTACTCGGCCATCGTCACGGCGTCGTCGACCATCATCCCGCCACCACCACCGGCGTTGACGTAGCCGTCGATCGCCGACTTCTCGATGCCGGCGTCGGCGATCGCGCGCTGCGCCGCGAGGACGTGGTGCTGCACACCGTCGAGGTGCGGCGCCTTCGGGTAGTCGGAGAGACCGATCCCGACGATCACCGGGGTGCGGTCCCCTGTTCCTGAGGCCATGGGCGGCTGCGTCCCTTCCTGACGAGGGCGTCAGTCAATCAGGCCACCGGTCGGAGGCGCCACACGACTCCGTCCCGGACACTCGACTGGCCGGCAGTCGACTGGCCGGCACTCGGCGGTCGGTGCTCCCCGGCGGCCTCCTATGCTCGCCCCATGAAGCTGGGACTCCAGTTCGGGTACTGGACCGCGCGGCCGCGCCCCGCGCGTGAGCTCGTAGAAGCCGCGACGTCCGCCGAAGCGCTCGGGTTCGACTCGATCTGGACCGGCGAGTCGTGGAGCTCGGACGCGTTCTCTCCCCTTGCCGCGGTCGCGGCCGCGACGACCAGCGTGCGCCTCTGCACCGGTATCGCCCAGATCGCGGCCCGGACGCCGACCGCGATGGCGATGCACGCCATGACCCTCGACGGCCTGAGCGAAGGTCGCGCATGCCTCGGCATCGGCGTCAGTGGGCCGCAAGTGGTCGAGGGCTGGTACGGACGCCCGTTCGCCAAGCCGCTCGCGCGCACGCGCGAGTACATCCAGGTCGTCCGCGACGCGATCGCACGCGCCGAGCCGGTCACCAACGACGGCGAGCACTACCCGCTGCCGTACCGCGGCGAGGGTGCGCTGGGGTTCGGCAAGCCGCTGAAGATGATCACCCACCCGCTCCGCACCGAGATCCCGATCTACCTCGGCGCCGAGGGGCCCAAGAACGTCGCGCTCGCGCTCGAAGTGGCCGACGGCTGGGTCCCGCTCTACTACTCGCCGCACCGCACCGACGCGTACGACTTCGACGCCGACGCGCTGAAGCCCGGCTTCGAGATCGCCGTCAACGTGTTCGTCAACGTCCACGACGACGTGGCCGAGGCCCTCTGGCCGGTGAAGGCGACCCTCGGCTTCTACATCGGGGGCATGGGCGCGAAGACGAAGAACTTCCACACCGAGCTCATGGCGCGCATGGGCTTCGAGGAGGAAGCCCACCGGATCCAGGAGCTCTTCTTGGAGGGCAAGCGCGACGAGGCGATCCTCGCGGTGCCCGACGCGTTCGCCGACGAGATCTCGCTCGTGGGCCCGAAGGAGCGGATCGCCGAGCGGTTCGAGGCCTGGCGGGCGACCCCGGTCACGACGATGCTGCTCGGCGGTGCCGACCCCGACACCATGCGGTTCATGGCCGACCTCACCCGATAGGCAGACCATGCAGTTCAACCTCGCGGACCTGTTCGAGAACGCCGTCGACCACTTCGCCGAGCGCGAGTACCTGGTGTGCGACGGGAAGCGGCGTACGTACGCGGAGATGGAGGAGCGGGCGAACCGGCTCGCCCACCACCTGCAGGACCACGGCGTCGGCCCCGGCGACCACGTCGGGATCTACGCGCTGAACTCGGTCGAGTGGGTCGAGACCCTGTGGGCCGTGTTCAAGCTGCGGGCCGTCTGGGTGAACATCAACTACCGCTACGTCGAGCGGGAGCTCGCCTATCTCTTCGACAACGCGGACCTGAAGGCGCTCGTCTACCAGCGTGAGTTCGCCCCGCGCGTCCGGGGGGTCCTCGACCAGCTCCCGTTGCTCACCCATTCGATCGTCATCGAAGACGGCAGCGGCGAAGACCTCGGCGACCTCGGCTCGGTGGACTACGAAGCCGCACTCGCGGAGGGCTCGCCCGAGCGGGACTTCGGACCCCGGAGCGCCGACGACCGGTACATCCTGTACACGGGCGGGACGACCGGGATGCCCAAGGGCGTCGTCTGGCGCCACGAAGACGTGTTCTTCGCACTCGGCGGCGGCATCGACCCGACGACGAACACGCGGGTCGAACGGCCCGAGGACATGGTTGAGAAGGGGCTCGCGAACGCCCCGATGGTGATGATGCCGCTCGCGCCCCTGATGCACGGGGCGACCCAGTGGGGCGTGATGGGTGGGAGCTTCGTCGGCAACAAGATCGTCCTCGTCCCGGCCTTCGACGCCCGCAAGGTCTACGAGCTCATCGCCGCCGAGAAGGTGACCGCGATCATGATCACCGGCGACGCGATGGCGAGGCCGCTCGTCGACGCGGCCGCCGAGATCGACCTCGGCTCGCTCGACCTGTCGTCGTGGATGGCGTTGTCGAGCACCGCGGCGCTCTTCTCGCCCTCCCTGAAGGACGCGCTCATGGAGCGCTTCCCGAACCTCATCGTGACGGAAGCGATCGGGGCGTCCGAGAGCGGTTCGAACGGCTACACGATGGTCGAGAAGGGCAAGACCGCGATGAAGGGCGGTCCCACCGTCACCCCGATCATGGACACCGTCGTGTTGGACGAGAACCTCGATGTGGTCACGCCCGGCTCCGACGTCATCGGGAAGGTCGCCCGGCGCGGCAACATCCCCGTCGAGTACTACAAGGATCCCGTCAAGACGGCCGAGACGTTCGTGACCGACCGGGCCGGCGTCCGCTACGCGATGCCGGGCGACTTCGCGACCTACGAGCCCGACGGCACGATCACCCTCCTCGGACGGGGCTCGGTCTCGATCAACTCGGGGGGCGAGAAGATCTACCCCGAGGAGGTCGAGGGTGCGGTCAAGGGGCACCCCGACGTCTACGACTGCGTGGTCGTCGGCGTCCCCGACGATCGCTGGGGTCAGCGGGTGGTGGCGGTCGTGCAGGCCCGCCCCGACGCCGCACCGGACCTCGAGGCGATCCAGGAGCACTGCCGCACGCAGATCGCCGGTTACAAGGTCCCCCGCGAGCTGCAGTTCGTCGACGCGATCGTGCGTTCGCCGAGCGGGAAGCCCGACTACCGGTGGGCGAAGGAGATCGCGACCTCGGCCTCGTCCCGGCCCTGAGAAGATCCCCGTGCCGATCGTCGTCGTCCACGGTGTCCCCGACACGTCTGCGATGTGGGACCCCCTCGTGGATGCACTCGGACGCGACGACGTGGTACGGCTCGCGCTCCCCGGGTTCACTACACCGGTCCCCGAGGGCTTCCCGTGCACCAAGGAGTCGTACGCCGACTGGGTCGCGGGCGAGCTCGAGGCGATCGGCGACCCTGTCGACGTCGTGGGCCACGACTGGGGCTCGCTGCTGGTGCAGCGCGTCGCCGTCACCCGCCCCGACCTCGTCCGGACCTACACGTTGGCGAACGCAGTGATGACCGAGACCTTCCGGTGGCACGACCTGGCCGTCGCCTGGCAGACGCCGGAGGTGGGCGAGCAGGTGATGGAGGCGATGGCGGGCGATGTCCTGGCCCAGGGTCTGCGTGACGGCGGCCATCCCGATGCGGCGGGCGCCGCGGAACGGGTCGACGCGACGATGAAGGAGTGCATCCTCGCCCTCTACCGCTCGGCGATCGACATCGCCAACGAGTGGTCACCCCGCGAGGCGCTCACACGACCCGGCCTCGTGCTCTGGGGGAGCGGCGACCCGTACGCCGCGCCCGAGAGTCCACGCATCGCGTCCGAGGTCATGGGCGCGGAACTCGCGATCGTCGACGGCGGTCACTGGGCAATCGTCGAGCACCCGACCGTCGCCGCGAACGCCCTCACGCGCCTCTGGGAGCGTGCCTGACGTCTCCCCCTTGTTCTTGCGTCAGTTCGTGCTGAAATACCGCAGCATCTGACGCAAGAACGATGGGGGGGATCAGATGCGCTGGAGGATGCTCGCGGTTCCGAGCGAGCCGCCGCAGCACATCGTCACGAAGGCCAGCTCCTTGTCGGAGCGCTCGAGCTCGTGCAGCGCCGTGGTGATCAGCCGGGAGCCCGTCGAGCCGACCGGGTGACCCAGCGCGATCGCACCGCCGTTGATGTTCACGCGGTCGAGGTCGGGCTTGTGGACCTGCGCCCAGCTGAGCACGACCGCGGCGAACGCCTCGTTGATCTCGAAGACGTCGAAGTCGGCCATCGCCATGCCCGACCGGTCGAGCATCTTCGTGGTCGCGTCGACGGGCCCGTCGAGCAGGTAGTACGGGTCGGTGCCGGTGACGAGCTGGTGCACCATCCGGGCGCGGGGCTTCAGGCCCAGCGCCTTGGCCTTGTCCTCGTCCATCCAGAGCACCGCGGCTGCACCGTCGGAGATCTGGGACGCAGTACCCGCGGTGTGCTTGTAGCCCTCGACGACCGGCTTGAGCTTGGCGAGGCCCTCCATGGTCGTCTCGCGCAGTCCCTGGTCCTTCGAGATCAACTGGGTCTCGCCGGTCGGCTGGCCGTCCTCGCCGAGCACTGGGGTCTCGATCGGCGCGACCTCCCGCTCGAACCGGCCCTCGTCCCAGGCGACCTTCGCCTTGCGCTGGGAGTGAAAGCCCCACTCGTCGAGGTCCGCACGCGTGATGCCGCGGTTGTCGGCGATCCGGTCGGCGGCGCCGAACTGCCCGTTGGGCGGGTCGTCCCACGGCCACGGCTCGGTCTTGTAGTGACCCGGGCCGTTCACGACGTTCGCGCCCAGCGGCACGTGGCTCATCTGCTCGACACCGCACGCGATCCCGACGTCGGCGCCACCGGCGGCGATCAGACCCGCGATGAGGTGGTTGGCCTGCTGCGCCGAGCCACACTGCGCGTCGACGGTCGTGCACGCGGTCTGATACGGCAGCCGGTCCTGCCCGGCACTCAGCCAGGCGTTGCGGGTGACGTTGGAGCCCTGCTCCCCCGCCTGGGTGACGCAGCCCCCGATCACCTCGTCGACGAGCATCGGGTCGATCCCGGCGCGGGCGATCACCTCGAGCTGGGCGTGACGCAGGACCTCGGTGGCCTTGAGGCCCGAGAGCCAGCCGTTGCGCTTCCCGATCGGCGTACGAACGGCTTCGATGATGACGGGCGTACCCACGGGGTGCCTCCAGGCTGGCAAGCGGGTGTGACGGGCCGTCAGTTTAGGATGCCGAGCACCCCATGACCTCCTGTCGACCCCAGGCCGCGTGAGCGCCCCGGCCGCGCCCGGGCGCGACCCGTTCCCCCGGGACGATGCCGAGGTCCCGGACGCGGTGCTCGCCTCACGCGGGGTGAGCGACTCGGTCCGACGCCTGATCGCCGCACTCGTGGCGAGCGGAGCCCCGGCCGAGGTCCTCGACGCCGCGCGCGCGGAGGTCGACGCCGTCGTGGCATCCCTCCAGCCCTACGCCGCCCGCAGCCGGTACGACGACGTCGCGGAGCTCACGTTCACGCCCGGCAGCACGGCGGTCTTCGAGCACCATCCGTTCCTCGGTCCGTCGAACCCGATGGCCCCGCCGGTCGCGATCGTTCGTGGCGAGGACCAGGTGACCGCGACCCTCACGTTCGACCTCCGTCACGAGGGCATGCCGGGCTACGCGCACGGCGGGTGGATCGCGGCCGTGTTCGACCAGATCCTCGCCGTCGCGGCCGCGTCGCTCGCGGGACGACCGGCGATGACCGGGACCATGACGATCCGGTTCGTGCGCCCGACGCCGATCGACACCCCGCTCACCTACGTCGCGACCGCGGAGATCACCGGGGCCCGGACCGTCCGGGTGGTCTCGGAGCTGCACGCCGGCGCTGAGGTCTGCGCCCACGGCGAAGGCATCATGGTGCAGTCGAAGACCCCGCGGATCGGTCTTCCCGGAGGCGACGAGTGACGGGACCGCTCTCGGGGTTCCGCGTCGTCGAGCTCCTCGGCCTGGGGCCGGGACCGTTCTGCGGGATGCTCCTCGCCGACCTCGGGGCCGAGGTGCTGCGGGTCGATCGCGTGGAGGCGGCGCGTGCCGTCGACCGGTCCCGACCCGCGACGAACGCGATGTACCGGTCGAAGGCGGCGATCGGTCTCGACCTGAAGAAGCCCGAAGGCGTCGAGACGTTCCTCCGTCTCACCGACGCGGCCGACGCGGTGCTCGAGGTCTTCCGCCCCGGCGTCGCGGAACGCCTGGGGATCGGTCCCGACGTCGCCCGATCGCGCAACAACCGGCTCGTCTACGGACGGCTGACGGGATACGGCCAGGAGGGGCCGCTCGCGGCACGCGCCGGACACGACATCGACTACCTGGCCATCGCCGGCGCGCTCGAGCCCCTCGGACGGGCCGACGCGCCACCCACGCCGCCCATCAACGTCCTTGGCGACTTCGCGGGTGGTGGGATGCTCCTCGCCTACGGGATCGTCGCCGCGCTGCTCGCGCGCGAGCGGACCGGATCGGGCCAGGTCGTCGACGCCGCCATGGTCGACGGCGCCGCGCTCATGCTCACGCCGTTCTTCTCGGCCCGGGCCTCGGGCTTCTGGGGTCCACGCGGCACGAACATGCTCGACTCCGGTGCCCCCTGGTACGACTCCTACGAGACGTCGGACGGCGGATGGCTCGCGGTCGGGGCGATCGAGCCGCAGTTCTACGCCGAGCTGCTCGACGGTCTCGGGCTCGCCGACGCCGATCTCCCCGACCAGCACGACCGCGACGGTTGGCCCGCGCTCCGGGCGCGGTTCGCGTCCGTCATCGCGGGGCGGACCCGCGACGAGTGGGAGGCCGTGTTCGGAGGCCGCGACGCCTGCGTCGCGCCGGCCCTCTCCCCCGTCGAGGCGCCGAACCATCCCCACAACGTGGCCCGCGACATGTTCCTCGAGCTCGCGGGCGTGCCGCAGCCGGCTCCTGCGCCCCGGTTCTCGGCGACGCCGGCCCCACTGCCATCCGCCCCCCAGCACCCCGGCGAGGACCCGGTCGGCGTGCTCGAGCACTGGGGCTTCACCGCCGACGAGACTCGTGGTCTCGTCCGTGCCGACATCGTCGTCTGAGCAACCAGGAGTAGCGGCCCATGCCCATCCCCGAGCAGCGAGACCTCGAAGCCGCGCGCGGCATCATCGCCGCCTGGCTCACCGAGCGGATCCCCGAGGCACAGGACGTCGAGGTCGGGCCGATCAGCGGTCCGTCCTTCACCGGCTTCTCGAACGAGACGCTGCTCTTCGACGCGTCGTACGCGACCGGAGACGGCGACCGGGTGACGGAGCCGCTCGTCCTCCGGGTGAAGCCGACCCAGCACACGGTGTTCCTGGAGGCCGACTTCGAGTCGCAGTTCCGGGTGCTCCAGGCACTCGGCGAGCGCACCGACGTCCCGGTGCCCAACATGCGCTGGTTCGAGGAAAGCCCCTCGCACCTCGGCGCGCCGTTCTTCGTGATGGACGCGGTCGCCGGCCGCGCGCCCACGGACAATCCCCCCTACACGATGTCCGGCTGGCTCCTCGAGGAGTCCACCCCGGAGCAGCGCCGCGCCCTCGTCGAGAACGGGGTCGACGCGATGTGCGCGGTGCACGCGGTCGACTGGCGCGGTCTCGGGTTCGACTTCCTCGACAAGCCCCAGTACGGGTCACTCGGGTTCGAGCAGCAGCTCCGCTACTACGAGGCGTCGTTCGCGTGGGCCGACCCGAGCCGACCGGCGCCACGCGTCGCGCAGGCGACGCTCGACTGGGTTCGCGAGCACGCGCCCTCGGAGGACCCCGAGATCGCACTCTGCTGGGGTGACGCGCGGATCAACAACCAGCTCTTCGACGACGAGTACCGCGTCGCGGCAGTGCTCGACTGGGAGATGGTGACGCTGGCCGACCCGATGATGGACCTCGGGTGGTGGCTCTTCGTCGACCGTCACTTCCACGAGGGGATTCCGGCGCCGCGCATGGAGGGCTTCCCGACCCGCGAGGAGGTCGTCGCCCGCTACGAGGCGACGAGCGGGCGCGCGGCACGCGACCTCGAGTTCTACGAGGTGTTCGGCGGGCTGCGCTTCGCGGTCGTGATGATGCGTCTCGCGGCGTTGCTTTCCGAGTTCGAGATCCTGCCGGCCGACTCCGACTTGGCCGACAACAACGCCGTCACGCGGGTGCTCGCCGACATGCTCGGGCTGGAGAGTCCCGGTCCGCCCGCCGCCAGCTGGTAGCAGCGACCCGGATGGCGCTCGACACGGCGTTCGGCCGGATCGTCGACACGATGGTCGGGCTCCCGCCCGCGCCGGGGGACGACTCGTGGCGCGATCAGCTCCGCCCGCTCCTCAAGGACCGGGAGTCGCTCGAGGGCTTCGCCCACCCGGCCTCGTACATGTTCAAGAACCTGCCCGACGCACGCTTCGCAGACGATCCGATCGGTGCGGTGCTCGCCGAGATGGACCGGTTCGGCGTCGAGCGGGCGCTCGTCCCGATCTCGGAGGGGAACAAGCCCGCGATTGCCGCGCTCCGCGCGCACCCCGACCGCGTCCTCGGATCGTTCGACGTCGACGCCGGCCGAGGGGTCGACGCGATCACGGCCCTGCGACGCGCGGTCGAGGACTGGGGTGTGATCGCGGCAACGGGATTCGCGGCAGGCACGTTCCCGCAGCGGGCGTACGACGATGCCGCGTGGTTCCCGGTGTACGCGACGTGCATCGAGCTCGGGATCCCGATCTTCGTCACCGTCGGCGTGCCCGGGCCGCGGGTGCCGTTCGCGCCGCAGCGCGTCGACGCGCTCGACGTCGTCTGCTACGAGTTCCCCGACCTGGTCGTGGTGATGCGCCACGGCGGGGAGCCGTGGGCCGACCTCGCGGTGAAGCTGATGCTGAAGTGGCCCGGACTGCACTACTCGACCAGCGCGTTCGCGCCCAAGTACTACCCCACCGAGATCGTCGACTTCGCGAACACGCGTGGGGTCGACAAGATCCTCTTCGCGGGCTACTTCCCGATGGGACTCTCGTACGAGACGACCTTCGACCAGCTCGCGCGGGTGCCGTTCCGGGACCACGTCTGGGAGCCGTTCCTCCACGGCAACGCCCGCCGCGTCCTGCACCTCGACCCCTGACGATCCAGCCGCTTCTCGGCACGATCAACGTTGCTGTGCAACATCCAGCGTGCCGAGAAGCCGGATTCGGGCAGTGGTCAGTGGGGCCAGTCGTCGGTGGGGCTGAGCGTCCACCGGGGCGGGCGGCGCTCCAGGTAGGCGAGCACCCCTTCGGTCGCGTCGGCGCGTCCCATGAGCACGCGGTGGTAGTCGGTCTCGAGCCGCTCGGCCTCCGCGGCCGTCAGCGGTGGATCGCTCCACAGGAGCCGTTTCGACAGCGCGACCGAGAGAGGAGCCGTGTTGTCGGCGATGTCGCGCGCGATCCCGAGCGCCGCGGGGACCACGTCGTCGGCGGGCAGCGCCCGGCACGCGATCCCCATCGCAAGCGCCTCGTCCGCGCTGAAGTGGCGTCCGGTGAGCAGCAGCTCGGCGGCATGCGCGAAGCCCGCCACGCGAGGCAGCGTCCAATGGGACTGGGCGTCGGGCAGGACACCGCGACGCACCTGGACGATCCCGTACTTCGCGCCGGTTGCCATGACCCGCAGGTCGCAGTGGAGCGCGAGCGTCATCCCGATCCCGATGGCGTGCCCGTTCACCGCGGCGATGACCGGCTTGCGGACCTCCCAGGCCCGCGGCCGTACCGGCGACGCGGTGAACTCCCGGCCCGCCTTGCCCGGCAACGCGTCGGGCGCCGCGAACGTCTCACCCCCGCCGTCCAGGTCGGCGCCCGCGCAGAACGCGTCGCCGGCCCCGGTCACCACAACCGCGCGGATCTCGTCGTCGAGGTCGCAGCGGGTGTAGGCACGTCCGAGGGAGTCGCCCATCGCGCCGGTGAAGGCGTTGCGCTGGTCGGGGCGGTCGAGGGTGATGACCGCGACCCGGTCCTGCACCTCGAGGCGGAGGTCCCGCAGGTCCGGTTCGGGGTCTTCGACTGGGTCGGTCACTTCGCTAGTCTGCCCGCATGTCACCGGTCACCGTGGGTGCACGCCTCCACTGCAACGAGTGCGGCACAGAGATCATCGTCGTGAAGGGCACCGACGGCGAGGTCTCCTGCTGCGGCGCGGTCATGGCGCCACGAGAGGGCTCCTGATGGCGAACCTCCTGGGCAAGCGGTACCAGTGCGCCGAGTGCGAGGCGACGGTCCTCGTGACGAAGACCGGCGACGGCGCGCTCGAGTGCCACGGCCAGCCGATGGAGATCGCGCAGGCCAAGCCCCTGCCCTCGTCGGACTGACGCGTCGTTGGGCGTCACGACGCTCGACACCGCGCTCCTGGGAGCCGAGCCGGCCGTGCTCGCCGAGCACCTCCATGGGCTCCTCGACGGCCCCACGCTCGTCTGGACCCGGGGGACGACGCCTGCCACCATCGCCACCGGCGTGCAGGAGGTGCTCACGCGCATTCCGGCGCTGACCGTCGCCGTCGACGGCGCCACGCCCTCCGACCTCGTGGACCTCTCGGTCACCGACGACATGACCGGAGACCTCGAGGCTGCCTTCGGTCGCGCCCCGCTCGCCGCGGTTGCCGGCGCGCTGCTCCTGCGCGCGGCGCCCCGTCCGCTCTTCGACGGTCTCGTCACCGAGTCGGCCACGTACTCGGCGCTGCAGGCCGGCCCCGAGTTCCTCGCGTGGCGCGCCGCTCGACCGGGGCCGAATGCCGCGGCGCTCGCCGATCACGACGAGCCGCGGGTCCGGGTAGCGCGCCACGAAGGATTCCGCGAGATCGTCCTCACCCGGCCCGGTCGCCACAACGCCCTCGACGTGCGGATGCGCGACGCACTCCACGCCGCCCTCGCCGACGCTGCGTGGAGCAGCGAGCCCGTGCTGCTCCGGGGCGAGGGGCCCTCGTTCTGCTCCGGCGGCGACCTCGACGAGTTCGGGACGTTCCCCGACCCCACCACCGCCCACCTCGTTCGCCTCGATCGCTCGCTGGCCGTCGCCGTCGCCGCCATCGCCGACCGTCTCGTCGTCGCGCTCCACGGCTCGTGCCTCGGAGCCGGCATCGAGCTCCCGGCGTTCGCTCGCCACGTCGTCGCCGCGAGCGACACCAGGATCGGCCTTCCCGAGCAGGCGATCGGCCTCGTCCCCGGTGCGGGCGGGAGCGTGTCGATCGCCCGCCGCGCGGGACGCCATGCGATGCTCGCCCTCCTGCTGCACAACAGCACCATCGAAGCCGAGCACGCGCGCGCGATCGGCCTGATCGACGAGGTCGTCGCGCCCGAGGCGCTGCGCGACCGCGCCGTCGCAGCGGCGACGGGCACGAGACCAACCGGCACCCGATGAGCGGGCGCGGGATCAGCCGACGCGGCTTCCTCGGCGGATCTCTTGCGGTCGCGGGCGGGCTCACGGGCGGTCTCACCCGCGCCCCGCTCGGGGCCGCGACGTTCTCGGCCCGGCGGGGCGTCCCTGATCCTGAAGGCTTCCTCTTCACCCGTTGGGCGTCCGACCCGTACTCGCGCGGCTCGTACTCCTTCATCGGCGTGGGTGCCACGAACAACAGCCGACGCGCCCTCGCCGAGCCGCTGGGCGATGCGCGCGTGGATCGAGTGTTCTTCGCCGGCGAGGCGACGTCGCCCGGCCACGCTGCGACCGTGCACGGCGCCTATCTCTCGGGTCGTCGAGCAGCCGACGAGGTCATGGGTGAGGCCGAGGACGGGGCCCGCGTCGTCGTCGTGGGTGCCGGTGTGGCCGGTCTCGCCGCGGCGCGATCCCTCCACCGCAGTGGGTACGAGGTGGTCGTGCTCGAGGCCCGCGAGCGGGTCGGTGGCCGCATCTTCACCGACACCGGACTCGGACTCCCACTCGACCTCGGGGCATCGTGGATCCACGGGATCGAGGGGAACCCGATCACGACGCTCGCGCGCGACCACGACGTCCCGACAGCCGTCACCGACTACGACAACGGCATCGTCTACGGGCCGGACGGCGCGCCCCTCTCCGGCCGCGACACTCGGACACTCGAACGTACGCTGCGGTACTTCGCGAACGAGATCGAAGCCCCGCGCGAGGAGCTCGACGACGACATCTCGCTGGGCGCGGCCATCGACGCCGTGGTCGCGCGTGACGGCGACTGGACACCGCAGGAGCTGCGCGGCCTCGACTTCTCCGTCAACACGGCGATCGAGCACGAGTACGCAGGCGACGTCCACGAGCTCTCGTTGTTCTGGTGGGACGCCGGGAGCGGCTTCGGCGGCGACGACGTGCTGTTCCCCGAGACCGGATACCGGTGGCTCCCGCGGCTACTCGCCGATGGGCTCGACGTGCGGACCGGCCGAGTGGTGACGCAGGTCGCGTGGGATCCCTCGGGAGTGTCCGTGGTCGCCAACGGCGAGGCCGTGCCAGGTGCACACGTCGTCGTCACCTTGCCGCTCGGTGTCCTGAAGGCAGGCGCGGTCGAGTTCGTCCCCGCCCTGCCGTCGCCCAACCGACGGGCGATCGAACGGCTCGGGATGGGGGTGCTCGACAAGCTGTGGCTCCGCTTCCCGCGGGTGTTCTGGGACCCCGACGTCGACCTCTTCGGCTACGTCTCGCCGGTCAAGGGGCGATGGACCGAGTGGTACGACTTCTCCCGGCTCACCGGCGAGCCGATCCTGCTCGGGTTCAACGCCGCGACGTACGCACGCGACCTGGAGACCCGCTCCGATGCGGACGTGGTCGCCGACGCGATGGACGTACTCCGCACGATCTACGGATGAGCATCGGCGTCACAGCCCCATGAAGCTCCCGCCGTCGCAGACAATCGTCTGACCGGTCACGTACCCGCCGTCGTCGCTCGCGAGGAAGCGCACAACCGATCCGATGTCGGCCTCCGGATCACCGATCCTCCCGAGCGACGTGCGGGCCTCGACGCGCTCCTTGAGCACCGGGTTCGCGACGAAGGCGCTGGTGAGCGCCGGCGTCTCGGCGACGGGCGCGATGCAGTTCACCGTGATCCCGAGTGGTCCCCACTCCCGCGAGAGGCTCTTGGCCATCGCGCGCTGGGCCGCCTTCACCGGCGAGTAGGCGGGGATGTTCACGCTCCCCTCGACCCCCGACGGTGAGGTGACGAGCACGAGACGACCGCGGCGGGCCGCGGCCACGAGATGGGGGAACGCCAGGACCGCGGCGTAGTACGAGCCCCACACCGCGGTTCGGGAGTTGTGGCGCCACAGGTCCGCGTCGAGATCCTCGACGCGGTGGGGTGCGGCGCCTCGGAACGCGTTGTGCACCATGATCTCGAGACCGCCGTAGCGATCGACGGTCGCGTCGACGCACGCGGCCATCGAGTCCCGGTCGGTGACATCGGTGACGATGCAGACCGCCTCGTGGCCACGGTCGCGGATCACTGCGGCCGCCGGCTCCCCGGTCTCGGCTCGCCGGGCCGCGACGACGACGTTCGCGCCCGCAGCGGCCAGCGCACGGGCGATCCCCTCGCCCACACCCTGGCCGGCACCGGTCACCACCGCGGTCCGTCCCGCGAGCGACGCGCCGCTCACGGTGCCATCCAGACGCCGCCGTCGGCGCTCAAGGTGGCACCCGTGAGCGCGTGACCCGCCGCGCCGGCGAGGAAGACCACGATGGGGCCGAGATCGGTGCGCACATCGCCGGGCCCACCGAGGGCGGGCGGCGCGAGCGACACGGCGACGCTCTCGACCCCGATCGGGACGTGCTCGGGTGCCGGGGCGAGGCAGTTCACGGTGATGCCCTCCGGACCCCACTGGCGCGCCGCGGCCTTCGCGAGCAGGCGCTGGCCCTCGACTGCGGTGGTGTACGGCACGAGACCGGCGGCACCCGACATCGACACCGTGGGTGTCACGAACACGAATCGTCCGCCCCGGCCGCGCATCTGCTCGTAGCCGGCCTGCAGTGTGTGGATCGCGCCCACCATCGCGCCCTCCCAGACCGCGCCCCAGCGCTCGTCGTCGACCTGTTCGAAGGGCGTCTGCTCGAACGCGACGTCCGGCATCGCGGCGTGCACGACGATGTCGACGGGACCGCCGTGCTCCGCCGCCACCGCGGCGAACGCCGCGACCGCGTCGTCCCGGGTTCTCAGGGCGTCGTCGCCGACCTCGCCGACCGCGGCGCCGGCATCCCGGAGTGCGTCGCTGATCCCCCGCCCGAGTGCGAGTCGCGTGCCAGTGACTGCCGCGACCCGTCCGACGAGCGACGCGTCGGGCGCGACGCTCACACGCCGGCCCGGACGGGGAGCGACTTGATCCCGTTGATGAAGTTCGAGCCCAGCCGTCGGACGGGACCGGCGGGTGCGAGTGCCGGCATCCGCTCGAGCAGCTCCTCGAAGAGGATGCGGGCCTCGAGCCGGGCGAGGCTGGCGCCGAGGCAGAAGTGCGGCCCCCCGGCGCCGAAGGCGACATGCTCGTTGGGGGTGCGCGCGACGTCGAAGCGATCGGCGTCGGGGAAGGCCCGCTCGTCGCGGTTCGCCGACGGGTACCACATCACGACCTTGTCGCCTGCCGCGATCTCCTGGCCGGCCACCGTGACATCGACGGCGGCGGTCCGGCGGAAGTGCATGACGGGCGTCACCCACCGCAGCATCTCCTCGACCGCGGTCGGGACAAGCGTTCGGTCGGCGAGGAGCCGGGCGCGCTGCTCGGGGTGCTCGAAGAGGGCCAGCATGCCGCCGGTGATCAGGTTGCGCGTGGTCTCGCTTCCCGCGTTCATCAGGAGCATGAAGAAGAAGTCGGTCTCGATCGGTGTGAGCGCCTCGCCGTCGACGTCGGCTCGCAGGATGAGGCTGAGCAGGTCGTCGCCGGGTGCCTCGGTGCGGGCCTGTGCGAGCGCGTCGGCGTACGCGAACATCTCGGTCATCGCCGCGCGCGCATCCGCTTCTGTGGTCCCGAGGTCCGGGTCACCGACACTCATCGTCACCTCGGTGAGCGCGAACACGCGGTGGCGGTCCTCGAGGGGCACGCCGACGAGCTCGGCGATCACCTGGAGCGGCAGCTCCACGGCGACGTCCCCGACCAGGTCGAACTCACCCGAGGCGGCTGCCGCGTCGAGGAGGTCGGCGACGAGCGTCCGCACCCTCGGCTCGAGCAGCTGGACCTGCCGGGGCGTGAAGCCACGGTTGACGATCTTGCGCAGCTTCGTGTGGCGGGGCGGATCGAGGTTGATGAGGAGCTGGTCGTCGGCCACCGGGTCGGCGGGATCCTGGATGAACACCCGCGGCGACGACCGGAACGTCGCAGGGTCGCGGGAGACCGCGACCACGTCGGCGTGGCGGAACACCCCCCAGTAGCCCGGGCCGTCAGGCTCCGGGAGGAAGCACACCGGGGCCTCGTCACGGAGCCGTCGGAACTCCTCGTGGGGCGGGCCGTCCGCGAACCGCGACAGGTCGAACAGGTCGACCGTGGCGGGGACGTTCACGGCAGCTCGCACTGCTGATCGAGCTTCAGCACCTGGGTGAGGCGTCCGAACGCGAGGAAGTTCCCGATGCAGATCGTGAGGTCGAGCACCTCGGCATCGGTGAAGTGACTGCGGAGGCGCGTCATGAACGCGTCGTCGATCGCGAGATGGTCGAGGCAGAAGCGCTCGGCGTACTCGATCGCGGCTCGCTCGGCGTCGGAGTACTCCGGATGGTCACGGTGCGATTCGACGCCCGCATACAGCTCCTCGGTCACGCCCTGCTCCCGCAACTGCGGGATCCGCCACCCCAGTCAGATGGGGCAGTCGTTGATCTGTGCGATCCGCATCCGGACCGCCTCGCGCACGCGGGCCGGGATCTGGCTCTGCTCGTAGACCGCCGCCGAGAGCGCCGCGACCGGACCCCCGAGCTCGGGACGCAGCGCCCAGACCCGTGCGATCTCGGGCAGCTCCTTGTCGCCCCGGTTCGGTGGGAGGTCGAGTCGTGCCATCACGTCACCCCTGGTCAGCCGTCGGCCGTTCGTCGCCGTGGTCTCGCGGTCGAAGCGTACCGCCGTCCGTCCCGGACGGGGCAGATCAGTGGAAGACCTCGCCGCCGTTCACGTCGAGCGCCTGACCGGTGATCACCGACGACATGTCCGACGCGAAGAACACGGCCGCGTTCGCGCAGTCGTCGTCGGGTGGGATCTCGCCGAGCGCGATCGCGGCCGCGATCTCGTCGTAGGACTCCTGGACGGTCTTGCCCGTCTGGGCCTCCATCATCTTGAAGTACCCCTCGACCGACGGACCCCACATCCAACCGGGAACGATCGAGTTCACGCGGATCTTGTAGGGCCCGAGCTCTTTCGCGAGCACCTGCGCGGCCGTCATCAGGGCGCCCTTCGAGGTGGCATAGCCACCCTGGAGTGGGAGCACCTTGCGGATGATCATCGAGTTCACGAACACGATGGAGCCGGACTGCTGCGTCTTCATGATCGGGATCGCCGACTTCGTCAGCTGGAGGCTGCCGAACAGGTTGACGTCCATCATCGTCCGCCAGGCCTTCAGGTCTACGTCCTCGAACGTCTGGAAGACGTCGGGCGCGAACGCGTTGTGCACGAGCACGTCGACACCTCCGAACGTGTCGACGCAGGCCTGCACGAGACGGTCGCACTCACCCTGGTCGGTGATGTCGGTGCGCGAGACGACGGCCCTTCGCCCGAGTGCCTCGACCTCGCCCTTCACCTGGTCGAGCATCGACTCGGTGCGCGCACCGAGCGCGACGTCGGCGCCCTCGCGGGCGAACGCGAGCGCGATCTCCCGCCCGAGGCCCGGGCCGATGCCCGAGACGATGCATCGCTTGTTCTCCAACAGCATGTGCAGCTCCCGCTCGCAGTGTGTGGTTCCGGACGTGCGGCAGTCGGTCAGTCCATGGTGCGGCCGCAATTCACGTCGAGGGTCTGGCCGGTGATCACGCGCGAGAGGTCGGACGCGAAGAACAGGACCGCGGGCGCGATCTCCTCGGGGCTCGCCAGGTGCGGCAGCGCGTTCTGGGCTGCGATCTCGCCTGCGACGACCTCGGAGGTGGTGCCGCGCTGCTGCGAGATCCAGGCGAAGTACTCGTCGAGCGAACGGCCGCGGATGTGGCCGGGGGCGACGCAGTTGACCCGGATCTTCGCCGGCCCGAGCTCCTTCGCCAGGACCTGGGCGGCGGTCGTGAGCGCGCGCTTCGACGCGGCATAGCCCGCGAGCAGGGGGATGGGGTTCCTCACCGACAGCGTCGTGATCATCACGATCGAGCCGCCACCGACCGCACGCAGATGTGGGAGGCACGCCTGGCTGAGCGCGAGCGCACCGAAGACGTTGACGTCGATCGGCTCGCGCCACCGCTCCGGGTCGAAGCCGTCGAACGGCTCACGCCAGTCCTCCTCGGCGAACGCGTTGTTCACGACCACGTCGATCCGACCGAGCTCGGCGGCGGCGGTCTCGGCGAGGTGCCTCCCCTGCTCGGGGTCGCGGATGTCGGTCGGGACCCCGATCGCCCGCCGACCGAGCGCCTCGATCTCCTCGACGACAGGGCCCCACGACGTCTCCCGCCGGGCACCGAGCGCCACGTCGGCACCGGCGCTCGCGAGCTCGAGTGCAATGGCACGGCCCATGCCCGGGCCCACGCCGGAGACGATCGCCACCCGTCCGTCGAGCAGGCCCGCCGTCATCGTTGCATCGCCTTGCGCTCCTGGGCCCGGTCTCGACGGCCCGTCCCGCCCGGCACGCCTTGCCGCCCCGGATCGGAACATGTTCTACTTCGTCGGCGGAGCAGGACCAACCGTCGGCCTCGCCCGCGCCCGCCGTCGAGGAGTGCACCTGTGACCGACGCCCCACCCCTGGGCTTCTGGAAGATCGCCGAAGCCATGCCCGAGCATCTCGCCCTCGTCGACCCCGACGAGCGCGAGATCTCGGCCGGCGAGCTGCTGGCCTCGTGCAACCAGGTGGTGCACGGCCTCCGGGCGCTCGGGCTGGAAGAGGGCGACGCGGTCGCCATGCTGCTGCCGAACAGTGCCGAGGTCTTCGAGCTGTTCCTTGCCGTCACCCAGGCCGGCTTCTACCTGGTCCCCATCAACTGGCACCTCGTCGGCCCCGAGATCGCGTACATCGTGCAGGACTGTGAGGCGAAGGTGTTCGTCTCACACGCGAACTTCGCCGAGCAGGCCACCGCGGCGGCCGACGAGATCGGGTTCCGGGCCGAGGGCCGGTTCGCGGTGGGTGGTGACATCGACGGGTTCCGCAGCTATGGCGAGCTGAAGGACGGTCAGCCCGTGACCGCGCCGGACAACCGGACCGCGGGCAACGTCATGAACTACACGTCGGGTACGACGGGCAAGCCCAAGGGTGTCCGCCGGCCTCTCCCTGGTACCGACCCCGAGACGGCCGGCAACGGCTTCGGCGGGATGCTGTTCCTCTTCGGGCTCCAGCCGTTCGACGACAACGTCCACATCTGCGGGTCGCCGCTGTACCACACCGCGGTGCTCGTGTTCGCGGGCGCCGCGATCCACATCGGCCACACCGTCGTCGTGATGGACAAGTGGACGCCGCAGCAGATGATGCACCTCATCGACAAGTACAAGGTGACGAACACGCACATGGTGCCAACGCAGTTCGTGCGCCTGCTCGCGATCCCCGAGGACGAGCGCGCGAAGTACGACGTGTCGTCGCTCCGTCACATGGTGCACGCGGCCGCCCCGTGTCCGCCCGAGGTGAAGCGCCAGATGCTCGACTGGTGGGGCCCCGTGGTCGACGAGTACTACGCGGCGAGCGAAGGTGGCGGGACGCTCGTGTTCGCGAAGGACTGGCTCGAGCACCCGGGGACGGTCGGACAGGCGTGGCCGATCTCGGAGGTCGTGATCCTCGACGACGACGGCAACGAGGTCCCGTCCGGCGAGATCGGCACCGTCTACATGCACATGATGACGGGCAACTTCGAGTACTACAAGGACCAGGACAAGACCGACAAGAGCCGCCAGGGCAAGTACTTCACGGTCGGCGACGTCGGCTACCTCGACGAGGATGGCTGGCTGTTCCTGTCGGATCGCAAGACCGACATGATCATCTCCGGCGGGGCGAACATCTACCCGGCCGAGATCGAGAGCGAGCTCATCCTGCACCCGAAGGTCGCCGACGTCGCGGTGTTCGGCATCCCCCACGCCGACTGGGGCGAGGAGGTCAAGGCGGTCGTCGAGCCGATCGACGGCTCCACCGGGTCGCCCGAGCTCGAGGCCGAGATCCTCGCGTGGTGCAGGGACCGGCTCGCGAAGTTCAAGACCCCGAAGTCGATCGACTTCACGAACGAGATGCCGCGCGACCCCAACGGCAAGCTCTACAAGCGCAAGCTCCGCGACCCGTACTGGGAAGGCGCCGAGCGCGCCATCTGAGTCCCAGGCTTCTCGGCTAGGGCCGCGACTGCTCCACGTCGTGGACATGGTGGATCGGGTCGTGGACGAAGGAGCGGGCGAACGACTCCACGGTGAACGACGCGCCGTCGCTGCGCCGTCCGGCGCGCGTCCACTGGTCCTCGCGCAGCGCGTCGAAGCCGCACTCCGGGCAGGGCCGATCGAGCACCCAGGTCCAGTCCCTGGTGTCCGGTTCGATCGCCACGGGCGCCTTCTTATCCCGTCTTTGCGTCGGGCAGGTGTCGTGGTGCCACCCCGCTCGACGCCAAAGCGAAGGTGGTCAGCCGAAGGCGCTCGTCAGGAGCGCGCCGGCGCGGCGGATCGTGGCGGCGTCGGCGAACGGCATGTTGAAGATCGGCTCCTGCACGCCGGCGTCGATGAGCGCGGCGACTTGTTCCACCACGCCGTCGTCGTCGCCGATCGTGCACGCGGCGGCGAACTCCTCGTCTGCGAGGCCCGCGATCATCTCGCGCGTCTCCGCGGCCTGCTCCGGTGTGTCGACGAGGAACATGGCGCTGAGGCGCGTCGTCGTGACTTCGGACGGGTCGCGACCAACCGCCTCGCAGTGCCCCCGCAGCACCTCGAGCTTGTGGCGAACGGTCTCGAGGTCACCCGAGACGTTGCACGCATCGGCGTACTGCGCGACGAGCCTCAAGGTCCGCTTCTCGCCGCCACCGCCCACCATGATCGGGATGCCACCCGACCGGATCGGTCGGGGCAGGTTCTTCACGTTCGCGACGCGGTAGTGCGTGCCATCGAAGGAGATCACGTCCTCGGTGAGCATCCCCCGACAGATCTGGAGCGCCTCTTCGAGCCGATCGAGCCGCTCACGGTCCGGTGGGTAGTCGAACCCGAACGCGACATGCTCGATGTCGTGCCACGCGGCCCCGATCCCGAGGATCGCCCGCCCGCCGCTGATGATGTCGAGGGTCGTGACCTGCTTCGCGAGGAGCGCCGGGTTCCGGTAGGTGACGCCGGTGACCAGCGTCCCGAGCTGCGCCGTGCTCGTACGGGCGGCCAGGGCGCCGAGGAGCGTGTACGCCTCGAGCATCGGCTCGTCCTCGCCGCCGAGCGCGGGGAGCTGGTACAGGTGGTCCATCACCCACAGCGACGAGAAGCCGCTGTCCTCACCCGCGACCGCGAGGTCGGCGAAGCGCTCGAAGAGCTCGGCGTCGGGCACCCCGAGGCTGAAGTTGGGGAGCTGGAGTCCGAAGCGGGTCATGGGTGCTCCTCGAGGAGTGCGCCGCGCACGGCGTCGATGACGTCGGGACCGACGCCGATGTCGGTGACATAGGACTCCCACCCGCCCCAGTCGCGTTCGACGCCCTCCACGAGCCCCTCCATGCTCGTCGCCTTGGCGCCGATCAGGTCCTCGGGGAGGTCGGCCCACTGTGCCGCTGCGTCGGGATGCGAGTTCCGGCCTCGGGCATGGATCGTCTCGACGACCTCTTCGGTGAGCACGTAGTCGGCAACGATGTCGTCGTCGGAGACGCCGAGGAGTCCGAGCACGATCGCCGAGAACACGCCGGTGCGGTCCTTGCCGGCCATGCAGAAGTAGACGGCGGGAAGCACGTCGGCCTCTGCGATCGTTCGGAGCGCGGCGGCGTACGCGACGGCGCCACGACGCAACATGTGGAGGTAGACCTCGGCTGCCGACGTCGGCACCTCCTGGTCGGGTGGACGCACGGTGTGGAGGACCTGGTCCACGGTCGGGAGGTGGACGTGACGGATGTCGAGCTCACCGAGGTGACCGATCCCGATCCGATCGAGCTCGTCGCCGGCGCGGAAGTCGATCGCCGTCGCGATCCCGCGGGCGTGGAGCAGCGGACCGTCCTCGGGAACAAGGTGGTGGAGGGAGTCGCTCCGGTAGAGCCGCCGCCATGCGACCCGTCGGCCGTCCGCGGTGGTGTAGCCACCGAGGTCGCGGAAGTTCACCGGTCCGCCGAGTGCGACCCTCCGTTCGGTCACGGGCGGCGCTCCGCCGCGACCCCGGTCACTGGGCGGGCCCACCGTGGCCGAGCGCGTGATCGGCGAAGTTCTCGCGGGCCACCTGGATGAAGATCCCGTGCGCCTCGGCGCACAGCCGGTCACCGGCATGCAGCGTGCCCCGCGTATGGACCTTGCGCCCTTCGATCGACTCCGTCTCGGCCTCGAAGCGCAGCTCGGTGTAGAGCGGCGTGGGGCTGCGATAGACGATCGTCAGCGTGCCGGTCATGGCGCCGACGCCCGCAGTGATGTTCGCCACGCCGAGCATCTCGTCGAAGATCTCGGCGATCATCCCGCCGTGGACACACCCGGGTGGCCCTTCGTAGGCGGCACCGAGCGTGCCGTGCCCGACGACTCCGCCGCCTTCCTGGGGAACGCAGTGGATGGGCGGGGCGAGCGGGCTGTACCAGCCGATGATCGGGCTGAACGGGAAGTAGACGTGCGGGTCGAGCTCGGTGGCCGGCATGGCCGGGACCGACGGGGCCCACGCCGGGGTGTGCGGCGCCAGGATCGCGGCGGCTCGCTCGACCGCCGCAGCTGCGTCGGCGAGCACGTCGGGCGCGGCCGCGGTGCGCACGGTCTGGTCGGCGACCAGGCGCATCGCGTCGGCCAGGCGACGCAGCTCGGGACCGGGCGGGTGCGCCGCGTCCGGGCCGTGGCCGTCGACGATCCCGGGCTGCTCGCTCACTGAGGGGGCTGCCGGGCGGACCCGACTACTCCTCGACGATCGAGATGGCCTGCTTGGGGCACTGGCGCACCGCCTGCTCCACCTTCGGCTTGAGATCGTCGGCCGGGTGCTCCTCGAGGACGTAGAGGAAGTCGTCGTCGCGCACCTCGAAGACCTCCGGGGCGATCCCCATGCAGATGGCGTTGCTCTCGCAGACGTCGAAGTCGACGACGACCTTCCAGGACATCTCGTACTCCTTGCTGTTTCGGATTCTGGGCTGTTTCGGATTCTGGGCTCGTTCGGATGCTGGGCTCGTTCGGATTCGCCGGATCGCCAGCGAGCCTACCGCTCGGGCAGATTCGTGAAGTCCGCCTCGCGCTTCTCCAGGAACGCGGCGATCGCCTCCCGGTTGGCGGGGGCGCCGGTGAGGTCCCGGAACACCTCCTCTTCCCGGGCCCGGGCTGCTCGCGCGGCGTCGAGCCTCGTGGCGAGCAGGAGACGCTTGGTCTCGACGAGCGACACGATGGGCATCTTCGCGATCGCGGTCGCCACCCCGAGCGCCTCTGCCACGAGGTCGGCCGGTGAGCATCGCCGCCACACGAGCCCGCACTCGATCGCCTGGTGCACGTCGAGCCACTCGGCGGTGAAGAACACGTGCGCCGCCTGCTGCCATCCCATCACCGACGGCAGGGTGAACGTGCTCCCGGCCTCGGGGACCACTCCGAGGCTGGCGAACGGCAGCCGGAACCGGGCGTCGTCGGAGGCGAGCACCAGGTCGCAGTACGGGAGCATCGTGGTGCCGATCCCCACGGCGACCCCGTTCACCGCGGCGATGATCGGCTTCGGGAACGACTCGATGGCCCCGATGAACCGGGTGAAGCCGTGCGCGACGCGGTCGTCGTCATCGGGTTCGCCCTGAGCAGGTGTCGGGTTCGCGCCCGGTCGGGCCAGCCGGCCCATCTCGGCGAGGTCCTGCCCCGCCGAGTACGCCGTGCCCTCGCCGGTGAGCACGACGACGGCGAAGTCGTCGCTCGCAGCTGCCCCGTCGAGCGCGTCGGCGACGCCGGAGTAGAGCCCGGTGTCGAAGGCGTTCCTCGCGGCGGGTCGATCGAAGGTGACGAGCCGCACGCGCGCGGCACCGTCGGGGTGGTCGGTGATCTTGGTCACGGGCTTCCTCAGCTCGGGGACGGGCCGCCCGCGGGCCGGGGGCCGGCGAACGGGTCGATCGTGAGATGCCGGGAGATGTCGCCGATGAGGTCGCAGAAGATGACCCGTTCGACCATCCTCCATGAGCCGTCGAGGACCGCGAACCGGTCGTGGTATCGGCCCGCGACGATCGGCTGCAGTGGGGTGTCGCCGACCTGCTGGAACACGGTGTAGTACGAGCGGGCGTTGGCGGTCCCCGCCGCCTCGTCGGCGTCGATGACGAGGTTGGTGGTGACGTGCTTGGTGCGCGGCGTCCCGTCGTCGTAACGACGGACCATCTTCTCGAAGATCTTCAGCACCGGCTCGGCGCCCTCGACGCCGGGATCGTCGGGGCCACCGCCCTTGTAGCGCGCACGCTCGAAGAGTCCGGCCACGCCTTCGAAGTCGCCGGCGTCGACCATCTCCGCGTAGCCGTACACGATGTGCTCGATGGCGGTCCTGGCGTCGTCCATCACGGGCACGTTACCGTCCGGCTTCTTTCCGAAGCCCGAAGCCGCGGCAGTCGGGAATGACGATGACGATCGCAGCAACGCGAGTGTTCCACCTCAACGTCAAGGCACCGTCCTCGAGCTCATCGAGGCGCCGACCTCCTGAGGCCGACCGAGTCGGTCCCGCTCAGGAGCCGTCGCTCGAGTCCCGACCGAAGAGCACGGCGCAGGGGGCGTGCGAGGCCAACGCGGTGGCGGTCGAGCCGAGCACGCGCTCTCGCATCTTCCGGAAGCTATGGGTCCCCGCGACGACGAGGTCCGAGCCGTCGCGCGACGCCGCGCCGCAGATCGACTCCCACACACGCTCACCGCGCTCGAGCGCAACGGTCTCCACCGCGACACCGGGGAGGGCCGAGACCGCGCGGTCGAAGACGTCCGCGTCGCGGTCCTTGCCATCAAGGATCGTGACGAGCGTGACCGAGTCGAGGTCCGAGTACCACGGCATCGATGCGAGGGCGACGACGGCACGCTGCGCGTGGTCCGAACCGTCGATTGCCACGAGGACGCGCCGCACCGGGGACGCGCCGCGCGCGACCAACACCGGCACCGTCGCGTTCGCGAGCACGTGCTCGGCGATGCTCCCGAGATGCAGCGACTTGAGGAAGCCCTTGCCGACCGGTCCGACGACCAGCACACCGGCGTGGTCCTGGTGCTCGAGCACGTAGCGAGGGTCGGCGTCGGCGCGCAGGTGCACGGTCTCGGTGAATCCCGCATCACCCGGATCGCGAGGCGTCGGGGGCTCCCAGGCGTGCGGCGCCGCGTCCGCGGGGTCCGGCGGCGGCCCCACCGGCGGCATCACGGCGGTGAGCACCTCAGCCCGCCAACCGGCCCAGGTCTGCGCGCAGACCCAGCCCCATGCCTCGTCGGCACCGTCCGAATGGTCGTCGCCGAAGACGACGGTCTGCGCCGGGCTCATGACGCCTCCTCGTGCAGCGCGGGGGTCGGAGCACCGTCGGGTCCCTTGCGCGTCTTGAGCAACGAGGCGCCGATAGCGACGGTGAGGATGACAGCGATGACGCCGAGGGAGATGCCGATCGGGATCTTGTACCACTCCGAGATCACCATCTTGATCCCGACGTAGACCAGGACCGTCGCCAGGCCCATCTTGAGATATACGAAGCGTCCCATGGCCCCCGCGAGCACGAAGTAGAGCGCGCGCAGGCCGAGGATCGCGAACGCGTTCGACGTGAACACGATGAAGGTGTCGTCGGTGACCGCGAAGATCGCGGGGATCGAGTCCACTGCGAAGACCACGTCGGTCGTCTCCACGACGATGAGGACGGCCAGCAGCGGCGTCGCGTACCGACGCACACCCTCGCGCACGAAGAACTTGTCGCCCCGGTAGTCGGGGGTGAGCGGGATCGCCCGCCGGAGGAGCTTCAACAGCGGGTTCTTCTCCGGATGCACCTCGACCTCGCCGTGGCGCGCCATGCGGACCCCGGTGATGATCAGGAAGCCGCCGAAGATGTAGATCATCCAGTGGAACTGCTCGAGGAGGGCCGCGCCGACCACGATGAAGATGGCTCGCATCACGAGCGCCCCGAGGACGCCGTAGAAGAGGACCCGGTGCTGGAGCTTCGGCGGAACCGCGAAGTACGACAGCACGAGCGCGAAGACGAAGATGTTGTCGACCGAGAGGCTCTTCTCGATCAGGTAGCCGGCGATGTACTCACCCGCGGGCTTGCTCCCGCCGATGACCCAGATCACCCCGGCGAACGCGAGCCCGCACGTGATCCACACCACGCTCCACGCGACGGCCTCGCGCATCTCGACTGCGTGCGTCTCTTTCTGGAAGACCAGCAGGTCGATCGCCAGCATCCCGAGGATGAAGACGATGACCCCGGTCCAGAGCCAGATGCTGGCGTCCACGCGCCCTCCAGTGCGTCGATGCTCCGCGCATCACCGTGATGCACGGGGTGACCACTGGAGGTCTCTCCCACCTCCCCGATCGACCGACACCCGCGGGTGTCGAAGCTCGGGCAGGCCACCGGGCCGGGCGTCCCTCGTGAGGTCGGCCGTGATGACGACACCGGTGTTCGGGGATACTCCCCTCCGAAGGCGTCAGATTACTCGCGCCGACGAGCGATCGAGCGCACCGCGGCGGTGGCGAGCACCCGGATGCCGGTGGCGATCGAGCCCTCGTGGGCGTCGAAGGTGCCGGCATGGATGTCGAGGCGCTCCTCGCCCCGCGCCGGATCGTGCACGCCCAGCCGCGCGTACGAGCCGGGGACCCGCTCGAGGTACCACGCGAAGCTGTCGCCGCCCATGCTGCGCGGGGCGTCGCGTCGCGCCCCGGCGCCGAGCGTCTCGGCGACGGCCGCCTCCAGCACCCCGGTCTCGGCCTCGGTGTTCACCGTCGGCGGGGTGCCACGCGCGTACTGCACCGACCACCCGGCCCCGGTCGGTCCGAGGAGGTCCTCCAGCGCGTCGTCGAGCAGCCGCGGCGCCGAGCCCCACAGGTCGGTGTCGGGCGTCCGCAACGACCCGCGGAGCTCGGCGGACGTCGGGATGACGTTCGCCGCGTCCCCGGCGTGGATCGCCCCGAACGCGAGCAGGAGCTCCACCTCGCCGGCCGCCCGTCGGAGCGCCGCCGGCACCTCGTTCGCGACCCGTCCGGCGAGCGGCACGAGATCGACCGTCTGCGACGGACGCGCCGTGTGGCCACCGGGACCGGCCAGCGTGATCGTCACGGCGTCGGTCGCCGAGGTCACCGGCCCGACCCGGGTGCCGACCGTCCCGACGTCGAGCTTCGGGTCGCAGTGGAACGCGAAGATCGAGGTCACGCCGTCGAGCGCGCCGTCGTCGATGACCGTGATCGCACCGCCGGGGACCGTCTCCTCCGCCGGCTCGAAGATCAACCGGACCGTCCCTCGTTCGAGGACGGTCGCGAGCGCCAGCCCCGCGCCGAGCACGACCGTCGTGTGCACGTCGTGACCACACGCATGCGCCACGCCCGGAATCCGCGACCGGTACGGGACGTCCTTGAG
>JAWOIO010000033.1:0-8704 GCA_046484625.1 Acidimicrobiia bacterium
CCTGGGTTGCGCCGTACGGCTTCGACGAGCTCGACCTCGAGAACACGACGGCCGCGCCGACATTGGAGGGCTGGCACCTGTTCGGGACCGACCAGCTCGGCCGCGACTACCTGAGCCGCGTCATCTTCGGGATCCGCACGTCCCTGTGGGTGGCGCTGGTCGTCTCGGTCCTCGCAACCGTGCTCGGGACGGTGGTCGGTGCGGCCGCGGGGTACTTCGGGGGGCAGACGGACAATCTCCTGATGCGATTCACCGACCTCATCCTCACGCTCCCGGGGCTCGCCGTGCTGCTGACGGCGGCGGTGTACTGGGGCCAGTCGGACTCCCAGGTGTTCGGCGTCAGCATCCCGCAGCCGATGAAGATCGGCCTGATCCTCGCCTTCCTCTTCTGGACCGGTGTCGCCCGCATCGTCCGCGGGTTGTTCCTGTCGCTGCGCGAGAAGGAGTTCGTGGAGGCGGCGAAGGCCGCGGGGGCGAGTGACACACGGATCATGGTCCGGCACATGCTTCCGAACTGCGTCGGCCCGATCATCGTGAGCATGACGCTCATCGTTGCGACCGCGATCCTCGTCGAGGCTGCTCTCTCGTTCCTCGGGTTCGGGATCCAGCCGCCGAACGCGGCGCTCGGCAAGCTGATCTCGGACGGGCAGGGCGAGGGCTTCAACCTGTGGTGGCTCGTCACCTTCCCGGGACTCGTCATCGTGGCAATCGCCCTGGCGATCAACTTCATCGGAGACGGTCTTCGCGACGCGCTCGACCCGACGCAGAGGCGGTCGCGTGGCTGATCCGATCCTCGAGATCCGCGACCTCACCGTCGAGTTCGACACCGAGGACGGGATCGTTCATGCGGTCACCGATGTGAGCTACGACCTCTTCCCGGGCGAGGTGCTCGGGATCGTCGGCGAGTCCGGCTCCGGGAAGAGCGTTTCGATGCTGACGGTGCTCGGGCTCATCCCACAGCCGCCCGGGAAGATCGCCAGTGGCACGGCCCTCTTCGACGGCGAAGACATGCTGAACCTTCCGTCGAGCCGCCTGCGCGAGATCCGCGGCGGCAAGATGGCGATGATCTTCCAGGATCCGATGACGTCGTTGAACCCCGTCTTCACGGTCGGGGACCAGATCTCGGAAGCGATCCTCGTGCACCACCCCGGGATGAAGGAGGACGCCGCGCGGACTCGGACCATCGAGCTCCTCGAGCTCGTCGGCGTGCCGTTCGCCGAGCGGAGGATCGACCAGTACCCGCACGAGTTCTCGGGCGGGATGCGGCAGCGCGCCATGATCGCGATGGCGATCGCCAACGAGCCGACGGTGCTCATCGCGGACGAGCCGACGACGGCGCTCGACGTGACCATCCAGGCACAGATCGTGGAGGTCCTCAAGGCCGCGCAGGAGGAGACGCATGCCTCGATCGTCCTGATCACGCACGACCTCGGGCTCATCGCCGAGCTCGCGGATCGCGTCGTCGTCATGTACGCGGGCCGCGTCGTCGAGCTGGCGGACGTCTACACCATCTTCAACGCCCCGAGACACCCGTACACGGTCGGGCTCATGTCGAGCCTCGCCCGGCTGGACACGGATCAGGATCGCCTGGAGCCGATCCCCGGTCAGCCTCCGAGCCTCATCAGCAGGCCACCGGGTTGTGCCTTCCATCCGCGGTGCCTCCACTCACAGGGCCGCCCGGTCTGCAGGTCCGACGTGCCGGCCCTCCGGAGCCTCCCGGGTGAGGAGGGACACATCTCGGCGTGCCACTTCGCCGAGGAGCTCGTCGTGCAGAACGTCCGCGTCGCGACGCCCGCCGGAGGTGGGACGTGACCGAGCTGCGGCAGGAAGAGGCTCTCGCTCAGGCGGAGGCGCCGACCGACGAGATCCTTCGCGTCGAGAGCCTCGTCAAGTACTTCCCGATCAAGGCGGGTGTCTTCAAGCACACGGTCGGGCAGGTGCGTGCCGTCGACGGCGTCGATCTCACGATCAAGACGGGGGAGACGCTCGGCGTCGTCGGCGAGTCGGGCTGCGGCAAGACGACCCTCGGCCGGACGATCATCAAGCTCGTCGAGCCGACGTCCGGCAAGATCGTCTTCGAGGGCCGCGACATCACGGGCCTCAAGCGCAAGCAGATGCGCCCGGTGCGCCGCGACATCCAGATCGTCTTCCAGGACCCGTACGCCTCGCTCAACCCGCGCATGACCGTGCGGGAGATCGTCGGCGAGCCGCTGCACGTCCACGGCCTCTCGAAGGGCGCCGAGCGTCGCCGCCGCGTCGAGGAGCTCCTGCGCACCGTCGGCCTCAGCCCCGAGCACGCGAACCGCTTCCCGCACGAGTTCTCGGGAGGCCAGCGGCAGCGCATCGGCGTTGCCCGGGCACTCGCGCTCAACCCCAAGCTGATGGTGCTCGACGAGCCAGTCTCCGCCCTCGACGTGTCGATCCAGGCACAGGTCGTGAATCTCCTCGACGAGCTCCAGCAGCAGTTCGGACTGACGTACCTGTTCATCGCGCATGACCTTTCCGTCGTTCGCCATGTGTCCGACCGTGTCGCGGTGATGTACCTCGGCAAGATCGTCGAGGTCGGGACGCGGGAGCAGATCTACAGGTCACCGATGCACCCGTATACGCAGGCGCTCCTCTCGGCGGTACCCATCGACTCGCCCGACCAGCGCGGCAAGCGTGAGCGCATCGTCCTCGAGGGAGATGTCCCGAGCCCCGCGAACCCGCCGTCGGGTTGTCGCTTCCGGACTCGGTGCTGGAAGGCCAAGGAGATCTGCGCCGAGGAGGAGCCGCCGCTCGTCCCGCGCGCCGGCGGCGACCACCCGGTCGCCTGCCACTTCGCCGAGGCCATGGATCCGCTGCGCCTCGCGGCGGAAGCGACCGCTCACTCGGCTGCCCGGGTTGCCCGAGCCGACGCTGCTCGAGCTGCCGACGCGGCGACGACCTGACGGTTGCCGCTAAGAACTCGTTTCGGAGTGACGCTTCGTCGACGGGGCGCGCTGGGAGGGTGCGATGCAAGGACGCAGGGCGGATTCAACTGGTCGTCGCAACGCCTCGTACTGGAGGTGGTGCGCGATGGGTGGTGGCAAGCGTCAGGAGGCGATTCGTGCGATGCGCGGGCAGAGCTGGTCGCCGGGGCGGCCGTCGGTTGCGCGGCGTGAGGATCGCGTTCGTTTCTGGCAGTCGATCGCTTCGGGGGCATCGAGTCAGGATGCTGCCGCCGTTGCGGGGGTGTCGCAGGCGGTTGGCAGCCGGTGGTTTCGCGACGGTGGCGGGATGCCGCCAATCTCACTGGCCCCGCTGTCGGGGCGCTATCTCTCGTTTGCCGAGCGAGAAGAGATCGCGATCCTCCATGCCCAGCGTGTCGGGGTGCGCGAGATCTCGCGCCGGCTGGGTCGCTCGGCCTCGACGATCTCGAGGGAGCTGCGTCGCAACGCGTCGACCCGGAGTAATGCGGTCGTGTATCGGGCGACGACGGCGCAGTGGCACGCGGAGCGACGCGCGAGCCGCCCCAAGGTCTCGAAACTCGTCGCGAACGACGCGCTGCGCGCGTACGTGCAGGATCGCCTCGCCGGCGCGATCGCCAGGCCCGACGGCGAGCCGGTGCCCGGGCCGAGCATGCGCTGGAGCGGTCGCCGGCAAGGTCGCCGTCAGGATCGGCGTTGGGCGAAGGCGTGGAGTCCGGAGCAGATCGCGAATCGACTCCGGATCGACTTCCCCGATGATGACTCGATGCGGATCTCGCACGAGGCGATCTACCAGGCGCTCTACGTCCAAGGCCGGGGTGCGCTCCGACGCGAGCTCGTCGCCTGTCTACGAACCGGGCGGGCGCTTCGGGTACCGCACGCTCGCACCAGGGCGCGCGGCAAGAAGTTCGTCAGCGCAGAAGTGATGATCAGCGAGCGTCCGGCCGAGGCTGAGGACCGTGCTGCGCCCGGCCACTGGGAAGGCGACCTGATTCTGGGGCTCGAGAGCTCGGCGATCGGGACGCTCGTCGAGCGCACCACCCGCTTCACGATGCTGCTGCACCTGCCGCGGATGGAAGGCCACGGCGAGCAGCCGAGGCAGAAGAACGGGCCCGCGCTGACCGGGCACGGAGCCGAGGCCGTCCGTGACGCGATCGCGGTGTCGATCACGACGCTCCCCGAGCAGCTGCGCCGCTCGCTCGTCTGGGACCAGGGCGCCGAGATGGCCCAGCACGCCCAGCTGCGCATCGACACCGGCCTGCCGGTCTACTTCTGCGACCCGCAGAGCCCCTGGCAGCGCGGCACCAACGAGAACACGAACGGGCTGCTGCGCCAGTACTTCCCTCGCGGCACCGACCTCAGCCGGCACGGCCCTGACGAGCTCGCCGCCGTCGCGCTTGCACTCAACAGCCGCCCACGCAAGACGCTCGGCTGGCGCACACCCGCCGAAGCCCTCAACGATCACCTGCTGACCAGCGCCGCAGCCTGACGTGGCGAGCGATCTCTCGCCTCGCGGCTCCGCATCGGACGGCGGTACCGCGGACCCGCGTCGACGATCGCTCCGGCGGCTACGCCGCCTCCGCGCTCGCCGACGCGAAACCACCCTTACTCGAGCGCCTCAGGTCAAGGCACTACGATCCGCTCCGCAAACCGGCAGCGTTGCGACGACCGCTTGAACTCGGGCAGGGAGCCCCAATACGAAACGTCTTGGGGCGACCGAGGACGCCGCAGCGTACGCGCGCAGCGCGTTCCGGCGGCTCAAGGCTTCATTTCGAAACGAGTTCTAAGCGACTCGTGAGCCGGGGATTGAAATGAACGCCAGCCGGGTATCACACCTCTGTCCACCGAAGTAAGGAGAAAAGCGATGAACGAATTGACACGTAAGCACGGAGCGATCCAGCGGGCGTACCTCTGGCTCCTGGGTGCCTCCCTCGGCGTTGCGGTCGTGGGCGCAGCGTTTGCAGGCCTGCTCGTAGCCGCGTCCGAGGCCGCCCCGGCGGTCG
The DNA here is from genome assembly GCA_046484625.1 of Acidimicrobiia bacterium. GTDB lineage: Bacteria > Actinomycetota > Acidimicrobiia > IMCC26256 > PALSA-555 > DASUAO01. The sequence continues at coordinate 4,952 of JAWOIO010000033.1, forward strand.
CACCGCGCCCCACCGGAGAGCCCTCGATCTCGGGCACGCCGCGCGTCGGCGAGATCCTGAGAACCACCAGGGGATCCTGGACGGGTACGAGACCGATCACGTATGCGTATCGGTGGTACCGCTGTGAGGGCCGCGGGGCCCCCGACGCATCCGACTGCACCAGAATCACGAACGCGTCGGCCAACACGTACACGCTGCGCGACGCGGAAGCGGGGTTCCGGATCCGCTCGCAGGTCATCGCGACCAACGCCGACGGCTCGGCGAGGTCGACCTCCAACCCGACAGGAGTCGTCCAGTCGGCGCGGCCGGCGAACACGTCCCCGCCGACAATCTCGGGGACGACCGCCGTCGGCAGCCGCCTGACGGCGAATCGCGGTCAGTGGGTCGGCAACACGCCGATCACGTACGCCTTCAAGTGGCTGCGCTGCGACTCGAGCGGCGCGAACTGCGTCGAGATCGCGACCGCCACTGACAACACCTACGTGCTCGTGCAGGCCGACGTGAACCGGACGATGCGCGTCAGGGTCACCGCGCGGAACGACGCGGGCTCGCGAAGCGTGGTGTCGAACCAGACCGGCGTCGTCCAGTCGGATGTCCCACCCACGGGATCCATCCCGGTCGGGAACCTGCAGGCTGCGGGTGACCGGCTCGTGATCTCGCAGGTCGCGTTTTCCCCGAACCCCGTGACGAGCCGTACGGCCCCGATTACCGTGCGCGTCCGCGTCACGGCAAGGCAGGGCAGGCCGGTGAGCGGCGCACTCGTGTTCATGAGAGCGACGCCGCGCGTCGTCCAGGGCCAGACTGCGGCCACGGGCGGCGACGGCTGGGTGACGCTCACGCTCGTCCCGAACGACAACTTCCCGCAACCCAGGACGGGCTACAACGTCCAGTTCTTCATCAAGGCGTATCGCGCGACGGATCCGGCCCTCGGCGGCATCGCCGGGTACCGGCTCGTGCAGGTCCGGCTCGCCGGCTGACGCGGGAGAGGACGACAGGAAAGCTCGGGGGCTCCGCGCGAGCCCCCGAGCCCCATCAGCCCTCGTCGCGGAGCTGCTCGAGCGCCGCCCAGCGCGGGTCCGTCGTCGTGTCGACGTGCTCGTGCGGCTCGATGTTGAGATCCTTCCCGCACACCGGGCACAACCCGGCGCAGTCGGGGCGACAGAGGACCCGGTCGGGTATCCCCAGCGCGATCGCGTCGCGCACCCATGTCCCCACCAGGAGCTGCTCGTCGACGACGTAGTCGGAGCGGAGCTCGTCTCCGCGAGGTGAATCGGGATCGTCGACCTCGCGGGCCGAGACGTCCAGGTCGAGCTCGGCGAAGGCCAGACAGCGCATGCACGGGCCGCTCAGGTGAGCGTCGAGGTGGATGTCGAAGATCGTCGCGCCCGACGCGCGGGTGATATCGAGCACGACGGGAACCAGCGCCGGGCTCACCTCGTAGCGCTGCCCGCCGAGGAGGAACGGCTCGAGCTCGACGTCGACGTGCTCGCGGCGCACCTCGCCCGGGCGGAGGAAGAGGCGGCGGAGGTCGAACGACTCCACCTCCGGAGCGTACCGCCGCCCGGCCCGGCACGCGAGATTAGCGCAACTGGTCGGGTGCTATCTTTTTATCGTGGAACCTGATCGCTGGCTCGGCCTCGACCTCCGGCACCTCATCGCGTTGAAGATGATCGCCTACGAGGGATCGTTCGGTCGCGCCGCCGAACGGCTCGGCTACACGCAGTCCGCCGTCTCGCAACAGATCGCCGCGCTCGAGCGCATCGTCGGCCTGCGCCTGATCGAACGGCCGGGCGGCCCCAGGCCCGTCTACCTCACCGAGGCGGGGCGGATCCTCCTGCGCCACGCCGAGGCGATTCATGCCCGTCTTCTCGCAGCCAGGGCTGACATGCTCGCGCTCGAGGCCGGTGATACCGGCCGGCTCCGGATCGGAACGTTCCAGAGCGTCGGTACGCGGATCCTGCCGCCGCTCCTGCGCCGCTTCTCGGAGACGCACCCCGGCGTCGAGATCCTCCTGCACGAATCCTCGAGCGAGCCGGAGCTGCTGGAGATGATCGAGCGGGGCGAGCTCGACCTCACGTTCTGGACGCTGCCCGTTGCTCCCGGCCCCTACGAGTCGGTCGAGCTACTGCGGGATCCCTACGTCCTCGTCGTACCGGCGGGCTCACCGCTCGCGGCGCTGAAGCGCGCCCCCTCGATCAGGGAGATCGCGCTCCAGCCACTCGTCGGATTCAACCACTGCACGGCAATGGATCAGGTCGAGTCACACCTGTCCTCGAGCGGGCGGGCACCGAACTTCGTCTTTCGCTCGGACAACAACGGCACCGTCCAAGGGCTCGTCGGCGCCGGCGTCGGCATCAGCGTCGCGCCGCGGCTCACCGTGGAGGAGGACGACGAGCGCGTCGAGATCATCGACCTCCAGGGCCGCATCCCGCCGCGCATGATCGGCCTCGTGTGGCACGCCGACCGCACCCACAGCCCGGCTGCGGAGGCATTCGTCGACACGGCGGCCGGCATCTGCCGCGACTTCTCCGTCGAGCCCGCCGCCGCGTAGCCTGCGCAGGCGTACGCGCCGGACGGACGACGACCGCGACCAGGGGCAGCACCGCTGCCCCGCTTCAGGGGTCTTAGGGCCTATCCCGGTTGGCTGGCGGCATGGGCCTTCTTGAAGGCGATCAAGCCGCAGGCGAGCTGGAGCAGGGCGAGGTGGTTCTCGGGCTTCTTCGACCAGCGGATGAGCAGAGCCCTGTTGCGATTGAGCCAGGAGTGGCAGGCCTCGACGACCCACCGGCGTGCCTTCCAGCCGGGCACGCGGAGCTTGAGCTTGATCTCTTCGCCGCGCGTACGGATGTGCGGCTCGAACGTGCGGGCGCCGACGGTCTCGCGCACGCTCGCGTAGTCGTAGCCACGGTCGAGGCACAGCCGCTGCGGCTGCTTGGCGGTCGGCTCGGGTCGCTCGATCGGAACCGAGTCGAGCGTTGCCGCGAGCAGCTTCACGTCGTGGCGGTTGGCACCGTCATGCGCCACCCCGATCGGAACCCCTCGTGCCTCGCAGAGAAGCGAACGTTTCGCCCCTTTTTAGCTCTGTCGGTGGGATTCGGCCCGGTCTTCGCCCCACCCAGCGGCGCCTTCCCCATCGCGCCATCGGCGGCCAGCCACTTCCAGTCGATCCCTACTACCGTGTCGTACTCGAGAAGCCCCTGGCGCCAGATCTCGTGGAAGAGACCGGCCGCGACCCACTCCTGGAAGCGCCGATGTGCCGAGCTCGACGAACAGATCCCGCTCGCGTTGAGCGCGTTCCACTGCATTCCCGTGCGCAACACGAGCAGGATCGCGTCCATCGCGTCGCGGTCAGGCACCCGTGGTCGATGGCAACCCAACGGGTGCGACGGCGCCGCCGGCAGCAGCGGCTCGATCCGCTCCCACAGCCAGTCCGGCATCCGCCAGCCGTCGTCTTTGGTCACGAGACCCATCGTCTACCTCCCTCGTCGGATGACGAGGACCGGCTTCGCCGCCTGGCTGCGGGTCCCTTCCTAGCGGGATAGGCCCTTAGAGGGCGGGCACACGAGTCGAAGGATGGGTCGCTAAGGTCCAGCACCGTGCCGAAGCTCGTCGACACGACCATCCGCCTGCTCTCGCAGGAGCCCCTCGCGGGTCGCTTGCCGACCTCGGAGGTGCTGCGCGTGGCCGAGATCCTCGACCAGGCCGGCTTCGCATGCCTAGAGGTCTCGGGAGGCGGTGTGTTCGACGCGACGG
>JAWOIO010000061.1:0-4302 GCA_046484625.1 Acidimicrobiia bacterium
GGACGAGCGCCCGGGCGGCCTGCCGGATGCGCAGCTCAGCCACCGAGGAAGTCTCGCAGCGCCAGGAACCAGCGCAGGCGCTCTTCCCACGGGACGGCGGCGTTCGCGGGCGAGGTCGAGGGGAGGACGAAGAGCGGGACGTCGTCGAGGCGCCGTGTCTGGAGGCCATGCGCGGGGCGTTCCCGGAAGACGCCCTGGTACGCGGCCTTGCCGACGAACGCAATCACGCGCGGCGAGAGCGTGCGCGCGAGCTCCTCGAGGCGGTCGAGAGCGCCCGCGAAGTCGCCTGCACGGAGCTCGCTCGACCCCCTGGTCGTGCGTCGCGCGGCATTGGTGACGCCAATGCCGTGGGGCAGGAGATCGAACTGCTCGTTCGGGTCGAAGAGGCGCGGGGTGAACCCCGCCGCGTGCAGTAGCCGCCAGAAGTCGTTCCGCGGGTTCGCGAAGTGCGTACCCGCAACGGCGCTCGCTCGGCCGGGGTTGATCCCGCAGAATAGGACGTTCAATTTGTTTCCCAACACGTCAGGGACGGGATAGGATGGCATCACAAGTGGCAGAAGTCACGAAGTCGGAGGCATGTTGAAACCGCTCGACATCTATTGTCGCGTCAGCCGCGTAGGCGGGCGCGACGGGGGCTCGTTCATCTCGCCCCAGCTGCAGGAGGAGAGGTGTCGCGCGATGATCGCAGCCCGCGGTTTCGAGGTGGGCGAGGTGATCACTGACCTCGACGTGAGCGGCGGCACGATGAACCGTCCCGGCCTCAACAGGGCTCTCGGCCGCGTCCGCGATGGGACCTCCGGCGGCATCGTGGTTGCCCGCGTCGACAGGTTCGCCCGCCGCGTCAGATACTGCTCTCCCCCGCGTCATCTGGCCCTGGGCTGTGTACGCGCGTCTCTGTCCCCGTGCCTGCCCAGCGCATGCATGCCCATCCCCTACTCGGTTCCTCTCGCGAGTCACGGGCACGGGTGCGGATCTTCCGACAGCCTCTAAGAAGACTGAATGGACGACTTCGCATCAATGAGATCCGAGGGTGCGGTCAGGCCTCCTGTGCGCCCTCGGCTGCGTGGTGACCCTCGCGGCGATCGCTTCCGGATGTGGCGGAGGAGGCGTCTCTGACGAGGATCGTCGGCTGTACGCCAGTCAACTCGCGCAGGGTGTTCGCAAGGAACTTCTCCAACGTCGCACAGCGGCTGCGAACAGGGCGTGGAGCCTGTGTAGCAAACAGCTCGCCCGGCTCTCGTCAGCCGTGGAGGATGTTGACGAAATGCTCGACGAACCGACCTACTACGACGACTACAGCCCAGGTGTAGCGCGGATTGCTAGGGAACTCGACAGGCTCGATCTTCCAGAGCTATCCGAGAAGTGCCTCGGCGTCGCAGCTCAACTGGAGGGTGCGGGAGTGCTCTATGACTCGACCGAGGGCTTGTGGGGGCTTTGCGACGGCGCCGACTACGCGGTCCCCTCCTGCGCCGACGCGAAGCTGGACCCACTTCTCAAGAAAGGGTGGAGGCAGGCGTCGCGCAAGCGTGAGAAGGCAGACGAACTGCTCGACCGAATGAGGACTCCCGGTCCGGCTAATGTCACGACCTCTGTCCCGGAGAGCGCTGGTGACGTGCAGATGTCCGTCTATGGACAGGCTGTGGTCGTCTACACGCCTCCGGACGACGGAGCCGCGACCAGTTCTGCGTTTACGTCTGCGATCGGCTCGTCGTTCCCGACCTGAGGGCAGATGAGCTGGAAGCGTTACGCGACGGTGAGCTGTCGCTCGACGCGCGCACGAAGGCGTACGTCCGTAGCAACCTTGCGTATCGCTTCGTCGTCGTGCCCGACAGCGCGACCGCGTTCGCCATCGAGAGGCTTGTCCAGTCCGGGGCTCTCGCCGAGGCGGGACAGCCGATCCTGAATCCTCGGTAGAAGTCCATGCCGATCCTGCATCACGCCTCGCGCATCCACGGGCACGCTGCAGCCCTTCTGACAAGGCCCCTGCCGCAGCGCCCGGCGAACCCTGCAGACGGCACCGGGGAGAGAGCGCGTCTACAGCTGAGCGAGAAGTTCTGAGCGCTTCGCCTCAAACTCGGCATCGGTGAGGATGCCAGGCGAGAGGGCGTTATCGACGACGGCGTAGACGATCACGAGCCGGAGACTTGCACGCTAGTTGCACTTCCGTGGTCGATGGCCGTAGACGCCGCGCTCCAGCGCGCCACTTTTTCGGTGGTCAGGTGGGCCGAATCCCGAACTTGGCGGAACCCCTTGAACGTCGATTGATTGCTCGCCCAGCGGGCATGACTCGCCGCACGAGGTGGCTCATCGAACGCGAGCCGGTCCGGCCCGCGCGGTCGTGCCTGTCGAAGTGGTGAAGATATTCGAACGGAAGCGAAGCGGGAATCATGGTGGGCTCCTTCTATAGTTTGAGTCTTACTGACCATTACTGTACAGCTTGGTTATGGTCATGTCAACCCAAACCTCAGGGAGCGGAATTGGCTCGTGCTGAGACGAGTGTTTCGCGGTCATGGGCGGAAAGACGGCGACCGAAACTTCGAGAGCAGTGCACCTCGTCCGTGTGGCAGCCCTCTGGCGAACGTAACTGCACTCAGGCCGACGCGGCGGCGCTGACGCTCTTCGCCTGTGGACCCTTCGGCCCGTCTTCGACCTCGTACTCAACCTTCGCGCCCTCAGCGAGACTCTTGAACCCTTCCCCGCTGATCGCGCTGTGATGAACGAACACGTCTTTACTTCCGTCTTCCGGCGCTATGAAGCCGTATCCCTTGTCGTCGTTGAACCACTTGACCGTTCCGGTCGGCATATCGTCACTCCCTTGAGTGGTCGTGAACGCGCAACGGAGGGCCAAGAGCCAACCGATACTCGCTCCATTACAGGCACGTCACACTACAGCGCATAAGCCGGCGGCCTGGTGGGGTGCGCGGGGCGTCGCGATCCAGCCACGCAGGAACACCCAGAAACTCTCTCCCTCGTTCCGCGCTCGGCGTGGGCCACCGGCGATGAACCCCGCTCGCTTTTGGTCAGCCATGACTCGATCGTAGTGGTCCTTGCGCGCGAGGGACTGAGGTTCCCGAGCATCCGTTGACCCCGCAGGAGGTCTCTAAACCCCCCTGGGGAGCGGGTTCAGGCGGAGGTTCGGTAGGGGGCGTCTCGCTGAAGGGGCGACGGCTCGACTCGAAGAATGCGCGCGGCCCAGTTCGGGAGCCACCAGTTCCAGCGCCCGAGGATCGCGACCATCGCGGGAGTGAGAACTCCGCGGATGATCGTGGCGTCGAGCAAGATTCCCGCGCCGAGCGCGGTGGCGAAGATCTTCACTTCGGTGCCGGGCTGAGCGCTGAAGGCGACGAACGCGAGGAACAGAATGAGCGCGGCGCTCGTCACGAGACGCCCTGTACGACCGATGCCCTCGATGACCGCAGTCTCGGTCGAACCCGTCCGGTCGTATGCCTCGCGCATCCGGCTGATGATGAAGACCTGGTAGTCCATTGAGATACCGAAGAGGAAGGCGAAGACGACGATCGGCAGCTCGACATTGATCGACCTCGTCGCCTCGATGCCCCAGATCTCGTCAGAGCCGAACCCCTCCTGCCAGACGAGCACGATGATTCCCCAGGCAGCGAAAACCGAGAGCAGGTTCAAGATCACGGCCTTGAGCGGCAAGATCAACGAGCGAAACGCGCGCGCGAGAAGAATGAACGTCAGGAAAGCGATCAACGCGATCAGGAGCGGGAACTTGCCGTAGACGGCCTCGCGGAAGTCGGCGCCCTGCGCTGCGTCCCCACCGATCGTCACTTCAGCCGTGAGACTGGTCGCACGGAGTCGCTCGAGCGTCGCTCGCCCCGCCGGCGTGTTGCCGTCCCCGGTCGGAATCACAACCACGAGCGCCGTTCCGTCTCGGCGCCAGTCTGCAGGTGCTGCCGCGCTCCGGACACCCTCGACCCGACCGAGTACATCCACGACGCTTCGGCGTCGCCTGAGCGGACGAGCGCGTCAAACGGCGAGAGGGGGCCGGTGCCGATTCCCGAGCCCACGAGCTTGTCCAGGCCGGCGCGCGCAGCACCCGCCTGCGCCAGCGACTCCGCGCGGGGATTGCCTAGCTGGATGCTCGAGGCCGCGACCACGAGGGCGACCAGCACCGCGGTGGACGCCGCGGCTGCGACCCAGCGGTAGCGCACGATGAGGCGAGCCCAGGCCGACCAGCCGCGACTGGCGCGAGCATCGCGTCGGTTGCGAGGCCAATCGAGCCTCGGGCCGATCGTCGCGAGCAGGACCGGCAGGAGCGTGATCGCCACGGCGACGCTG
>JAWOIO010000090.1:0-10235 GCA_046484625.1 Acidimicrobiia bacterium
CGCCGGCGCTGCGATCCTCGACGTCGGCGGGGAGTCGACCCGACCCGGCGCCGAGCCGGTGGATCGGGACGTCGAGCTCCGACGCGTCGTGCCGGTGGTCGAGGCGCTCGCCCGGGAGACCGAGGTGCCCGTGAGCATCGACACGGCCAAGGCGGCGGTGGCTGCCGCCGCGCTCGACGCCGGCGCCCTGATCGTCAATGACGTCAGTGCCGGTCGCGCCGATCCGCACATGCTCGGGCTGGTCGCGGAGGCACGCGCCGCGGTCGTCCTCATGCACATGGCAGGAGAGCCCCGGACCATGCAGGACCACCCTCACTACGACGACGTCGTCGGCGAGGTCGGCGACTTCCTCCTGGAGCGGTTGGACGCCGCGGAGCGCGCCGGCATCGACCGGGGCGCGATCGCCGCGGATCCCGGCATCGGATTCGGCAAGACGCCACACCACAACCTCGCCCTCCTCGCCGGCCTGCGTGATCTCGTCGCCCGGCTCGGTGTCCCGGTGCTGATCGGTGCGTCCCGCAAGCGGTTCCTCGCCGAGATCGCCGGGGGCCGCGATGAGCCCGTCGAGCGCGACGACGCCACACTCGCCACCGTCGTGAGCGCCGTCGACGCCGGGGCGCGGATCGTCCGCGTCCACGACGTACGCCCGGCGGTCCGTGCCGTTGCGCTCCTCGATCAGCTCGCGCTCGCCCGGGCCGCGTGACGAGCCGATGACGACCATGCGGGGCCGCTGGGCCCAGGGGCTCGAGCCGCGTGGCTTCTGCTGGATCGTGCAGGACCGGCTCGCGGCGTCGGAACGCCCGGGTGGGTTCGCCCGCAACCACCGCAAGGTGCGCCGCCAGGAGGAGCTGATCTGGCTCGCCGGCCACGGGTTCACGCACCTGCTGTCGCTCCTCGACTCGCCGCACAACCTCCACGCGTACGAGGAGGCCGGCATCGCGTACGAGCACCTGCCGCTCGGCCGTCACGACGAGTGGCCGACGCGGCTGCCACCGATCTACGCGACCCTCGCAGGTTGGCTCGAGGACCCGTCCGAGCTCGTCCTGATCCACCACGAGGAGTTCGGCGACCGACTGGTCGGCGTGCTCACCGGGTACCTCCTCTACGCGGGGTTCGTCGACCAGGGAGCACACGCGGTCGTCGCGATGGAGAAGATCACCGGTCGCCAGCTCGGGGCGCTGGGGCGCGAGATCGTCGCCACGACCATCGACGAGGGCCTCGTCGGTCGTACGACCTGATGGATCGCGTGCTCATCACCGGGCTGCGCGAGTCCGGCATCCACGGGGTCCTGCCCGAGGAGCGCACGCACGCGCAACCCTTCGAGGTCGACGTCGAGCTGTCGGTGGACCTGACCGCGGCCGGCGTGAGCGATGCGCTCGCCGACACGGTCGACTACGCGGCCGTCGCCGACGCGGTGAGCCGGGTGGTGCGCGACGAGAGCCACCAGCTCCTCGAGCGGCTCGCGACCCGGATCGCCGAGGAGTGTCGGGCCGACGCCCGGGTGGTGGCTGTCGTGGTGACGGTCCGCAAGCTCGAGCCGCCGATGGACCTGACCCTCGACCACGTCGCCGTGCGCATCCAGCGGTGAGCCGCCTGGCGCACCTGGGCCTCGGGTCGAACGTCGGCGACCGGCTTGCGCACCTCCAGGGCGCGGTCGACGATCTCGCCGCGGCTGCGGACGTCGACGTGGTGGCCGTCTCGTCCGTGTACGAGACGAGCCCGGTCGGTGGCCCCGAGCAGGACGACTACCTGAACGCGGTCGTGGCGGTCGAGACCGACCGCTCCGCGAGGTCCTTGCTCGAGCTCGGCCAGGAGCTGGAGCGACGGGCGCAGCGGACCCGGACCGTGCGGTGGGGCCCGCGGACGCTCGACGTCGACGTGCTGCTGGTCGGGAGCGAGCGCACGGCCGACCCCGACCTCGAGGTGCCCCACCCCCGGATCTGGGATCGGGGCTTCGTCGTCGTGCCGCTGCACGAGATCGCAGCCGATCTGGTGCGCCCGGACCGTCTGGCGGCCGTCTCCGGGGACGACGTGCGGCGCACCGACCTATCCTTGACCATCCCGACGTGACGAGATCCCCTCGGGATCCGTAGCAACCGGCACCCGCCCGCATGTCTGGGCCCGCATGTCTGGGCCTGCATGCATGTGGAGGGCTGGATTGGAAAGGGGACGCCGAGCCATGACCCGCCGCGTCGCGCTCGTCGGCCCCGGTCGGGCCGGAGGTGCGCTGTGCCTGGCGCTGCGCCGCGGCGGTGATCGCGTCGTGGCCGTCGCCGGTCGGTCGCCCGACGCGCCGTCCACGCAGGCCACGGCGCAGCTGCTCGGCGCCCCCGTCGTCGAGGTCGAGGCCGCCGGGGTCGGCGCCGACCTCGTCGTGCTCGCCCCGCCCGACGCCCGACTCGTCGACGTCGCACGGGTCGTCGCCGCGAGCATCGAGACCGATGCCCTCGTCGTGCACCTCTCCGGGGCGCAGGGGCTCGGAGCGCTCGCGTCCATCGCCGAGCAACGAACCGATGTCGCGATCGGGGCCCTGCATCCCCTGCAGTCCCTCCCGTCGGCCGAGGCCGGCGCCGACCGGCTCGCCGGCTCGTGGGCTGCCGTGGCCGGCGACGCCAGGGTCACCGTCCTCGCCGCGGACCTCGGGCTCCGCCCGTTCGCGGTGGCCGACGAGCATCGTGCCCGCTACCACGCCGCCGCATGCGTCGCCTCGAACCACCTCGTCGCCCTGCTCGCGCAGGTCGGACGTCTCGCCGCCGCGGCCGGGGTCCCGGAGGAAGCGTTTCAGCCGCTCGTGCGCGCGACGGTCGAGCACGCGCTCGCCATCGGTCCGGCGGCGGCGCTGACGGGTCCGATCTCGCGGGGAGACATCGGGACGGTCGCGGCCCACCTTGCGGCGATCCCCGACGACGAGCGCCGGGCCTACCGTGCGCTGGCGGATGCAGCCCGGGTGCTGGCCGGCCACGACGACCCCGCGCTCGTCGACCTCCTCGCGGCCGAGACCGCACCATGAGAACCCTGCACACGATCACCGACGTCCGTGCCGCGTGCGAGGAGTGGCGCACCGCGGGGGATGTGGTGGGTCTCGTGCCGACGATGGGTGCGTTCCACGACGGCCATCGGTCCCTCATGGACGCCGCACGCGCCGAGTGCGACCGCGTCATCGTGTCGCTGTTCGTGAACCCTACGCAGTTCGCACCGAACGAGGATCTCGCTGCGTACCCGCGCGATCCCGAGGGCGATCGCTCGCTCGCCGAGGCGGTCGGTGTCGACGTGCTGTTCGCACCCGACGTCGAGGAGATGTACCCGGAGCCGGGACTCACCACGGTCCACGTCGAGGGTCTCACGGCGCGGCTCTGCGGTGCCGACCGACCGAGCCACTTCGACGGGGTTGCGACCGTGGTCGCGAAGCTCTTCTCGATCACCGGGCGGTGCCGTGCGTACTTCGGGCGCAAGGATGCCCAGCAGCTCGCCGTCGTCGGTCGGATGACGCGCGACCTCGACCTCCCCGTGGAGGTCATCGGTTGCCCGCTCGTGCGCGAGCCCGACGGCCTCGCCATGTCGAGCCGGAACGCCTACCTGGAGCCAGCCGAGCGGGCAACGGCCCTCGCCCTGTTCCGTTCCCTACGAGCCGGCGCCGACGCGGTCGCAGCGGGGCTACGCGATCCGGCGATGCTCGGCGAAGTCGTCGCCACGGAGCTCGCGAGCGAGACGTCGGTCCGAACGGAGTACGTGGAGGTGGTCGACCCTGCGACCCTCGAGCCGCGCACCGAGATCGAGGGCGCGACGCTCGTCGCGGTCGCCGCGCGGGTCGGGCCGGCCCGCCTCATCGACAACATGACGCTCGAGGTGCGCGGCGAGGTCGTCACCGCCGACCTCGGCGTGAACCTGCGCGACGGCCGGTACGTGCCAGTCGCCGGGATCGCCCCGTAGGCTCGCCAGATGCTGGACGTACTCGTGCTCGGCGGTGGTGTCGCGGGGCTGTCGGCCGCGGTGCGGGCGGCCCGGTCCGGCCGATCGGTCGCGGTGGTCACCAAGGCCGTCCTCGGCGCCTCGGCGACCCAGTACGCGCAAGGCGGTGTCGCGGCTGTCCTCGATCCCGGTCCGGACTCCCCGGAGCTGCACCTGCGTGACACGCTGGCTGCCGGCGCAGGGCTGTGCGACGCGGATGCCGTCCGCCTGATGGTCAGCGAAGGGCCGACGAGCATCCGCGAGCTGATCGCGATGGGAGCCCACTTCGACGAGGACGGCGCCGACTTCGCGTTCACCAGGGAGGGGGGCCACTCCGTCCCGCGCATCCTCCACGCCGGGGGTGACGCCACCGGCGCCGAGATCGAGCGGGCCCTGGTCGCGGCGGTCAAGGCCACCGCCACCGAGATCCGCCAGCGCTGGTTCGCTCGCGACCTGCTGATCGAGGGCGATCGGGCCGTCGGCGTGGTTGCCCTCGATCCCGACCGGGTCGAGCACGAGATCCGCGCCCGCCACACGATCATCGCGACCGGCGGCGCCGGGCAGTGCTTCGCGGTCACGACCAACCCGTCGCTGTCGACGGGCGACGGGATCGCCATGGCGCTGCGCGCCGGGGTCGCAGTCGCCGACGTCGAGTTCATGCAGTTCCATCCCACCGCGTTGCACCACCCGTCGATGCCGCGACCGCTCCTGTCCGAGGCGCTCCGCGGCGAAGGCGCCATCCTGCGCGACGAGCACGGTGAGCCCTTCATGACGGGTGAGCACCCGCTCGCCGACCTCGCGCCACGCGACGTGGTCGCCCGCGCGATCGCGCGACGCTGCGTCGAACGCGGGCTCGACAACCTCTGGCTCGACGCCCGCCCGATCGAGGGCTTCGCGGATCGGTTCCCCACGGTGTGGGCGTCGTGCCAGGCAGCCGGCCTCGATCCCAGTCGTGACCTGTTGCCGGTGGCGCCTGCCGCTCATTACCTGTCGGGTGGGGTGTGCACGGACCTCGACGGCGCGACGACACTCGCGGGATTGTGGGCGTGCGGGGAGACGGCATGCTCCGGCGTCCACGGTGCCAACCGGCTCGCATCGAATTCACTCCTCGACGGGCTGGTGTTCGGGTCCCGGTGCATCGACGCGATCGTCGCCGGCAAGGACGAGCCCGAAGCGACCGGCGTCCTGCGCGACCTCCCGCTCGCCGACATCGCCAGGCCGGCTCCGGTGCACGCTGCGGCCACCCGCACCTCGCGCGCCGAGGTGCAGCGGATCATGACGACCAACGCCGGCGTGCTCCGGGACGCCGCGTCGTTGGAACGGGCCGCGGAAGCGCTCGCGGCGATGCACCCGCCCGAGCCCGAGGTCGCCAACCTCGTCCAGGTCAGCCGCGCCCTCGTCGACGCCGCGCTGGCACGGGAGGAGTCGCGTGGCACCCACACCCGTCTCGACCACCCGGAGACCCGCGACGAGTTCCTCGGCCGGATCGTCTTCACCGGGGCCCGGCACGAGCTCGCCCCGATCCATCCGGCCGAGACGGCGGAGGTGCCCTGATGAGCGCGGCGCGCCGAGAGCCGGAGCTCGATCCGATGCTGGACGCGCCGCGCCATCTCGTACGCGACGCCGTCACCCGAGCGCTCGTCGAGGACCTCGGCCCGCTCGGGGACATCACCGCCGCGCTCCTCCCGGTCGGCGCGACGTTCACGGCCGCCATCGTCGCCCGCGCCGCGGGAGTGCTCGCGGGGACCGCGTGTGTCGACGAGGTCTTCGCGCAGCTCGACTCGACGGTGCACATCGGGTGGAACGGCCGAGACGGCGTCACGCTCGACGCGGGCGACGAGATCGCGACCGTCGAGGGACCACTCCGGAGCGTGCTCACCGGCGAGCGCAGCGCGCTGAACTTCCTCTGTCATCTCTCCGGCATCGCGAGCGAGACGGCCCGGTACTGCGCGGCCGCCGGGAGCGCGACGGCGGTGTGCGAGACCCGCAAGACGCTCCCCGGGTTGCGAGCGCTCGAGAAGGCCGCGGTGCGTGCGGGCGGTGGTGTGAACCATCGCGGTTCGCTCTCGGACATGGTCCTGATCAAGGACAACCACCTCGCGGGGTTCCGATCGCTGGGCCTGGGCATCGCCGATGCCGTCGCGCGTGCCCGGGAGATGTGGCCCGGGCGGGGGGTCGAGGTGGAGTGCGACCGCCTGGAGCAGGTCGTCGATGCCGTCGCCGCCGGTGCCGACGTCGTGATGCTCGACAACATGACGCCCGAGCAGGCCCGCGAGTGCGTGTCGGTCGTGCGGTCCGGGACCCGCCCGGGCACGATCCTGGAGGTCTCGGGCGGCGTGACGCTCGGGACGGTCGGTGCCTACGCTGCGACCGGGGTCGATCTGATCTCGACGAGCGCGATCACGCAGTCCGCCCCCGCGCTGGACATCGCGCTCGACGCGCGCCCAGGGTGAGCTGACCATGCTGCTGGCGATCGACACCGGGAACACCCAGACCGTCATCGGGCTCTTCGACGGCGCGGAGCTCGCCGACCACTGGAGGATCGCCACCGTCGCGGAGCGGACGGCCGACGAGCTCGCGCTGATGATCCAGCAGTTCCTGGGCTTCCACGGGTTCTCGTTCGACGAGCAGATCGACGGGGTGGCGGTGTCGTCGGGAGTTCCCCGGGTGACGGTCGAGCTCCGCGCGATGACGCAGCGGTACTTCGGCTTCCCTGCGCTCGTGCTCGAGCCGGGCGTGAAGACGGGGATGCCCATCCTCTACGACAACCCGAGAGAGGTCGGTGCGGACCGGATCGCGAACGCGGTTGCCGCGTTCGAGCAGTACGGGGGCCCGTCGATCGTCGTCGACTTCGGGACGGCCAACACGATCGAAGCGATCAGCGTGAAGGGCGAGTACCTCGGGGGTGCGATCTTCCCGGGCATCGAGATCTCGATGGACGCGTTGTTCGGGCGGGCTGCCGCGCTCCGACGGGTCGAGCTCGTCGCGCCGCGCAACGTGATCGGGAAGTCCACGGTCGAGTCGATCCAGTCGGGCACGGTCTTCGGGTACAGCGGACAGGTCGACACGCTCGTGGAGATGTTCGAGGCCGAGCTCGGCGAGTGCACGGTCATCGCGACCGGCGGCTTGGCCGAGCCGATCATCAAGCACTCCCGGACGATCGACCACTACGAGCCGTGGCTCACCCTGCAGGGTCTGCGGATCGTCTTCGAGAGGAACCGCGCGTGAGCGACGTGGCCGACCGGGGCGCCGACGGCACCGAGGCCATCGACGAGCGATCGCGTCGCCTCGCCAAGCTCGACGCGCTGCGAGCGGACGGAGTCGATCCGTACCCGCTGCGCTTCGATCGCACCCACACGACCGCGGAGATGCACGAGCACTGGGATCATCTCGACGACGGCGCGGAGACCGACGACAGGGTTCGGGTCGCCGGGCGCGTCCTGTTGTTGCGCCGCCAGGGCAAGCTCACGTTCGCGACGCTCCGCGACGCGGCGGGCAGCGTCCAGCTCTTCGTCTCCCGTGCCGTGCTCGGCGCCGACGCCCACGAGGGGTTCGACACACTCGACCTCGGCGACTGGGTCGGCGTCGAGGGCACCGTGATGAAGACGCGGAAAGGCGAGCTCTCGGTCAAGGCCGAGTCCTTCGTGCTGCTGGCCAAGGCGCTGCGGCCACTGCCCGAGAAGTGGCACGGCCTGTCCGACACCGACACCCGCTTCCGGCAGCGCTACGTGGACCTGATCGCGAACGACGACGCGCGCCGGGTCTTCGCGATCCGCTTCGAGGTGATCGCGACGCTCCGCAGGTTGCTCTCCGAGCGCGGGTTCGTGGAGGTGGAGACGCCGGTGCTGCACGTGCAGGCCGGTGGCGCCGAGGCCCGACCGTTCGAGACCCACCACAACGCGCTCGACATGGGGCTGACCCTGCGCATCGCGCTCGAGCTGCACCTCAAGCGGCTGCTGGTCGGGGGCCTCGAGCGCGTCTTCGAGATCGGCCGCGTGTTCCGCAACGAGGGTCTGTCGACCCGCCACAACCCAGAGTTCACGATGCTCGAGCTGTACCAGGCGTTCGGCGACTACACGGACATGATGAGCCTCACCGAGGCGCTCGTGTCGGAGTGCGCTCGGATCGCGTCGGGCTCCACGGTCGTCGTCGTCGACGGGACAGCGGTCGACCTCTCGCCGCCGTGGCCGCGCCGGCCGATGCTGGAGCTCATCGAGGAGCACTCGGGGGAGCGGGTGCACCCGACCGACGCCGTGGAGGACCTGCGGGCGGCGTGCGATCGGCACGATGTACCGGTCGAGACCTCGTGGGGACCGGGCAGGCTCGTCCTCGAGCTGTACGAGAAGTGTGTCGAGCCGAACCTCGTCGCGCCGGTCTTCGTGACGGACTACCCCAAGGACGTCTCGCCCCTCGCCCGGGCCCACCGCGACGACCCGGCCCTGGTCGAGCGCTTCGAGCTGGTGGTCCTCGGACGGGAGCTGGCGAACGCGTTCAGCGAGCTCAACGACCCGGTCGACCAACGGTCCCGGTTCGAGGCCCAGGCGGCGCTCGCGGCAGCGGGCGACGACGAGGCCCACGGCGTCGACGAGGACTACGTCCGGGCCCTGGAGTACGGGCTGCCCCCCTGCGGGGGTCTCGGGATCGGCGTGGACCGGCTGGTGATGCTGGTGGCGGGCGTCTCCTCGATCCGGGAGGTCATCTTGTTCCCCCACCTTCGTGCCGAGATGGGCGAGTCTGGTAGCAAGGACTGAGTGGCAGAACCCGGGGGCGACCCCGGGCCGGCGGCGAGGGCGACCGATGCGAGTACTGGTCACGGGCATGGGCGGCGAGCTCGGGACGCGCGTCGCGCAGCTTCTGGAGGACGAACCGACGATCGACGAGATCGCCGGCTTCGACTTCGTTCCCCCGCGTCGCCGGCTTCGGCGTTCCGTGTTCCGGCGCATCGACCCGCGGGACCGCGATCGCCTCGTCGACTTCGTCACCGATTTCGCACCCGAGGCCGTCGCCCACTTCGGCTCCTACGAGCCCGACTCCCGGATGGGTCCGCGCGATTCCGCGGAGGCCACCGAGGCCTGTGCCGTCCACGCGCTCGGCGCTGCCGCGCGCGCCGGGAGCCTCGAGCGGATCGCCGTCCGCTCGGGGATCGTCGTGTACGGCCGCGGCCGCTCCCATCCCCTCATGCCCGACGAGGACGCGCCGCTCGCGCCCACCAGCCCCTGGGGGCGCTCCTGCATGGACGTCGAAGCCGTCGCGGCGGGGATCGGACGGCGTCACGACGTCATGGTCACGGCACTCCGGTTCGGCGCGATCGCCGGCTCCCATGTTCCGAGCCCGCTCGGGCGCCTGCTCCGACTGCCGGCGGTGCCGGTCCCCGCGCTCGCTGACCCGCCCTTCTCGATGCTCGACCGCGGCGATGCCGCGCGCGCGATGGTGCGTGCGTTGATCCGCGGCCACGAGGGGGCGCTCAACGTCGTCGGACCCGGCGCGACCAGCCCGTGGCAGGCGGTCCGATTCGGTCGACGGGTTCCGGTCCCGGTCCTGGGCCCGGGGTGGTCGGCGGCGCGTCGAGCCGCCGAGTTCCTCGGTGCGCCCGTTCCCGACCACATCGTCGAGCTCCTCCGCCTCGGGCGGACGGCCGACGGCAGTCGTGCGATCGAGGAGCTCGACCTGGGCTTCGTCCGACCGACCCAGGAGATCCTCGCCGACCTGTACGAGTGGGCAACCGTGACACCCATCGCCGGATCGACGAGGCAGGTCGCATGACGAGCCCCGCGTCCGCCCTCCCCAACTACGGCATCGACGCCGACCGTGTCCTCGGCCGCGAGTCGGTCGTGACCGCGCTCCGCCGCCGTTTCGACGGCCGCTATGCGGTCGACGAGTTCGGCGGTGACCCGTCCCTCATGGACGCCGTGGCGCCGATCCCCTCGGCGTTGATCCGGATCTCGGTGGAGCACGCGGAACGGCTGCCCCGACGGGGTCCGGCGCTGCTGGTGGCGAACCGGGGGTTCGGGCTGTTCGAGCCGTTCGTGCTCGGGCTGGCGGTGCGCCGCGTGCTCCACCGTCGGCTCCGCATCGTCGGCGCACCCGACCTCCCCGCGATCGGGCCGATGGCACGCAAGCTGGGCGCGATCGGCAACCGCCCCGCCGACGTCGCTGCGCTGCTGCGGGCCGGGCACCTCGCCGGGGCGCCGCTCGGGATGACGTGGATGCGCGCCGGCGCCGGTCAGCCGCCCCGCGAGCTCGTGGCGGCGACGCTCGGGTTCCCCGTGATCCCGATCGCGATCCGT
>JAWOIO010000093.1:0-5337 GCA_046484625.1 Acidimicrobiia bacterium
TTTTCCGGAAGGCGTAGACGACTTTCGGTTCTGGCTCAGCGGGTTTGGCGATGAATTCGATGACCTGGCACGACGGCTTGCAGAGGTAGACCCCTACTTCGCGCCGATGACCGCCCCGCACCGGTGACCGCACCACCGCGCAACGACCCAAGCACACCGCCCGGGTCCGCGTCGACCTCCCCGCCCTCCTACGCGGCCACACCGCACCCGGCGAGACCTGCGAGATCCCCGGCGTCGGGCCCGTCCCCGTCTCCCACGCCCGCCAGGTCCTCTCCCACGGGCTCCTCCAGCTCGTCATCACCGACGGCGTCGACGTCCAGACCGTCGTGTCCACCACCCGCCACGTCCCCGCACCCCTGAAGATCGCGATCGCCGAACGCGACCAACACTGCAAGATCCGCGGGTGTGACACCAGCACCCACCTGCACCGACATCACACGACACCCGTCGCCGACGGCGGCCTCACCACCTACCAGATGCTCGGCAACCTCTGCCCCCGCCACCACCACCGAGTCCACGACGACCGCTACGACATCGTCGACCACGCCAACGGCACCTGGGACCTGCGCGCCCCGGCATCTCGCGAGGGCCGACCCCCACCCCACCAGGCGGCGGCCTGACGCGCGAACGCTCCTCGGGTCAGCCCGCCGCGGGCCCGGGCGCGCCGGTGTCGCGCGTGAGGCGCTGAGCGATGAGGATCGGGACGAACGTCATCAGCACGACCACCATCGCCACGACGTTGGTCTTCGGCCGATCACGCGGACGGAACAGGCTGTTGAAGATCCAGATCGGCAGGGTCTGCTCGCTGCCGGCGGTGAACAAGGTGACGATCACCTCGTCGAACGAGAGCGCGAACGCCAGCATCCCCGCGGCAAGCAGGGCGGTGCGCACGCTCGGGAGCACGACGTACCAGAACGTCTGGAATCCGGAGGCACCGAGGTCCATCGATGCCTCGACGATCGACCCCGACGTCCGTCGGAGACGAGCGACGACGTTGTTGTAGACGACGACCACGCAGAACGTCGCGTGCCCGACGACGATCGTCCACAGGCTCAGGTCGAGGCCCGCGAGCTGGAACGACGACTTGAGCGCGATCCCGGTGATGATCCCCGGCAGCGCCAACGGGAGGACGACCAGCAACGAAACGGCCTCCCGCCCGAAGAACTTGGTGCGGACGACCGCGGCGGCTGCGAGCGAGCCGAGGACCAGCGCGATCGCCGTGGCGATGAACGCCGTCCGGACCGAGAGCCACAGTGCATTCCGGATGTTCTCGTCGTCCCACGCGACACCGAACCAGCGGGTCGTGAGCCCCGGCGGAGGGAAGGTGAACCCGGCCGTCTGGTCGTTGAACGCATAGAGGAAGATCAGCGCGATCGGGAAGTGCAAGAAGATGACCACGAGCCACGTGGCGGTCTTCAGACCGATCTGGCGCTCTCGCAGCCGAGCGAAGGGTGCGGTCATGGACCCGGCCATCAGAGCGCCTCGAACGCGCCGAGCCGGCGGGCGATGAACAGGTACACACCCATGATCACGATCGGCACGACCGTGAACGCCGCAGCCAGCGGCAGGTTCCCCGACGCGCCCTGATAGGTGTAGATGGCGAGGCCGATCGAGAACCTCGAGTCCCCGATCACCTGCGGAACGATGTAGTCGCCGAGGGTGAGTGAGAACGTGAACAGGGAGCCGGCGACGAGGCCCGGGAGGGCCAGCGGCCAGATCACCTTGCGGAAGGTGGTTCCCGGCTTCGCTCCGAGATCACCGGACGCGTCGAGGAACGATCGGGGTACCCGCTCCAACGCGGCTTCGAGCGGCAGGATCATGAACGGCAGCCAGATGTAGGTGAAGACCATCAGCTGGCCGATGCGCGACGTCGAGAGGCTCGGCCCACCCCATGAAGGGATTTCGAGCAGTGCCTCGATCACGAAGCCGAGGTGAAGCTGATCAGCGAACCAGGTGATCACCCCGTCCTTGGCGAGGATCAGCTTCCAGCTGTAGACCCGCACGAGGTAGCTCGACCACAGCGGTACGAGCACGGCGATGAACAACACGGTCTTGAGCGTCGGGCGCGCGAAGTGCGCCATGAAGTAGGCGATGGGATAGGCGAAGATCGCGCACAGGACCGTCGTCGCTGCGGCCATCACGACCGTGCGACCGACGATGTCGCGGTTGGAGGCGGTGTTCAGGCTCTCCCAGGTGTCGAGCGTCAGCTCTCGGACGACCGTGCCGCTGAAATCGTCGAGTCGGTAGAAACTCTGGACGAGCAACCCGCCCAGCGAGCCGAGGTACACGACGCCGAGCCAGATCAGCGGCGGCGCGAGCATCAGCGCGAGCTTCAGGCGCGGATGACGATGGAAGAACGCCGAGACACGGTGCGCGCGCGTGGGACGCACTCCGCGTGGGGTCGGGGCGGCCGACGGCGGCGCGGCAGGTGGCGGCGGAGTGGCGACCGAGCTGGTCATGGACGCGGACGATCACGGGAGGTGCCGGATGGGGCACGAAGCCCCATCCGGCACACGACCCGTCTGACCGTTGACTCCTACCGGCCGCCGATGACGCCGACGTACGCGGTGACCCACTCCTGGTAGGGGATGCAGTCATCGCCCTTGCCGAAGCAGTCCGCCTGCGGCGTCTTCCAGAAGCTGATCTTGTCGAAGTTCTCGATGCCGTTGGTCTCGCAGCCGTCGGGACCGAGGAGCTCGTTCCCGTCGCACGCTGCGGGGACCGCAGGAACCGAACCGAACCACGACGCCAGGTCACCCTGCACCTGCTTCGTGATGGAGTGCTCCATCCAGAGCTTGGCGCACTTCGGGTGCGGTGCGTTCGAGGCCATCATCGTCGTGTCAGCCCAACCGGTCGCGCCCTCTTCGGGGATGGTGCTCGCGATCGGCTGTCCGTCGGCGACGAGGAGGTTCACCTGGAACGGCCACGTGCTGCTCGCGACGTAGCCCTCGTTGGTGAAGTCCTCGATCTGGAGGGTCACGTCGTGCCAGTAGCGACCGACCAGATCACGCTGCTCCCGGAGCAGGTCGAGCGCGGCCTCGAACTGCTCCTCGTTGAGCGCGTACGGGTCCTCGATGCCGAGCTCCGGCTGGTGGTGCATCAGGAACAGGGCGGCGTCAGCGACGTAGATGCCGCCGTCATAGGCCTGGACCCGACCGCTGTTCGACTGTCCGTCGGGCAGCGCTTGCTCCTCGAACACGACGTCCCACGAGGTGGGTGCCTCGGGAAAGACCTCGGTGTTGTACATGAGCACGTTGGAGCCCCACTGGTACGGGACGCCATAGTGCTTGCCGTCGACCGTGTGCCACGGAGCGTCTTGGAGACGCTCGTCGACGTTCTTGTAGCCCTTGATCTTCTTGACGTCGACCGGCTTGACCGTCTTCCCGGCCACGAGGCGCAGGCTCGCGTCCCCGGACGCCGTCACGAGGTCGTACTCGTCGCTGGTGGTCATGAGGGCCACCATCTCGTCGGACGTCCCCGCCGTCTTGACCGAGACCTCGCAACCGGTGTCCTTCTCGAACTTGGTCACCCAGTCGTAGGCCTCGTCGGTGGAGCCGTCCTCGATGTAGCCGGGCCAGGCAACGATGGAGACCTCGCCCTCCCCCTTGCCCTGCGCCCCGGCGACGCCCGTCATGAACGCGCCGAGGATCACCACCGCCCCCATGAGCGCGGCAATGCGTGTCTGCTTCCTCACTTGGTTTCCCCCCTGTGGTCCGAACCGGAATGGTTCGCTGCTCCCGTGTCGCCCAAACCCGCGACCAACGGCCGCGCGGACGCACGCTTCCAGACGACGCGCACCGACCTGCCTTTGGCGGCCGATGCCTGCGTCGACGATGTGTCGAGGTTCTGCTCGACGACAGTGATGTCGTCGCCACCCTCGAGCGCGATCAGGTACCTCGTGTGCGCGCCGAGATAGACGACGTCGCGCACGGTTCCATCGCACGCGACCTCGTCCTCGGCGATGGCGGTCTGAGGGGCCTCGAGCCGGATCTTCTCCGGCCGCAAGGTCAACGTCTCACCGGGCGCACCACCCGCCCTCGCCGCGAGGTCGCCGTGCAGGACGTTCGAGACGCCGACGAACCCGGCGACGAACGCGGTCAACGGGTTCTCGTAGACGTCTGCGGGCGTCCCGACCTGTGCGATACGACCCTCGTTGAACACGGCGAGCCGATCGCTCATCGTGAGAGCTTCCTCCTGGTCGTGGGTCACGTAGATGAACGTGATCCCGACCTCGCGCTGGATCGACTTGAGCTCGACCTGCATGGCCTGTCGAAGCTTGAGGTCGAGGGCCCCGAGCGGCTCGTCGAGCAGCAGGAGCTCCGGCCGGTTCACGAGCGCTCGCGCGAGCGCGACCCGCTGGCGCTGCCCACCGGAGAGCTGCGCGGGACGGCGGTCGGCCATCCCGTCGAGGTGCACCATGCTGATGGCATCGTCGACGCGTGCGTCGCGCTCCGTGCGCGGCACCCGCTTCACCCGGAGGCCGTACGCGATGTTCTGACGCACCGACATGTGCGGGAACAGCGCGTAGTCCTGGAACACCGTGTTCACGTCGCGCTCGTATGGCGCGCGATCCGTGACGTCCTCTCCCGCGAGCAGCACTCGTCCCGCTGAGGGACGTTCGAACCCAGCGATGAGCCGTAGACACGTCGTCTTGCCCGAACCGGATGGTCCGAGCAAGGAGAAGAACTCGCCCTCGGCGATCTCGAGGCCGACGTCATCGACGGCGTCCACCTTGCCGAATCGCTTCGACAGACCCTCGAGCGTCACCGCGGGCGCGTCGGTACGGCGCGTCGAGGTGCTCGAGACCTCGCGTGTCGCCGTCGAACCCATCCAGTCCCCCCACTGAATCCGTCGGCCTCGCGGCCGTTCGGCACGATACCCGCGCTCGCAGGGCGGGGGAAACGTCAGAATCCGTCGTGGCGGGCGTCTGGTCCGACCCACACGGTCTGGGCAAGGATTCCCTCGTGGCATCCCGGGCCCCGAACATCCTCCTGGTCATGGCCGACCAGCACCGGGCCGACGTCATGGGCTGCGCGGGCGATCCGACCGTCCAGACACCGAACCTGGATCGTCTCGCCGCCGAGGGTGTGCGATTCGCCCGCACGAGCTGTCAGGGCCCGCTGTGCATGCCGGCCCGGGCGTCGTTCCTCACGGAGCGGTACGTGCGCGACCACGGCGTGTACACGAACTGGGCCGAGGTCAGCCCCGGCTCTCCCACCTACCTGCACGCGCTGCGCGATGCCGGCTACCGCACGGTCCAGATCGGGAAGGCCCACCTCACGCGCGACGACGTCGGCGATCCGCGCCATGTCGACGAGCTCGCCCACCGGCTCGTCG
>JAWOIO010000094.1:0-5372 GCA_046484625.1 Acidimicrobiia bacterium
GCACTGCTCAATCAGCAAGTCGATGCAATCAACACCCAAGTTCGCAGGGTTCTACGGCCCACGGTGATCCTGCAAGACCTACCGGTCGTGGTGGCACTGGCGGATTTACCTGCCACCGCCACCGGTGATGCCGGCGGCAAGGCCGCGAATCTGGCGCGGATTGCCCAATAAACCGACCTGTTGGTTCCGCCGGGGTTCGTCGTCACCGCCGGCGGCTATGACCGTTTTCTCAAGGACAATCACCTCGATCAACTGGTGCTTGATGAGCTGGCTGGCTTGTCTCCAAACGACCCCCAGTTGGCTGAGGTGAGTGAACGCCTCGTCAACCTGATCCTGGGTGCCGATGTTCCCGAGGATATGTTGGCCCTTTTGCAGGCCCATTACCACACCATTGAACAGCAAGCCCAACCCGGCATCCGGCTGGCCATGCGCAGCAGCGCAGTGCGGGAAGATTCCGAGGCCTCGTTTGCCGGTCAGTACCGTTCGGTGCTCAATGTGGCTGGTGAGAGATTAGCCGGAGCCTACAAAGAAGTGGTGGCCAGTTCCTTTTCACCCCGGGCCATCAGCTATCGCCAGATGGCCGGCATCGATCTCACCGAGACGCCGATGTGCGTGCTTGGCCTGGCCATGGTGGACGTGGCGGCCAGTGGCGTGCTCTACACCGCCGACCCCGCCGACGGCCAGGCGGAAACGATGCAGATCAGCGCCGTCCATGGGCTGGGAGAGCTATTGGTCAGAAACCACGACGCCCCCGGCCCGGACGGAGGATCGGCCGCGATCGTGACACCACCGCTCTGGTCATCGGTCGGGCCGGGCGCCGTGTCCGGCGTGTCCGACGGCACCGGGGCCGTCGTGGGATCGGTCGCGGGCGTCGTCTCGCCCGGGACCGAGGTGGGGTCCCCGGGTCCGGGCGGCGCAGCCTCGGTCGGCGGTACCTCGCCGGGAAGCGCGCTGCCTCCGGGCCCGTCGCTCGGCGGGGTCGGGTCGAACAGGTGCGTCCATCCGACGCCCGCCAGCCAGACCTCGGGCCAGGCGTGGGCGTCGTGGTTGGTCACGGAGTAGATCCCGGTCTCCGGGTCCGGCACGCCGGGCGTGAAGCCGACCGCAACGCGGGCCGGGAGCCCGACGGCTCGGGCCATGAGCGAGTAGGTGCTGGCGAACTGGACGCAGAACCCGCGCCGATCGCGCAGGAACTGCACGGTGGCGCCGACGTCGTCCCCGAGCATGATGCTCGTGTCGTAGGTGAACGACCCGTCGCGGAAGTAGTCGCGGAGCGCCTGCGCTCGCGCCAGTGGACTCTCGAGCCCGTTCGTGACCCGCGCCGCTTCGGTCCGCACGACCTCCGGGACCCCGGCCGGGAGGACGGTGAACTCCTCGAGGCGCTTCGGGATCGATCGGGCGGCGTCCTCCTGCTCGCGCGCGTCGAGCACGGTCGGCGGGGTAGACGAGCGGACCGTGTAGCGCTGCCCGTCGACGACCTCGGCAGCGCTCACGAGCGTGGTCGAAGCCCGGACGACGAGGGTGTCGGGATCGCTCACGGCGACCGCCTCGAACGCCGCCGGCATCCAACGCTCCCCGAGTGGCCCGATCCGATAGCGCTGCACGAGCGCGTCCGCCGGCACCGGACCGTCGAGTCCCTGACCCACGGCGTCGTCACCCTCGGCCGTGAGCGTCCACTGACCTCCGCCGATCTCCTGGTACTGGTCGAGCGCGGTGGTGCGCCAGTAGTCGGGGCGGTCGGCGCCCACGGTGAACACCTCGACGACCTCCGTGTCGCGCAACTGGTCGCCGACGTCGAGCAGTGGCGGTACCGAGGTGCGGTAGGTGCGGTTCCCTCCGTCGGTCCCGACGCCGGCGACGTCGACGATCGGCTGGTCGACGTCGGGGATCGCGCCGGCACCGGCCACGCCGAGCACCACGGCGACGACACCGACAATCACGCCGACGGCGACGAGTCCCGGCGCGTCCACGAGGCGTCCGCTCCCGATCCGCGTGCGGCGACGGGCCAGCAGCGCCTGGTGCTGGAGCGCGAGGAACACCACCGTCGTGGCCCCGAACACCAGGATCGTCACCCACTGGTCGGCGCGCGTCCCGAGGGCGACGCACCAGACCACGACGATCAGCCCCGGAGCCACGGCGCCGAGCGCGGCACCGCGATGGAACGCGAGCTGGTCGGCGAGGGCGGCGGCGACCCAGACCACGAGCACCGCCAGGACGATCACTCCGTCGGTCGCCCTGATCGGGACGGGGTCGTCGAGGACCACCCGCCAGCCGGCACCGACCGCGTCGAGGAGGGAGCCTGGCGAGCCGGGGCTGGGTGCGAGCACGAGGAGGAACGCGAGGAGCGTGAGCCCTGACGCGATGCCGGTCCCGAGCGGTCCACGGCCGAACGCCCGTCCGGCCAGTGCCACCAGGTGCGCGAGCACCACCGCGGCGACGAGCGCGGGGACCCACCGCCCCCCGGCGAGGACCCGGTCGAACGCGATGGCGACGCTGATGCCCAGCAGGATCAGTGCTGCGGTGACCGGGAGGTCGCGCACGAACGTCGGGACCCCGGGGCGCGCCATCACACGGCTCGCCGGGTGCGCCGGAGGGCCGTGAAGCGGTTCCATACCGCTGCCAGATCACCGTTCGTGACGTCGACCGTCGGGACCCGGATGACGACCCCGGGATCGGGTGCCCTGGCCGCGACGATCGTGAGCTCGGCGCGCCGACCGACCGCGGCGATCGCGTCGACGAGGGCGTCGTCGGGAGCTCCCGTGCACGCCACCACGGCGCCGACCCCGAGTCGCCGGGCGAGTCGTCCACCGACTGCGGCGAGGAGATCGGGCTCGGTCGCCTCGACGACGGCGAGGCGGTCCATCAGGAGCTCGAGGGTCCCCGGGCCGGGGCGGGCGAGCACGAGCCCCGAGCTCGTGAGCACCTCCACGGGTGCGTCGTCGTGGTCGAGTCGCAACGCGATCGACGCCACGGCCTCGACGGCGATCTCGAAGGACTGTGGGTCGTGGACCCACGGGCGGGTGTCGAGCAGCACGACGACGCGGCCGGGGGCCGCGGCTTCGTCCTGGCGGACGACGAGGTGTCCCCGGCGTGCGGAGGAGCGCCAGTGCACCCGGCGGGGATCGTCGCCCGACTCGTAGTCGCGCAGCGCGAGGAAGTCACCGGATGCCTCGAACGCGGGGACGCGCGGGCCGTCGGCCCGGGGATCCTGCTCGCCCCCGCCGCCACGACCGGGGGCGACGATGTCGTGGAGCCGGGGTCGCACCACGAGGTCCGTCGCCGCCAGGAGCTCCCACGAGCGGCGTGCGAGCCCGAGGGGGTCGCTGACGATGCCCACGAGCGGGCCGAGCTCGTGCAGGCCGCGCTGCTCGGTGGGAACCCGGTAGACGGCTTCGACCGGCGTGCCCGCGGGGCCCGGAGGGAGGACGAAGCGGGCGGCTCGGCGTCCTCCGTCGACGTACTCGGTGAGGGCCAGCAGCGAGGTGCGCGCGGTCGTGCGCCCTTCGAGGACCACCCGTCCCTCGCCGCCGACGTGCACGCGGCTCGGGCGCGCGAATCGCCGCGCTTCGAGCGCGGGCGCGCGCGGCGCGACCGAGATCAGGGCGAAGACGACGAGGAGGAGTCCGGCGAGGCCCAGCCCCACGAGGCCGAGCGATCCGACCAGCCGCCCGCCGACGACCAACGCGGCCGACGCACCCGCGAGTGTCCAGCCCCGCCGGGTGGGACCGGGGGATCCGAGCGAGCGCGCCATGCCTACCCGGTTGCGCCGGGGACCGCGACCGAAGCGACCGCGGCGCGGATCACGTCGACCCCCGTGATCCCCCGGAGCTCGGCCTCGGGGGTGACGATGACGCGGTGCTCCAGCACCGGGACCGCGAGGAACTTCACATCGTCGGGGATCACGTACTCGCGCCCCGACGTCGCGGCGAGGGCGCGTGCGGCGCGCTGCAAGGCGATCGCGCCGCGCGGACTCACGCCGAGGATGAGCTCGGGGTGGGCGCGGGTCGCCTCCACCAGGTCGAGCATGTAGTGCTGGATCGCCGAGGCCACGTACACCTCGGAGGTCGCGTCGACCGCCGCCGAGACCTGCTCGGCCGTCGCGACTGCGTCCAGGGACTCGGCTCGGACCTCGCCGGCGCCGTGGCTCTCGAGGATCGTGAGCTCGGCGTCCCGGCTCGGGTAGCCCATGGGGATGCGCATCAGGAAGCGGTCCAGCTGGGCCTCGGGGAGGGGATAGGTGCCCTCGAGCTCGATCGGGTTCTGCGTCGCCACGACGAGGAAGGGCCGGGGGAGCGCGTAGGTGGTCGCGTCCACCGAGACCTGGCGCTCCTCCATCGCCTCCAGCAGCGCCGACTGCGTCTTGGGCGAGGCCCGGTTGATCTCGTCGGCGAGCACGACGTGCGCGAAGACCCCGCCGGGGCGGAACTCGAACTCCGCCTTCGCCTGGTTCCAGACCGAGACCCCCACGACGTCGGACGGGAGCAGGTCCGGGGTGAACTGGATGCGATGGGCGATCGTTGCCAGCGACTGTGCGAGCGCCTTGGCCAGGACCGTCTTGCCGACCCCGGGGACGTCCTCGATCAACAAGTGACCCTCGGCGAACAGGCACACGAGCGCCAGGCGGATCTGGTCGCGCTTGCCGCGGATCACCCGCTCGATGTTGGTGAGGAGCGCGTCACTGAGCGCAGCGACGTCGACGGGCGCCGTCGCGGTTCGGGCCACGTGCTCCTCCTCGTCGTCGGCTCGTGTCGAACCCGGGCGACCGTAGCAGCGGGTCGCGGCGCTACGGTGGCGCCGTGCCGTCGTCGCGCGCCCCCGCCTGGCCACGAGCGATCGGGGCCGTGCTGGTGCGTCCCGGGCTGTGGCCCGCGGCCCTCCGGATCGTCGGTCGGAGCAGCCCGAGGGGCTGGTGGCATCGGGTGCCCTTCGTCCCTCGGCCGCCGGCCGCCTTCGTGAGGTTCCGGTTGGAGACGCAGTACGGGAGCACGACGAACCATGCCCCGGTACCGGACGACCTCGTCGCGTACCTCGCCTGGTGCCGATCCCTCGATCGGCAGCGCAGCGACCGGGCCCGCGTGCGGCACCGGTAGACTTCCCGCACCGCACGTCGTCAGGAGCTTGGCTTGGGGAGAGCATTGTTGCTCAACGCCACCTTCGAGCCGCTCTGCGTCGTCTCGGTCCGCCGAGCCGTCGTGCTGGTGCTCAAGGAGAAGGCCGAGATCGTCGAGCGCAACGGCGCCCTGTGGCGCTCCGAGCGGGCGAGCATGCCGGCACCGTCGGTGATACGGCTCGTCCACTTCGTGCGGGTGCCCTTCCGCTCCCGGGTCCCGCTCTCGCGCCGCGCCGTGTTCGCCCGCGACGGCCACCGGTGC
>JAWOIO010000165.1:0-15067 GCA_046484625.1 Acidimicrobiia bacterium
GCCGCCAGCTCGACGATCTCGTCGACGACCTCGCTCCGGTCACGATCACGCGCGAGGAGCACGTGGCGGACCGAACGTCGTCCCGAGCGCAGCAGCTCGCGGACCGCCCGTCGGCCGGGGACGATCTCTCCACCGAGGTCGTCGCCGCCTCGACGCGGGCCGCGCGTGTCGGCGCGACTCACATCCGGTGCCAGGTGGTGCCGCCGGCCCCGTCCTCGAGGACGATCCCCCGGCCTGCGAGCTCGTCGCGGATCGCGTCCGCGGCGGCGAAGTCGCGACGCGCCCGGGCGTCGTTGCGTTCGGCGATCAGCGTCTCCACATCAGCGTCTGACTCCTCCGCTGCACCGACCTCGACGCCGAGCACATCCGCGAGCTCCACGATCGCGGCGACGAGCGACGCGGCGCGGCCGCCGTCACCCTCGTCGATCGCGATGTTGGCCGCCGCTGCGGCCTCGAAGATCGCCGCCAGCGCACCCGGCGTGCCGAAGTCGTCGTCCATCGAGGCCGTGAACGCGTCCCTCGTCGCCTCGTCGATCGTGGACCCCGACCAGGGGATCTCCGCTGCGTCGGCGCGTCGCACCACAGCATCCAACCGGGCGACGCCCGTCGCGGCTGCGGTGAGCTCGGGATCGCCCAGCTCGGTCGCGCGGCGGTAGTGCGTCTGGAGCACAGCCAGGCGGAACGCCCGCGGCCCATGCGCGTCGAGCGCCTCGGCGAGGGTGCGGAAGTTGCCGAGCGACTTCGACATCTTCTCGCCGCCGATCTCGACCATCCCCGAGTGCATCCAATGGCGGGCGAACCGGTGTCCCGCTGCCTCCGCCTGCACGCGTTCGTTCTCGTTGTGGGGGAAGACGAGGTCGTCACCGGCGCCGTGGAGATCGAACCCCTCCCCGAGGAGGCCCAGCGCCATCGCGGAGCACTCGATGTGCCACCCGGGCCGACCCGGACCCCACGGCGACTCCCAGGTCGGCTCCCCCGGCTTGGCGGCCTTCCAGAGCGCGAAGTCGATCGGGCTTCGCTTGGTCTCGTCGACCTCGACCCGCGCCCCGGCCGACTCGAGCAGCTGCTCGACCGATCGGTGCGGGAGCGCCCCATAGGTCGCGAACGACGCGACGTCGAAGTACACGCCCTGGCCCTCGACCACATACGCGTTGCCCGACTCCACCAGCGCAGCGATCAGCTCGAGCATCTCCTCGATGTACTCCGTCGCCCGCGGCATGACGTCGGGGCGCATCACGCCCAACCGGTCGAGCTGCTCCCAGTACGCCACCTCGTTCTGCTGCGCGACCTCCGACGCCGACGCGCCCTGCTCGGCGGCGCGGGTGATGATCTTGTCCTCGATGTCGGTGATGTTCGAGACGTACCGGACGGCCAGACCACTCCATGTCAGATAGCGGCGGATCACGTCGTAGACGAGTGCGGTGCGTCCATGGCCGACGTGGGGGACGTCGTACACCGTCGGCCCGCACACGTAGATCGTGATCGCCCCGGGATCGCGGAGATCCAGGTCGACCTTGTCGCGCTGCAACGTGTCGTGGATGCGGATGCTCACATCGTCAGGCTACGCAGCCGTGCGCACTCGGAGCGCGTCTGATTCGGCGACCGGGCTCACCCGGACACGAGGAGTGCGACAGCCCACGCCGCGATGCCCTCGCCCCGCCCGACGGCGCCGACCCCCTCGGTCCGCTTGGGCTTGACCGAGACCGCCCCACCGACGACATCGGTGAGCAGCGTCGCCATCGCGGGCACCTGGGGGCCGAGTCGTGGTGCCTCAGCGGCGACGACCACGTCCACGTTGGCGACCTCCCATCCGGCCGCGTGCACGCGCCCCACCACGTCGGTGAGCAGTGCGATGGACGAGGCGTCGCGATGCGCCGGGTCCGACGCCGGGAAGAGCGTCCCGAGGTCCGGGAGCCCGGCCGCACCCAGGAGGGAGTCGGCGACGGCGTGCGCGACGACATCGGCGTCGGAATGGCCTTCCAGCCCGGGACCGTCGGGGATCACGACACCGCCCAGGACCAGCGGCCCCGCGCCACCGAAGGCGTGCACGTCGAAGCCGAGACCGATGCGAACGTTCACCGGGCGTCCGCCCGCATCAGCGACTCCACGAGCTGGAGATCGGCCACGTCCGTGACCTTCACGTTGCGTCGGTCCCCGGGGACCACGACGACCGTCCCGCCGCTCGCCTCGATCAGCGCGGCATCGTCGGTCGCGTCGGCGCCGCCGGCGTGGGCTGCCCGCAGCGCCGCGACCCGGAACGCCTGAGGCGTCTGCACGGCGACGAGCCCGGAACGGTCGAGTGTCTCCGTCGCGCGGTCGCCGGCGACGCGCTTCACCGTGTCGGTGATCGGGAGGGCCGGGACCGCAGCGTCGGCACCGGCCCGGACGGTGTCGATCACCAGCTCGAAGAGCGCAGGGGTAGCGAGCGGGCGGGCGGCATCGTGCACCGCGACGATCTCCACGTCGGCGGGCACGGCTCCGAGACCGGATCGGACGGAGGCCGAGCGGGACGCCCCGCCGACGGCCGTGGCGGTGACCGTGGGACCGTCCCAGACGCGGTCGCCGGGGAGGACGACCACCACGACGTCGCAGACGGCCGAGGCGGCGGCGACCGCGAGGTCGACGAGTCGGCTCGAGCCGACGGTGAGGAACTGCTTCGGAGCCCCGAATCGCTCGCCCCGCCCACCGGCGACGACGACCGCGGCCGTTCGGGCCCGGGCGGCGGGGGCCATCGCTCGGTCGCCGGCCCTACTTCTTCTTGGCCGGCGCCTTCGCCGCCTTCTTGGCGGGCGCCTTCTTCGCAGCCGACTTCTTCGCGCTGGACTTCTTCGCGCTGGACTTCGTGGCGGTGGACTTCGTGGCGGTGGAC
Organism: Acidimicrobiia bacterium; assembly: GCA_046484625.1. GTDB lineage: Bacteria > Actinomycetota > Acidimicrobiia > IMCC26256 > PALSA-555 > DASUAO01. Next base: position 2,870 of record JAWOIO010000165.1, read on the forward strand.
TTCTTCGCCGTCTTCTTCGCCGCCGACGTCCCGGCCGACGTCTTGGAAGCCCTCTTGGCCGGCGCCTTCGCGATCGGCTCGTCCTTCCCGGTGAGGACGTCGTCGAGGCGCAGCTCGGCGGTCTCCTCGTCGACGTTCAGCGCGAACGTCAGCTCGGAGACCAGGATCTGGCGAGCTCGGGCGAGCATCCGCTTCTCCCCCGCCGACAAGCCCTTGTCGGCCTCGCGGAGCGAGAGGTTCCGGACGACCTCGGCGACCTGGTAGATGTCGCCGCTCTTGAGCTTCTCGACGTGGTTCTTGAAGCGCCGCGACCAGTTCGTGGGCATGCGCGCCTCCTTCTTGCGGAGGACGGTGAACACCTCTTCGACCTCTTCGTCGTTGATCACGTCGCGCAGGCCGATCTCCTCGGCCTTGTCGACGGGAATGGAGACCTTCAGGTCTCCGTAGGTGATCCGCAGCACGAAGTAGTCGGTCTTCTTCTCCTCGAAGACGCGCTTCTCCTTGCCCTCGATGATCGCCGCACCGTGGTGCGGGTAGACGACCTTGTCGCCGACGGCGAACGGCATGGCAGACCTCAGGAACGGTTCGGGAGCATGGCTGGGACGGATGCGCTGGGGGAGGTGCTCGGGGGAGGGTTCGACAGGCGGGGACCGACGGGACCGGCGGGACCGGCGGCCGAGATCCGCTGCCGTGACTGAGCGCCTCTCACGATACCAGACGGGTGTTGGGCCCCGAGTGGTGGCACTACGCTGCGCCGCGGGGGTCCCGAAGTGCCTGAACGACGTCTCGCCGACACCACCGACCTGTTCGCCGCGCTGCCACCGGACCTGTTGGAGGCACTGCTGCAGTTCGCCGAGACCCGGGTGCTGCACCGGCACGAGTTGCTCTTCCGTCAAGGCGACGAGTCGTCCTCACTGTTCATCGTGGACCACGGCCGCGTCGCGATCGCGACCCAGTCCGGCGACGGACGCGAGTCGGTGATCGCGGTCCTGGAGGACGGCGGCCTCTTCGGCGAACTCCCGATGTTCGACGGCGCTCCTCGCTCCGCCGATGTGCGCGCGCTCGTGGACACGACATTGCTCGAGGTCTCGTACGAGCCGGTGCGCACGGCGCTGCGGGAGCAGCCCGAGCTGCTCTGGATCGTCGTTCGGCTCCTCGTGGGCCGCCTTCGCGCGACCGACGAGGTGCTCGCCGACGCAGTGTTCCGCGACGTGCCCGCGCGCACCGCGAAGCGGCTCCTCGAGCTCGCGGGCGACCAGGACGTGTTCACGCTGCCCGTGACCCAGGAGGACCTCGCGTCGATGGTCGGCGCGTCCCGCGAGCGGGTCAACAAGGCCATCTCGCTCTTCATCCGTCTCGACTGGCTCGAGCTCGAGGGCCGCAACAACTATCGGATCCTGGATCGCCAGGCGCTCCAGGAGCGCGCCGAGCTCTGACCACCGGGCTCGCTAGACGGTGATCCAGGCGAGGGTGCGACGCCAGGCGTCGGCCGCGTCGTCCGGTCGGTGTGCCGGACGCTCCGGAGCGTGGACGAACCCGTGGTCGGCATCGGGGTAGACCACGACCGCGCAGTCAGGCCGGTCACGCCAGGCGTCACGCAGCGCGTCGATGTCGGCCGCGGGCGTCCACGGATCGGCGTCGCCGAACAGCCCGAGTGTGGGACACACCTCCGCGGCCGTCGCAAGGGGTTCCCACACGTTCGGGCCCTGCCATGCGTCGGGGAGGCGGATCATCCCGTAGAACGCCACGGCCCGCTCGAAGCGTCCCGATGCGGCGGCCTTGAGCGTCTGCATGCCACCCATGCAGAACCCGAGGACGGAGACGGCGTCGCCCCCGTGTCGCTCTCCGACGAGATCGGCAGCCGCGGCGAGGTCGCTCATCTGGAGGCGGTCGTCGAGAGACGCCACGAGCCCCATGCGCGCGGTCGGGTCGTCACCGGCGCGGTCTTCGGTGGTCGCGCGGGCGAACGGCTCGGGGCACGCGACCACGAACCCGTGGGTCGCCAGGCGCCGACAGAGGTCATCGAACAGGGGACGGATCCCCATGATGTCGGGGTGCACGACGACCGCACCCGTGGGCTCGCCGACCGCCGGTTCGGCCAGGATCGTCTCCACCGCGACACCGTCGTCGCCGGCGACGGTCACCCGTTCGACGGTCGCGGCGCGGGATCCTTCGAACAGCTCGGCCATGGCGCAAAGGCTACGCGCGGCATCGGACCAGTAGGACGTGGGAACCCGGCGGTGCGGATCAGGAGTACCGGTCGAGGATGCTCGACTCGGCGATGCGGGCGAGGCCGTCCTTGATCGCGCGGGCTCGCGCGTCCCCGACGCCCTCTACCTGCACCAGGTCGGGGACGCTCGCCCGCATGATCATCTGCAGGTCGCGGAACCGCTCGACGACATGGTCGGAGACCAGCTCGGGGAGGCGAGGGATCTTGTGCAGGAGCCGGAATCCGCGCGGCTGGACCGCCGCGTCGAGCCCGGTGTCGGCGCCCAGCTCGAGCACGCTCGCAACCTGCTCCAGGTCGAGGACCTCCTCGTCGTCGAACGCCGCGAGCCGCGCGAGCAGGTCGACGAGCTCCGTGTCGGGTATCTCCGCCGAGTAGTCGCGGGCCACGAGCCGACGGTCGTCCTCGACGCCGCTCATCAGCTCCTCGAGCTGGAGCAGGACGTGACGGCCGTCGCTCCCGAGCTCGATCACGAATCCCTCGATCTCGTGGGAGATCCGACGCACCATCTCGGCGCGCTGGAGCACCGACGCCGCATCGCGGAGCGTGACGAGCCCCTCGATCTCGAGCGCCGACAGCGCACCGCTCACGGCGTCGAGTCGGGCTTTGTAGCGCTCGAGGATCTGCAGGGCCTGGTCGGCGCGGGCGAGCACCCGCGCCGTCGGCTCGATCGGCTGCTTGACTCCCCCGATGTGGATCGCGACCTCCGAGCGGTCCTCGGAGACCGTGATCACGGGCACCTCGATCTGACGTGCCACTCGCTCCGCCGTGCGGTGGCGGGTCCCGGTCTCCGACGTCGGGATGTTCGGGTCGGGGACGAGGTGCACGTTGGCGCGCACGATCCGGCCGCAGTCGTCCGCCAGGATGATCGCACCGTCCATCTTGGCGAGCTCGGAGAGGCGCGGCGGCGTGAACTCCGCGTCGAGGAGGAACCCACCGGAGCACACCGAGAGCACAGCGGGTCCGGCGCCGACCACGATGAGGGCACCCATCCGGGCCTGGATGATCCGCTCGATCCCGGCGCGCAGCTGCGTGCCGGGAGCCGCGAGCCGGAGGGCGGCGAGAAGCGCTTCGGATCGTGGCGGGGTGGGCATGGGCTGCGCTCGCTCTCCCGTCGCGGTGACGACTCGCTGCGGCCACGATACCGCTCGCGGCGCGAACTGACCTCAGGCAGCCCGCACATCGACAGCACCGAAGCCGAGCCCGATCGCCTCACGGAGCGTGCGCGCCGCCGCGACCTGCAGCCCCGGGGCGGCCGCGAGCGAGGGAGGACCGATGACCCTGGTGAAGCCGAGCCGGCCCGCCTCGGCGACCCGTCGCGCGGACTGGGCCACCTGGCGGAGCTCGCCACCGAGGCCGATCTCCCCGATCGCGACGGTCTCCGGCGCCATCGCGGTGCCCTCGCGCGCGCTCACGATCGCGAGGGCGACGGCCAGGTCGACCCCCGGCTCCGCGACCCGGACCCCTCCCGCGACGCTCGCGTACACCTCGGCCGTCCCGAGCGCGATCCCGGCGTGCTGCTCGAGGATCGCGAGGAGCAGCGGGAGACGCGACCCGTCGAGCCCGGTCGCGGAACGCCGTGGCATGGGCGCGGACGTCGGTGCGACCAGCGCCTGCACCTCGACCAGCATCGGCCGACGACCCTCGACGATCGGCGCCACCACGGAGCCGGACGCGTCGACCCGACGGTCGGAGAGGAAGAGGGCCGAGGGGTCGGGGACATCGTCGAGACCATCGCCGCACATCTCGAAGAGCCCGAGCTCCGTCGTCGGACCGAAGCGGTGCTTCAGCGCGTGGAGGAAGCGCAACGTGTGGTGCCGGTCACCGTCGAAGGTGAGGACGGTATCGACAAGGTGCTCGAGTGACCGGGGGCCCGCGAGCGCGCCGTCCTTCGTGACGTGACCCACGAGCAGTGCAGGAATCCCGCGCGTCTTCGCCACCCTCACGATCGCCTGTGCGCAGTCGCGGACCTGCGCGACCGATCCGGGTGCACCCGGACGATCGGGGTCGGAGATCGCCTGGATGGAGTCGATCGCGAGGACATCGGGTTCCATCGCCTCGACGTGCGCCAGGACCCGCCCGAGCTCGGTGTCGCCGGCCAGGAGCAGGTCCGGTTGCAGCGCACCCACTCGCTCGGCGCGCAGGCGGACCTGGCGCGGGGACTCCTCGGCTCCGATCAAGAGGCAACGCGATCCGGCCGCGGCGAAGCGCCCGAGGGCCTGGAGGAGCAGCGTGCTCTTGCCCATCCCCGGCTCGCCGACGAGCAACGTGACCGACCCGGGAACGAGGCCGCCTCCGAGCACGCGATCGAGCTCCTGGATCCCGGTAGGCGCCCGATCGACGTCGCTGCGCTCGACGTCGCCGATCGGCACCGGACCCGCGCCCGGAGCGGCGAGGGGCGCAGCGCTCCGGGCGCGGGGGGCGAGCGCTTCGGTGAGGGAGCCCCAGACGCCGCACTCCGGGCAGCGTCCGAGCCATCGGGGCGACTCCGCCCCACACTCACCACAGCGATGCACCGACCGGGCTTTCACGACGCGATCGTCGCACCGGGGTGTGACAGCGTCGGCCGGCCGGCCAACCGGGGCATCACGCCGCGGCCGCCCGATACCGTCGACCGATGACCTCGCTCGTCGTCGGGTTCGACCTCGACATGACCCTCGTCGACTCCCGACCGGGCATCCACGCGGCCCTGTGTGCCCTGGCCCGCGAGTACCGGACGTTCATCGACGCCGACCTCGTCGTCGAGCGCCTCGGCCCGAAGCTCGAGGACGAGCTCGCCAACTGGTTCCCCCGTGAGGCAGTCGGCGCCGCCGCCGACCGGTACCGCGAGCTCTACGCGGAGATCGGGGTCGTCGGCTGCTCGCTGCTGCCCGGCGCGGCCGCCGCCGTCGATGCCGTCGCCCGCGCCGGAGGACGCACGATCGTGGTCACCGCGAAGTTCGAGCCGAACGCGGTGGCCTGCCTCGCCCACGTCGGCGTGGTCGTCGACCGGGTCTACGGCTGGCGCCACGGGCCGGGAAAGGGCACGACGCTCGCCGAGGAGTCGGCCGCGATCTACGTGGGCGACACGCCCTCGGACATCGCGGGTGCGCGCACCGCGCAGGCACTCGCGGTCGGGGTGACGACCGGGCCCCACGGGCGCGAGGAGCTCCACTCGGCGGGCGCCGACGTCGTGCTCGCCTCGCTCCGGGAGTTCCCCGACGTCCTCAGGTCTGTGGCCGCGTCGCCGTGACAGTCCGCACCGGCGGGAACATCTGCCAGCTGCGCTTGGACCTCGTCACCGAGCATCCGAGCGAGCGCAGCGCGGACTCGTAGCTCTTCGTGTAGCGGGTGTCGACGAGCGCGATGCGCCCGCCCGCACGGAGCACCCGGAGGGCTTCGTCGATGGCTCGCATCCGGGCCCCGCGGTCCGGCAGATGTCGGAATGTGGACGCCGAGACGACGACATCGAACGACGTGTCCGGCAGCGGCAACGAGCACGCGTCGCCGACGACGACCTCCACCCGGTCGTCCACCCCCTCGATCGCCGCGTTGTCCCACAGCAGGCCAGGCTCCGAATCGGGGTCCGCATCGTCACGCCACAGGTCGACGCCGATCGCGACACCGGCACCGAGGCGACGGGCCGCCTCCACCGTGAGCAACCCCCGGCCGCTGCCGATGTCGAGCACCCGCTCCTCGGGCACGATCGCGAGACCGTCGACGATCACGACTCGTTCGCGGAGCTTGCCGACCCGGGTCGACCACACCAGCGCCAGACAGAGGACGCCTGCAATGAAGCTCGCGAACAACGCGACGGCCATCACGACGACAGAGCCCGCGAACGCTCCGGCCACCATCGCCAGCGCGAATGCGCCGCCGACCATGGCGAGTCGCGCAGCTGCGACCGGCGCATCGAAGCCGTAGGCGCCGAGGTCGCGACGGACCAGGCTCGGTTCCGTCACGGTGGTGGTCTCCTCTTCCCCCGGTCCGGGGGCCGGCGATCGGGCGGGCGACGGTCGGGGGGACGCCGCTCGGGCGGCCGCGCCGGTGACCGAACCTCGGGGGGACGCGGGCCCGGCGCACCCCGATGGCGGCGACCGGGCGATGGCGATGCGGATGCCGCGGCGCCGGATCGGGCCGGTGCCGCACGACGGGCGCCCCGCCGGCCTCGTCGGCGACGACCGCCCCGGATCCACACCACGACCGCGAGCAGAAGGAAACCGACGGCCGCCGCAAGGTAGAGCACACGCTCGGTGTTGCGCACACTCGACGAGGCGTCGATGGGGGCGCTGGTGGCGTCACCCTTCGGCGCGAACGTGACCGGCGGCTCGCCCGGGAGCTGCACGACCACCTCGAGCCCGAACGACGACTGCACCTGGGCCCTGAGCTGCTCGTCGATCACACCGACATCCACCCCGAGGGCGACGAGCGCTGCCGACAGCTCGGCATCGTCGGCGACACCGCTGCCGGCCGCGGCCAGGTCGATGCGCCCGGTCACAGAGGTCCGCGTCGCCAGGAGCCCGGAGTCGCGGGATGCCCGCATCCGCTGCAACGGGCCGAGATCGCCGTTGAGCTCGCGGACGATCGCCGCGACCTCACTGACGTTGTCGAACTGGGTCTCGAGCTCCAGGGTGGCGGAGCCGTCGTCGGCCTTGACCCAGCGACCGACCGACCATCCCGTGTCGGCCAGATCGGCGAGACGGACCGCGTCGTCGATGGGCACCCCGCCGAGCTCGACGGCCGTGACCGCGTCGGCGTCGGCCCGCACCTCGACCTGAACCGTGCCCGAACCGTCTTCTCGGACCCGCACGGTGACCGTCGCATCGACCGCGCATCCCGCGAGCGCGAGCGCGAGGACGCCTGCTGCGACCAACCCGCGCGGCCCGACGCCCACCGCTCGAGTGAGTCGACGTGTCCCGGGCGGGTTCAGCCCTCGGTCCCGGACCCCGCGACCTCGACAGGCGGGGGCTCGACCGGCGGGGGCTCGACCCCCTCGATCGCGCGGAACACGAGCTCGTCGTCTTCGGCATCCACGAGGATCGTCTCGCCGGCGTGGAACTCCTTCCAGAGGAGCTTCTCCGACAGGGGGTCCTCGATCATGCGCTGGATCGCGCGGCGCAACGGGCGGGCACCGAGCTGCGGGTCGTAGCCCCTCTGCGCGAGCAGCAGCTTCGCCTCGTGCGTGAGCTGCAAGACGATCCCCTGCCCCTCGAGCTGGCCGGTGACCCGCTGGATCATCAGGTCGACGATCGCGGTGACCTGGTCCTGGGTGAGCTCGGCGAACACGATCACGTCGTCGATGCGGTTCAGGAACTCGGGGCGGAAGTGCCGCTTGAGCTCCTCCATCACCTTGTCCTTCATCTTCTCGTACGTGACCGACTCGTCGGCCTTGCCGAACCCGATCGACGCCTTCCGCAGGTCGGCGGTCCCGAGGTTCGACGTCATGATGATCACGGTGTTCTTGAAGTCGACGGTGCGACCCTGCGCATCGGTGAGCCGCCCGTCCTCCAGGATCTGCAGCAGCGTGTTGAACACGTCGGGGTGGGCCTTCTCGATCTCGTCGAACAGCACGACGGAGAAGGGCTTGCGCCGCACTGCCTCGGTGAGCTGGCCGCCTTCGTCGTAGCCCACGTAGCCCGGGGGCGAACCCACGAGCCGCGACACCGTGTGCTTCTCCATGTACTCGCTCATGTCGAGCTGGATGAGCGCGTTCTCGTCGCCGAAGAGGAACTCCGCGAGGGTCTTCGCGGTCTCGGTCTTCCCGACGCCGGACGGACCCAGGAAGATGAACGAGCCCGAGGGCCGCTTCGGGTCCTTGAGACCGGCGCGGGTCCGACGGATCGCCTGCGAGACCGCCTTGATCGCGGGCTCCTGGCCCACGATGCGCTTGTGCAGCTCGTCCTCCATGCGGAGGAGCTTGGCGGTCTCCTCCTCGGTGAGCTTGTAGACCGGGATGCCGGTCCAGAGCGCCAGCACCTCGGCGATCGACTCCTCGGTGACCTCGTTGAAGAGGTCGACGCCCTCGCGCTGCGCGTCGCTCTCCTTCGTGGTGCGCTGGTCCAGCAGCTCCTTCTCGCGGTCGCGCAACGACGCGGCCTGCTCGAACTGCTGGCCCTCGATTGCGGCTTCCTTCTCGGTCCGGACCTTCGCGATCTCGTCCTCGAGCTCACGGAAGTCGGGCGGAGCCTGCATGCGGCGCATGCGCAGACGGGAGCCGGCCTCGTCGACCAGGTCGATCGCCTTGTCGGGGAGGTGACGGTCGGAGATGTAGCGGTCGGCGAGGTTCGCGGCCGCGACGAGCGCCTGGTCGGTGATCGTCACCCGGTGGTGCGCTTCGTACCGGTCGCGCAGCCCCTTCAGGATCTCGATCGTGTGGGGAACGGACGGCTCTTCCACCTTGATCGGCTGGAAGCGGCGCTCGAGGGCTGCGTCCTTCTCGAGGTGCTTGCGGTACTCGTCGAGCGTCGTCGCGCCGATCGTCTGGAGCTCACCGCGGGCCAGCATCGGCTTGAGGATGCTCGCGGCGTCGATCGCGCCCTCGGCCGCGCCGGCACCCACGAGCGTGTGCAGCTCGTCGATGAAGAGGATGATGTCGCCGCGGGTCTTGATCTCCTTGAGCACCTTCTTCAGACGCTCCTCGAAGTCGCCGCGGTAGCGGGAACCGGCCACCAGCGCACCCAGGTCGAGTGTGTAGAGCTGCTTGCCGTCGAGCGTCTCGGGGACCTCGCCGGTGACGATGTCGGAGGCCAGACCCTCGACGATCGCGGTCTTGCCGACTCCGGGCTCGCCGATGAGCACCGGGTTGTTCTTGGTGCGGCGCGACAGCACCTGCATGACGCGCTCGATCTCCTTCTCGCGGCCGATGACCGGGTCGAGCTTCTTCTCGCGCGCGAGCTGGGTGAGGTTCCGACCGAACTGGTCGAGGACCAGCGATCCCGACGGCTGGGACTCGCTCCCCGAACCGCTCCCGGCGCTGGCGCCTTCCTTGGCCCCGGCGTAGCCGGACAGGAGCTGGATGACCTGCTGGCGCACGCGGGACAGATCAGCGCCGAGCTTCACGAGCACCTGGGCGGCGACGCCCTCGCCCTCGCGGATCAGCCCGAGGAGGATGTGCTCGGTGCCGATGTAGTTGTGACCGAGCTGGAGCGCCTCGCGCAGCGAGAGCTCGAGCACCTTCTTCGCTCGCGGCGTGAACGGGATGTGACCCGACGGGGCCTGCCCGCCGTGACCGATGATCTCCTCGACCTGCGCGCGTACGGCCTCGAGTGAGATGCCGAGCGACTCGAGCGCCTTCGCGGCGACGCCTTCACCCTCGTGGATCAGGCCGAGGAGGATGTGCTCGGTGCCGATGTAGTTGTGGTTGAGCAGGCGCGCCTCTTCCTGCGCCAGCACCACCACTCGGCGGGCTCGGTCGGTGAAGCGTTCGAACACGTGTCTCCCTCTCGGATGAGGTGCCGCTCGTCAGGTCGTGGGGAGCGAGTCCCCACGCTGTGTCAGATCGACTCCTTGAGTGTAGAAGGTCGGGCCAACGATCCTCTCGGCACGAAGATTCCCGGTCGTCCTGGGCGTATCGGCAGCTCCGGGGGGGTGCCCAAGGATCATCTCCCGGTGCAGCACCAGGAGTGGCGAGTTTCTTCCCGAAGCCGTGCGATCGCCACACAGAGCGTCCCCGACCGCGCGGCCGAGCCCGGCTTGGAGTGACGCGGCGGGGCGCCGTAGCGTGGGCGCATGACGACGGCCGAGACCCTGGGCCTCGCGCCGCTCGTCGGCGACCTGGAGCGCGTGGAGACCCGCCTCCTCGCATCGGTCCGCCACGACGATCGCTTCCTCGCCGAGGTCGGAGCGCATCTCATCACGGCGGGCGGCAAGCGGATCCGCCCGACGCTCACCCTGTGCTCGGCGTACGCGGCCGGTGGCCCGAGCACGCCTGCCCACGACGACGTGATCACCGGTGCCGCGGCCTGTGAGCTCGTCCACCTCGGCTCCCTCTACCACGACGACGTGATCGACGAGGCCGAGACGCGCCGCGGGGTGCCGAGCGTGAACGCCCGGTGGAGCAACATCGTCGCGATCCTGTCGGGCGACTTCCTGCTCGCGCGGGCCTCCTCGCTCGCGGCCTCGCTCGGGGCCGACGTGGCGGGGCTGCTGGCCGACACCATCGGCGAGCTGTGCCGGGGGCAGGTGCTCGAGCTCCAGCACCTCTACGACGTCACCCGGTCCGAGGAGGACTACACCTCCGCGATCGAGGGCAAGACCGCCGCCCTCTTTGCGACCGCGTCTCGCGTCGGCGGCATGGTCGCCCGGGTCGACGAGCCGACTCTCGACGCACTCACCCGGTACGGCCACCACCTCGGCCTGTGCTTCCAGATCATCGACGACGTCCTCGACCTCACCGCCGACGAGGAGACCCTCGGCAAGCCCGCGGGCCAGGATCTCGTCGAGGGGATCTACACGCTGCCGGTGATCTCGGCCCTCGCCGAGGACGCCTCGCTGGCGGAGCACCTCGGCGGACCGCTCGACCGCGAGCGCTGCGACGAGGTGCGGCGGCGGGTCGCGTCCACCGGTGCGGTCGCGGCGACCCTCGCGATCGCCCGGGACCACGCCACCAAGGCGAACGAGGCGCTCGCGGGAGCCCACGGGCTCGACGACATCGTCACCGACCGGCTCCGGACGCTCGTCGACGGACTGGTCGATCGGGACCGCTGAGCGTCCTCCCCCTCCAGCTCCTGGGCACACTCGCGCCGATCGCCGGGCGGCTACCCGCCGGATGGCTCGACGGAGGGCGGTGCCGAGGCGCGCACCTCGGCACGGGCGTCCTCGAGGAAGGCAAGCACCGCGCGGTTGTACGCGTTCGGTGCCTCCACCATGAGCGCATGGGCCGCACCCCGCAGCTCGAACAGGCGGGAGCCGGGGATCAGCTCGTGGAGCTCCTCGGCGTCGCCGAGCGGCGTCAGGAGGTCCTGGGTGCCGGTGATGACGAGAGTGGGGACCTGCACACCGGCGAGCTCGAACCGAACGTCGTCGTGGGTGTCGAGGATGGCGCGGACCTGCGCGACGAAGTTCTCCGGGGTGGCCTGCAGGACGATGCGGGCCATGATGTTGATCCACACGCCGAAGCGCCGGTGCAGCCGCGGGCCGACCAGCCAGCGCAGGCCCTCCTCCGCGAGCGCGGCCATCCCGCGCTCGTGCACTGCAGCTGCCCACTCCTCGAGGAGCTCCCTGCGCCACTCATGGTGGTGACACGCCGTGCACGCGAGCACCAGCGATCGCACCCGCTCGCCGTGCTGCACTCCGACCATCTGGGCGATCGCGCCGCCCATCGACGCACCCATCACGTGGGCCCGCTCGACACCCTCCGCGTCGAGCACGGAGACAGCGTCGGCAGCCATCACCTCGAGCGAGTACGGATGCGGGACACCACTCGAGCCGCCGACCCCGCGGTTGTCGACCGCGATGCAGCGGTACTGGCGCCGGAACGCCATCCGCTGCATGACCCACCCGCGCGAGTCCGCGCCGAGACCCTGCAACATGAGGAGCGGCTCGCCGTCGGCAGGGCCAAAGGTCTCGTACGCGATCGGCACGCCGTCGCGGGCGACGGCCACCTTCATCGGGCCACCTTCATCGGGCCACCTTCATCGGGGGTCGTTCATCGCTGCGCCTCGAGCAGATCCTGGACCGCGGCACGAACGTGCTCCGACAGCTCTGCCGCCGCGAGCTGGTCGTGCTGCTCGGTGCCCGGTGGCGGAAGCATCGGCTCGCCGATGAGCAGCTTCCACGGCCGGAGCTGCAGGTTCAGTGGCCCCCCCGGACGGATCGCGATCGGGATCACGGGGAACCCGAGCGTCGCCGCCACGAGCTCGCGGGGCGGCTGACCGGCGCCGGCGCGCATCCACGTCATCCCGAGCGGCGCCCCGGCGAGGTGCCCGGCCCGCAGCAGCGCAGCGACGTCGGCGGGGCGGTTGCCGATCGCGCCCAGCTTGCGTGCCATCGGC
>JAWOIO010000169.1:0-4442 GCA_046484625.1 Acidimicrobiia bacterium
CCCTCGTCGAAGCGGTCACGGTCGGCTCCGGGAAGTTCTCGTCCATGAGCCCGGTGGACTGTCACACCCCCCTGCCATGATCGTCTCCATGGGCATGACCGAACATACGTTCGACCTCGAGGAAGCGGTCGCCACGCTGCGGAAGCTGGCCGACACGGCGGAGCCCGACCGCTATGCGGGCTCCGACGCCGCCCGGCTCACGAAGGTGGCCGCCGAGGACGAGCGGCTGTGCGCGTACCTGAAGGTCACGTTCGCCCGGCGCGCCGATGACACCCAGGCCTGGCGCGGCGGCCGCGCCGCGAGCCCCGAGCAGTGGCTCGCCGAGACGTCGGGTTGCTCGGAGGGACAGGCGCGGGAGGCACTCGTCACCGCACGACGGGTGGAGTCCCTGCCCAAGACGCGGGCTCGCCTCCGGTCCGGCACCCTCTCGATCGGCCAGGCATCCCTGGTGAGCGCCGGCGCGGCCGTCGACCCGGCGTCGGAGGCGAAGCTGCTGCGGACGGCCGAACGCTCCGGTCTGCGGGGCCTGCGTCAGGAGAAGGAACGCGTGGTCGCCGCGGCGACGGACACGGAGGCGGCAGCCCGGCGAGCCCACCGCAGCCGCCACCTCCGCACGTGGCAGCAGGGCCCGGCCACCCACGGCAGCTTCTCGGGCCCGACGGCCGACGTGGCCGACCTCCTCGAGGCGCTCGAGCCCCTCACCCGGGCCCGTTTCGACGCCGCCCGGAAGGCCGAGCAGCGCGAGTCCCACGATGCGTACCGGTTCGACGCCCTGATCGATCTCACTCGCTCTGGAGCACCGGTCCCCGGCACCAGGCCGAGGCACGTCGCCCGGGTTCGCGTCGACCTGCCCGCCCTCCTCCGGGGGCACACCGAGCCCGGCGAGACCTGCGAGATCCCGGGTGTCGGGCCGGTCCCCGTCTCGCACGCACGGGAGGTGCTCTCGCACGGTCTCCTGCAGCTCGTGGTCACCGACGGCGTCGACGTGCAGACGGTCGTGAGCACGACCCGCCATGTGCCGATGCCGTTGAAGATCGCGATCGCCGAGCGCGACCGCACCTGCCGGATCCGCGGCTGCGACTCCGACCGGAACCTGCACCGACATCACGTCGAGCGCGTCGCCGACGGCGGGCTCACCACCTACCAGATGCTCGCCAATCTCTGCTCCCGGCACCACCACTTGGTGCACGACGAGGGGTACGAGATCGTGGTGGACGACGACGGCTCCTGGGATCTCCGGGCGCCACCCGGCGCGGTGGCGGACGCCGCCTGAGCAACATCGCGCGCCGGACCGTCCACGCCGGAGCACTCCGAGCCGCTCCGCGCCCCGATCAGACGATCGCCGTCACCTCGGCGAAGTGACACGCGACCGGGTGACCCTGCCCGCGGTCCACGAGCTCCGGTTCCTCGGACGCTCAACGATCCTGTGCCTTCCAACACCGCGTGCGGAACCGGCAGCCGCTCGGCGGGTCGACCGGGCTCGGCAGGTCGCCTACCAGCACGATCCGTCGGCGGTCGCGCTCGCGACGAGGATCCGGCTCGGGCACAGCCGACAGCAACGCCTGCGTGTACGGATGGCCGGCGCCGACATAGATCTCCCTTGCGGGGCCGATCTCGACGATCTTGCCGAGGTACATCACCGCGATGCGGTCGGAGATGTGGCGCACCACCGACAGGTCGTGTGCGATGAAGAGGAACGCGAGGTTCAGGCGCGCCTGGAGCTCCGCGAGCAGGTTGAGCACCTGAGCCTGGATCGACACGTCGAGCGCCGACACCGGCTCGTCGAGTACCACGAGATCCGGCTCGAGTGCGAGCGCCCGCGCGATGCCGATGCGCTGACGTTGCCCACCGGAGAACTCGTGCGGGTACCGGCTCGCGTGCTCCGAGCTCAGGCCCACCATGTCCAGCAGCTCGGGCACCCGCTGCTTCACGTCATTCCGGCGCCCCTGGATCACGAGCGGCTCAGCCAGGATCTCCTGCACGCGCATGCGGGGGTTCAGCGACGCGTACGGGTCCTGGAACACGATCTGCATCCGGCGCCGGAAGTCTCGAAGCGCCCGACCCTTGAGCGTGTGGACATCCGTGCCGTCGAAGCGGATCGTGCCCGAGGTCGGCTCGAGCAGCCGCAGTACGAGTCGCCCGGTCGTCGACTTCCCGCATCCCGACTCACCGACGATCCCCAGCGTCTCGTTGCGGTCCAGCGTGAACGACACGTCGTCGACGGCGTGCACTACGCCTCCCGCCCCGCCGAAGTAGCCCTGCGTGACGTCGAAATGCTTCACGAGGTCGGTGACGGCGAGCAGCGGCTCGCTCATGGCGACGGCACCTCCTCGAGTGCCGCCGCCAACGCCGGGAGCTCCGCAGAGCGGAAGCACGCTGATCGATGCGTCTCCGGTCCCACCGCTTCGAGCTCCGGGCGCTCGGCCCGGCACCGGTCCTCCACGTAGGGGCAGCGGGGCGCCAGCGGACAGCCGGGCGGGAGGCTCAGGACGCTCGGCGGCGTGCCAGGAATCGTCCGCAGGGGCCGACTGCGGTCGGAGTCGAGGCGCGGGAGCGAGCTCAGCAGCCCGAGCGTGTACGGGTGGCGGGACTCGTAGAACACCTCGTCGAGCGTGCCCTCCTCGACGATGCGCCCCGAGTACATCACCGCGACGCGGTCCGCGATGCCGGCCACCACGCCGAGGTCATGGGTGATGAGGAGCATGGCCGCGTTGGTCTCCTGCTGCGCAGCCTGCAACACCTCGAGCACCTGCGCCTGGATCGTCACATCGAGCGCCGTCGTCGGCTCGTCGGCGATCAGCAGCTTCGGCTTGTTGGCGATCGCCATGGCGATCATCGCCCGCTGGCGCATCCCCCCGGAGAACTGGTGCGGGTAGTCACGCGCCCGGTCACCGGCGTGCGGAATGCCGACCTGGTCGAGCAGAACCGCCGCCTGGCGACGCGCGGCGCTCTTCTTCTCGTACGAGTGTGTGAGCAGTGCCTCGGCGATCTGATCGCCGACCCGGAACGCCGGGTTCAGCGACGACAGCGGGTCCTGGAAGATCATCGCGAGGTCACCACCCCGCAGCTTCCGGTAGTCGCGGTCGGGCAGGGCAAGGAGCGACTGTCCCGCGTACAGGATGTCCCCACCGGAGATCCGACCCGGCTTCTCGATCAGGCCCATGACGGACAGCGCGCTGACGCTCTTGCCCGAGCCCGACTCCCCCACGATCGCGAGGGTCTCGCCGGGCGCGACCCAGAAGCTGACGCCGTTGACGGCGGAGACGACTCCGTCTTCGGTCTTGAACTCGACCTTCAGATCTCGGACCTCGAGGAGCGCGCTCGTCATCGAACCGCCCGCGGATCGAGCGCATCGCGAAGCCCGTCGCCGACGAAGTTCACGCAGAGCACGACGAGGAACAGCACGAGCCCGGGGAAGAAGATGAGGTAGGCGAGATCGGTCCCGACGGTGCTCTCGGCGTCGGAGATCAGGTTGCCGAGCGAGACGTCGGGAAGCTGGATCCCGGCGCCGAGGAACGAGAGCGTCGCCTCGGTGATGATGGCGAGGCCGACGGCCAGGGTCCCGAACACCACGATCGCGCCGATGGTGTTGGGAAGAAGGTGACGCAGGATGATCCGTCGGGCCGGCGCTCCGGCCGCGATGGCTGCCTCCACGTACTCCTTCTCGCGGAGCGAGAGGTACTCCCCGCGCACGATGCGGGCCATCGGCATCCAGCCCAGGATGCTGATGATCACGATCATGCCGCTCACCTCGGTCGCGGGCGGGAGATCGACGATCCCGAAGAAGGTGGGATCAGGATTGCTCGCGAGGATCAGGAGCACGGCGAGTGCGGGAAGCACGAGGACCAGGTCGGTCACCCGCATCATGACCTGGTCGACCCAGCCGCCGTAGTAGCCCGCGAGCGACCCGACGATCACGCCGATCACGACGGAGATGAAGGCGACGCCGAGCCCGACGAGGAGCGACTTCTGCAGCGCAAACAACACGCGCGTGAACTGGTCGCGACCCAGCTTGTCGGTGCCGGCGAGGTGGTCCCAGGACGGAGGCTCGCGGGCGCCCGCCAGGGTCTCCGCATCGAGTGTGGGGTTGAACTCGTACGGCGAGATCACGCCGGCGAAGACCGCCATCCCACCGAGCAACACCAGGATGACGAGCGAGACGACGGCGAGCTTGTGGCGCACGAAGCGCCGGAGCACGAGGCGCCACTGCGAGCGGACCGGCTCGCCGGTGGCGAACGCATCGTCGGCCGCCACGCTCGTGTCGAGGAGCCCCGAGCTCCCGGCAGCAGCCATCCCTCCCGCGACGGACTCGCGCACCCGCTCCTGGCCCGTGGATCGATCCTGGGGTCGCGATCCCGGGAACTCGCTGCTCATGCGACCCGGACCCGGGGATCGAGAACGCCGTACATCACGTCGGCGATCAGGTTGAAGAGGATGATGAA